>NZ_JAVKPU010000009.1:0-154699 GCF_040981025.1 Kocuria sp. CPCC 205261 | reverse complement strand
AGCGCAGCAGAACCAGGGCAGGATCCCAGCTGACACCCAACACCCCCAGGAAACGGGAAAACACCCAGGGGCCATCAGGCCATCAACCAAAAACAAAAAAACTTTGGTATCAACAAACTAGACACACTATTGAGTTGACAAACAACAAACCACACCACCAGACCCCTCACCAGGGCCACAACGGTCGGTTGTCCGATCGAGCCGCTGGGGGCCGATCAACGATTTGGTAGCTGCCTCTCGGATCGAACCTCTTGGGTCCGCCGCGAAGCGACTCATCAAGCTTAGTTCCGCGTTGCTCGGCGTGTCAACTTGACTGTTCAAGCCAATTCGCTTCGCGCTGCCGAATGCCAGGTAACCATAGCATGAACGAGGTCCGACGTGTCGGGCTGATCTTTGCTGGTCACCCCGCGGCTCCGGTTCCTTCTCGGTTCCTCGCCGCGGCGACTCGGAATACATTACACACGAGCCGGGACCGGCGCAAAACGCTGGCCCCGGCTCGCGGGTGCTCCGCCGTGCGGCGGTTCCGGGCGTCCATGCCCGGGGTATGTGACCAGGGCCCGACGGGGACCCGGTGCCCGACGATCAGCTCCCGACCGTGACGGCTGCCAGGTTCTTCTTGCCCCGGCGCAGCAGCGCGAACCGACCGTGCAACAGGTCGTCCGCGGTCAGGGTGGCGTCCTCCCCCGAGAGCTTGCGGTTGTTGACGGAAGCACCACCCTCCTTGAGCGTGCGCCGCGCGGCGGACTTGGATTCCGCCAGGCCCGTGGCCACGAGCAGATCCACCACGGCGTGCTCACCCGGTGCGACCTCCGCGTGGGGCAGCTCTGCCGCGACCGCCGCGAGCGTGTCTTCGTCCAGGTCCTCGAAGGAACCCTTGCCGAACACGGCGGCGGACGCCTCGATCGCCTTGCGCGTGGCCTCGGGCCCGTGCACCAGGGTGTTGACGTCCGAGGCTAGGACCTTCTGGGCCTCACGCCGGAAGGGTTCCTCCTCGGTGAGACGCTGCAGTTCCGCGATCTCCTCGCGGGTGCGGAAGGTGAAGACCTTGAGTCGATCCGCCACGTCCGCGTCCGCGGTGTTGAGCCAGAACTGGTAGAACGCGTAGGGCGAGGTCAGTTCCGGATCCAGCCAGATGGCATTGCCCTCCGACTTGCCGAACTTGGTGCCGTCCGAGTTGGTGATCAGCGGCGTGCCGATCGCGTGTACCGTGGCGCCCTCGGCCTTGCGCACCAGGTCGGTGCCGGAGGTGAGGTTGCCCCACTGGTCGGAACCGCCGGTCTGCAGGACGCAGTCGTACTGCCGGTACAGGTTGAGGAAGTCCAGTCCCTGCAGGATCTGGTAGCTGAACTCGGTGTAGGAGATCCCCTCTTCCGAGTTCAACCGCTTGGCCACGATGTCCTTCTTGATCATGGTGCCCACGCGGAAGTTCTTGCCGATGTCCCGCAGGAAATCGATCGCGGACAGCTGGGACGTCCAGTCCAGGTTGTTGACCATGCGCGCGGGATTGTCCCCCTCGAAGGACAGGAACCGCTGGACCTGTTCGCGCAGCAGGTTTACCCATTCGGCCACCGTCTCGCGCGAGTTGAGGACGCGTTCCGAGGTCTGCCGCGGATCACCGATCAGCCCGGTGGATCCGCCGACCAGACCGATCGGGTGGTGTCCCGCGAGTTGGAGTCGGCGAAGCAGCAACAACTGCACCAGGTGTCCCAGGTGCAGGGAGGACGCCGTGGGGTCGAACCCGCAGTAATACGTGATGGGACCACCGTCGAGCGTTTCCTGCAGGGCCTCCGCATCCGTGGAGACCTGGACGAGTCCGCGCCAGTTCAGCTCCTCCCACAGGGAGGAGAAGGACGGATCGTTGTGCTGCGTGCTGAGATCGGTGGTTGACACGTGGACTAAGTTATCAGGCCGCCGTGGGGTCCCCGGAGCCCGGTTCCCCGGGTTGCGGGGTGATCCCGTCGGGCAGTCCGTGGGCCGCCACGAGGTACAACCGCTGGGTGGGACGGGTCATGGCCACGTACAGATTGCCCGGGCCCCCGGCGGGGTCGTCCGCGATCTCCGTGGGTTCCACGACCACCACGGAATCGAACTCGAGGCCCTTGGCATCCCACGGGGTGAGCACCATGATCCGCCGGTCCAGGCTGCGCATGCCCGCGGCCACGAGCCCCGGGAAGGCCTCGTCCAGGGCCTTACCCACCGCGGCCAAACGTCCCCCGGGGCACACCACTCCCACGAGACCCCCGGCGAGCCGCTCCAGTTCGCGCCGCACCTGCGCCACGATCTCCGCGGCCAGCTCCGCCTCGACGGCCACCGGCACGATCACCGGCGGATCGCCGCCGCGCACCGCCGTGGGATCGGAGACCGCGATCCCCGTAGCCTGCGCGACCCGCACCGCGGCGTCGGCGATCGGTTGCGGGGTGCGGTAGTTGACCGTGAGTTCCTCGAGCGTGAAGCGCTCCCCCACGAACGGCTCGAGCGCCTCGTCCCAGGTCCGGGCCGCCGCCGCGTTCCCCGCCTGAGCGATGTCCCCGACCACCGTGAAGGACTTCAGGGGGCACCGGCGCATGAGCACGCGCCACTGCATGGGCGAGAGTTCCTGCGCCTCGTCCACGACTACGTGCCCGTACGCCCACGTACGGTCCGACGACGCCGCTTCGGCCGCCGTCATCCGGTGCGGCGCCTCAGCGTTGAAAGACGTGAGCTGTTCGACCGTGACGACGCCCTGGGCACCGATGTCCTCGAAACCCTCCGCCATGGCCTCGAGCGCCTTCTGCGCCGATTCCTGGGCCTTGCGCTCCTCGAGCGAACGGTCCCCGCGCACCTTGATACCGGCGGACTCGAAGTCGCCCAACAGTTCCGCGGCCTCGTCCAGCAGGGCGACGTCGGGTACGGTCAACGGCGCGTCGACGGGCCGCAGCAGGCGCGAGACCTGGGCGTCCGAGAGCCGCGGGGCGGCGGAGCGCAGGTAGTGCTCCTTGGCGAACAACTGAGCCACGAGTTGCTGGGGTGTCAAGGGCAACCACAGCAGGTTGAGCGCGATGCGTACCTCTCGGGACTGTCGCAGGTCCTCCTTGAGGTACGAGCGGTCCATCGTGGTCCCGGCCTTCTCGTTGAGCTCGTCCCCGAGGTTCTGGGCGAGCTCCTTAACGATGACCTTCACGAACGTCTCGCGGGCCTCGTTGTGCGGCTTGCCCGTGGCGCGCGCACGCTCCCGGGCCCGGCGCACGAGCGAGGGTTCGAGCCGCACGCGGTGGCCGTCCACGGTGAGCCACTGGGTGCGCTCAGGAACCTTCTGCCGGTCAGCAACGGCGCGCTTGATGACGTCCACCATGTGCAGCCCGGACTTCCAACGGGTCACCCAGGGGTCGGTCTCGACCGTGCCGTGTACACCCGGATAGAGGTCCGCGAGGGACGACATCACCACGCCGGTCTCCCCGAGCGCCGGAAGCACGCGTTCGATGTACCACAGGAACGACGACGACGGACCCACGATCAGCACACCCGACTTGGCGAGCCGCTCCCGGTGTTCGTATAACAAGTACGCGGCACGGTGCAGGGCCACGGCGGTCTTGCCGGTACCCGGGCCACCCTGGACCACGCGCACCCCGGACAGCGGGGCGCGAATGATGCGGTCTTGTTCGGCCTGGATCGTGGCGACGATGTCCGTCATGCGGCCCGTGCGCTCGGAGTTCAGGGCCGCGATGAGCGCGCCCTCGCCGTGCACAACCTCGGCGTCGGAGACGGCACCCGGATCCAGGACGTCGTCCTCGAGGGCGGTGACCTCCCGCCCGTCCATGATGAGGTGGCGTCGACGCACCAGGTCCATGGGGTTGGCGGCGGTGGCCTGGTAGAAGGCCCCGGCCTCGCGGGCCCGCCAGTCCAGTACGAGCCGGCGGTGGTCCTCCGTGGCCAGTCCGAGCCGGCCCACGTAGTGCCGCTCCCCCTCGGTGGTGTCCAGGCGACCGAAGACCAAACGTTCATCCACCGAGTCGAGTTGGGTGAGTCGGTCCTCGTAATGCGTGGCGAATGCGTCACGTTCGGAGCGCGCCTGGTGTCCCCCGCCGAAGTTCGTGGTCCGGACGCGGCGCAACTCGTCCGCATTGAGTTGCCGCAACTCGTCCAACCGGGCGTAGGCCTCGGCGACGTAGCGCCGTTCCTCCCCCAGTTGCCGGGACACCTCCACGGATGCGGATTCCTCCACGCACTTCACCTCACGCACACTGCCGACGGGTCCGGTCGCTCAACCGGCGATCGTCTATCCTACCGCTCGACCCGCGACTCCCCCGTCACACGCGCAACAGAGCGCGCACGCGATGCCCACCCAGTTGGGCCCGGCCGCGCAGCGCAGTCAGCTCCATGATCACGCCGAAACCCGCGACGTTGTACCCGCCGCGCGTCAACAACGACGCCGTGGCACCCAGGGTCCCGCCCGTGGCGAGGACGTCGTCCAGGACCAGGACGCGCGAACCGCGGGGAGCGTCGTCGGTGTGGATCTCCAGGGTGCCCGTGCCGTACTCGAGGTCGTAGGCCTGGGAGATGGTCTCGCGCGGGAGCTTGCCCGCCTTGCGCACCGGGATGATCCCCACCCCGGAGGCGTACGCCACAGCCGCGGCGATCATGAATCCGCGCGCCTCCACACCGGCCACGCAGTCGTACTGGCCGCGGAAGGCGTCCACGAGCGCGTCCACGGTGCGCTGGAAACCGTCCCCGTCCGCGAACAGGGGCGTGAGATCGCGGAAGAGCACCCCCGGCTCGGGATGGTCGGGGATCTTGGCGCACAACCGGTCGATCATCTGTTCCACGGATTCAGTCACCGCTCCATCGTATCCGGCGCACCGCGCGGCGGGCGGTGCGCTAGCGCGTGCGGCGGCGTTTGACGGTGGCCTTGCGGTACGGGGAGACCGTGGGCTCGCCCGGCAGTGCGTAGCGCCACGGGTACGCGTCCGTCCCGCCCTCCCCGGACACGCCCGTCCGGGCCGTCACGACGACGTCGCTCGCGGGGCGTTGCGCGAGGACCAGTCCGGTCCACGTGTCCTCACCGCGCCGTTCGACCTCCTCGCGCGCCCGGGCCACGGGATCGGGGGCGGTGCCGAGATCGGCGAGCGCGGCGCCGTCGTCGTCGCGGGTCAGTGCGAGGGCTTGCGCCACGTTGCCGGGCCCGCGCGCGAGCGAGGCGAAGGCCGGTTCGGAACTGCGGTTTGCGAGCCTGCGCTGCGTGGCCACCTCGGTGCCCAGCACGACCTCGCCCGAGCGGATCAGGACACCGCCACCGACGCCCTCGGGCCGGCACACGAAGTTCACCGCGTGATGCAGCCCGTACGTGAAGTACACGTAGACGTGCCCGGGCGGGCCGAACATCGAGGCGTTGCGCGCCGTGCGACCCCGGTAGGTGTGGGCCCCGGGATCCGGCAGGTCCGAGTCCTGCGGGCCGCCATAGGCCTCGACCTCGGTCAGCCGCAGCCCCACCGTGCCCCCGGGGCGCGCGCACACGAGGACGGCGCCGAGCAGCCGGGGAGCGACGTCGGGGGCCGGGGCGAGGAGAAGCTCGTGCAGTCCGGCCGTCACGAGACGACGGGCTCGCGCGCGGCGAAGGCGTCCAGCTCCGCGAGCTGCCGTTCGAGCTCGGTGAGCTGTTGGGCGACCGCGTCCGGCGCGGTGCCGCCCTGGGAGTTGCGCGAGGACAGGGAGCCCTCGACCGTGAGCACCTCGCGGACCCCGGGCGTGAGGTGCGGCGAGATCGCGGCGAACTGCTCATCGGTCAGGTCCCACAGCTCGATGCCCTCGTCCTCGCACACGCGCACGGCCTCCCCGGAGACCTCGTGCGCCTCGCGGAATGGGACGCCCTGACGCACGAGCCACTCGGCGACGTCGGTCGCGAGCGCGAAACCCTGCGGGGCGAGCTCGGCGAGGCGCTGCGTGTGGAACTCGAGGGTCGCCATCATGCCCGTGACGGCGGGCAACAGCACCTCGAGCTGGTCGATCGCGTCGAAGACGGGTTCCTTGTCCTCTTGCAGATCCCGGTTGTACGCGAGCGGCAACCCCTTGAGGGTCGCGAGCAGACCCGCGAGGTCACCGATCAACCGCCCGGCCTTACCGCGCGCGAGTTCCGCGACGTCCGGGTTCTTCTTCTGCGGCATGATCGATGAGCCGGTCGAATAGGCGTCGTCCAGGGTCACGAACGAGAATTCCTTGGTGGCCCACGTGGTCACCTCCTCGCTCATCCGGGAGACGTCCACGGCGGCCATGGCGCACACCCACGCGAACTCCGCGTAGACGTCCCGCGACGCGGTGCCGTCGATCGAGTTGAACACCGCGGAGTCGAAGCCGAGCTCGGCCGCCACGGCATTGGGGTCCAGGCCCAGCGACGATCCCGCGAGCGCGCCCGAACCGTACGGGGACACCGCCGCACGCTTGTCCCAGTCGGCGAGCCGCTGGACGTCCCGCAGTACCGCCCACGCGTGGGCGAGCAGGTGGTGGGACAGCAGCACGGGCTGGGCGTGCTGCAGGTGGGTGCGCCCGGGCATGGGGGCGTACGGGTGGCGCCGCGCCTGCTCCACGAGGGCTCGCACGAGCTCCAGCAGGTTGCGCGCCATGATCGAGGCGTGGTCG
This sequence comes from Kocuria sp. CPCC 205261, assembly GCF_040981025.1. NCBI lineage: Bacteria > Bacillati > Actinomycetota > Actinomycetes > Micrococcales > Micrococcaceae > Kocuria > Kocuria sp. CPCC 205261. Next base: position 148,090 of record NZ_JAVKPU010000009.1, on the reverse strand, counting down.
CGCAGGTACATCCGACCCAGGGTCGCGATCTGGTCGTTGCGGGAGCGACCCGCGCGCAGCTTGCCGCCGAGGTTCGCCCCGGCGCGCTCGATGAGCCCGCGCTCGAGGCACCCGTGGACGTCCTCGTCCGACGGCGACGGCGCGTACGCCCCGCTGCGCACGTCCGCCTCGAGCCGGTCGAGTGCGTCCAGCATCCCGCTCAACTCGTCCTCGCTCAACAGGCCGGCCGTGTGCAGCACGCGGGCGTGGGCGCGGGACCCCGCGATGTCGTACGGCGCCAGACGCCAATCGAAATCGGTGGACTTGCTCAGCGCGGCGAGGGCGTCCGCGGGCCCGCCCGCGAATCGACCGCCCCACAGGGCGCCCTCGTTGGTTCCGTGCTGCTCGTGCTGGGCCATGATGCTCCTCGTGGACGTCGTGGGACCGTGGATTGCCGGGCACTCACCCGGCGTGGGGAACGGCCGGGCTCCAGTCTAGGAGCCCGGCCGTTCGCGATGATGTGGTGATCACCCGCGCACCGGGGCGCGGGAGACGGATGTCAGCCCTCGGCGAGGCCCTGCTCGCGGCGGGAGGCCACCTTGGAGGACATCCCGAACAGTTCGATGAACCCGCGGGCGTTGGACTGGTCGAAGGAGTCACCTTCGTCGTACGTGGCCAGGTTGAAGTCGTAGAGACCCGTGGACGAACGCCGCCCGGTCACTGTGGCCCGGCCCGCGTGCAACTCCATGCGGATGTCACCGTTGACGTACTTCTGGGTGTCCTCGATGAACACGTCCAAGGACTTCTTCAACGGGGAGAACCACTGGCCGTCGTAGACGAGCTCGGTCCAGCGTTGACCCACGGTCTTCTTGAAGCGGGCCTGCTCGCGCTCGATCGTGACGTTCTCGAGTTCCTTGTGCGCGGCGATCAACGCCATGGCACCCGGGGCCTCGTAGATCTCGCGGGACTTGATGCCCACGAGCCGGTCCTCAACGATGTCGATCCGCCCCACACCCTGGGCACCCGCGCGGCGGTTGAGCTCCTGGATGGCCTGCAGCGGCGTGACGGGCTTGCCATCGAGCGCCACGGGCACGCCCTGCTCGAACGTGATCACGACCTCGTCCGCGGCGGGCGGGAACGTGGGATCGTCCGTGTAGTCGTAGACGTCCTTGGTGGGCGCGTTCCAGATGTCCTCGAGGAACCCGGTCTCCACCGCGCGGCCCCACACGTTCTGGTCGATCGAGAAGGGGTTCTTCTTGGTCGTGGCGATCGGCAGGTTGTTGTTCTCCGCGTACGTGATGGCCTTCTCACGGGTCAACGCGAGGTCACGTACCGGCGCGATGCACTTGAGTTCGGGACCCAGGGTCTGGATGCCCACCTCGAAGCGCACCTGGTCGTTGCCCTTGCCCGTGCAGCCGTGGGCCACCGTGGTGGCACCGAACTGCTTCGCGGCCTTCACGAGGTGCTTGACGATCACCGGGCGGGAGACGGCCGAGACCAGGGGGTAGGAGTCCATGTAGAGGCCGTTGGCCTTCAACGCGGGCATGCAGTACTCGCTCGCGAACTCGTCACGGGCGTCCGCGACGTACGCCTCCACGGCACCGCAGTCCAGGGCGCGCTGACGCACGGTCTCGAGGTCCTCGCCACCCTGTCCGACATCCACGGCCACGGCGATGACCTCGGCACCGGTGGCCTCACCGATCCACCCGATGGCCACGGACGTGTCCAATCCGCCCGAGTAGGCCAATACCACGCGATCACTCACGGTGCTTTCCTCCACAACTGCTCGACGACGCCGACTACGCGGGAGTGCCCCGCGGCTCATGCATGACTATACACAGCAATCAGTATTTATGCATCGAGGGTCAGTTCGCGCTTCAAAATCTTGCCCGTAGGGCCCTTGGGCAGCTCGTCCACGATCCGGTAGATCCGGGGGTACTTGTACTTGGCCACCCGCTCCTGGACGAACGCGTCCAGCTCTCGCGTGAGCGCCTCGCGGCCCTTGGACTGGAGCACCCCGGACTCGAAGACCACCACGGCCCCGACCTCCTCGCCGTGCTTCTCGCTCGGGACCCCCAGCACCGCGGCCTCCACCACGCCGGGGAACTGGTAGATGGCCTCCTCGACCTCGCGCGGGTACACGTTGTAACCGCCGCGCAGGATCATGTCCTTCTTACGGTCCACGATGAAGAACGCGCCGTCCTCGTCCTCGCGAGCCATGTCACCGGTGTGGAACCAGCCGCCGCGCATCGCGTTCTCGGTGGCTTCGGGCTTGTTCCAGTAGCCCTTCATCACGTACTGCCCGCGCACCACGAGCTCACCGACCTCGTTGGTGGGGACCTGCTGGTCGTCCCCGTCCACCACGCGCAGCTCCGCACCGCGCACGGCCGTGCCGATGGAGCCCGGCTTGCGCTCGTTGCCCGGCTGGTTGAAGCACACCACCGGCGAGGTCTCGGACAGCCCGTACCCCTCGAACACGGTGGTGTTGAAGACCTTCTCGAACTTGACCATGACCTCCACAGGCATGGGGGACCCTCCGGACACGCCGGCACGCAGGTCCACGCCCTCGACGGCCTGCGGGTCCTGGTTGGCCTGGTGCAGCAGGGCCACGTACATGGTGGGGACCCCCGCGAAGATCGTGACACCGTCGCGGCGCAGGATCTCCAGGGCCTTGCCCGGGTGGAAGCGGGGCAGCAGAGTCACGGCCGCACCGCTGCAGATCACGCCGTTGAGCGCCACCGTCTGGCCGAACACGTGGAAGAAGGGCAGCCCACCGAACATCACGTCCCCGTGGTGCAGGTTGAACACCTCGCCGGCGACCTCGGCGTTGGTGAGCAGGTTGTGGTGGGTCAGCTCCGCACCCTTGGGGCGGCCGGTGGTCCCGGACGTGTAGAGCAGCACGGCCGTGTCCGAGTCCTGACGCTCCACGACGTCACGGTCGGGATCCACACCCTGGAGGCGCTCCACCGTTCCGCGGGCGCTGATGGGCAGCACGGCGAGGCCCTCGATCTCCTCGGCCGCCTTCTGGCTGGCCTGCGCCATGTCCTCCCACGCGAGCACGAAGGAGCACCCGGAGTCCTGGAAGTGGTAGGTGAGCTCTCGGGGCGTGAGCAGGGGGTTGAGGGGGACGACGATGCCGCCGGCGCGCAGGATCGCGTAGTACAACACGGCCATGTGGGGCACGTTGGGCAGCACGAGGGCCACGCGGTCCCCCGGTCGGATGCCGTTGGCCTTGAGCAGCGCCGCGCCGCGGGCGGAGAGATCGTCCAGCTGCCCGTAGGTCATGTGCAGCTCGTCGAGAATGATCGCGGGATCGGACGTGTACTGGGCGGCCGAGGTGGTGAGCAGGGTGGCCAGGTTGGTCATGGGTCCTCCAGAAGACGGTGTGAGTTCTAACACGTGATACTGCCCGTATCGGATATTCGAGTCAAACGTCGACCCCGCCCGGATTCCGCGTGCGACACTAGACAGCGCCGCACGCGACGAGCCCCGGCCGCCGCTCTCCGCAATCCCGTCAATTCGTTCCCGGGCCACGGGCCGTGGCCCCGTACAGGAGGATCCCCCGTGACCGACCAGCACAGAAACGCGCAGAGCCCCCAATTCACCGAGGCGGAGCTGGCCTACGTCTCATCCCTGTTCGACGCCGCCCGCAACGGCGACACCCAGCTGCTGAGCTCTGCGCTCGACGCCGGGGTGCCGGTCAACCTCACGAACAGCAAGGGGGACACCCTGCTGAACCTGGCGGCGTACCTGGAGCGCGAGGAGACGGTGGCCATGCTGCTCGCCCGCGGCGCGGACACCGAGCGCGTGAGCGACATGGGCTTCACTGCCCTGGTCTGTGCGGTGTTCCGCGGCAACGAGCCCATTGCCCGCGCGCTGCTCGAGGCGGGGGCGGGCCAGGCCACGGGTCACCAGCACGCACAGGACGTGGCCCGCGTCTTCGGCCAGGAGCACCTGCTGCCGCTGCTGGAGAGCTACGAGACGCGCGAGGCCTGAACCGGGCGGACGGCACCTGCTCTTCCAGGGGCTGGGGGCCCACCGCCGGGAGGTGGCACGGGCGCGGACGGCGCGCGGGCGGCGTCGTCCGCGTGCCTGGTGGGCGCGCTCAGCGGGCGAGGCCCAGGAACTTCCGCGCGAGCTGCTCCCCGCCCTGGGGATCCCGGCTGACCACCATGATGGTGTCGTCCCCGGCAATGGTGCCGAGCACCTCGGGGAGCAGCGAGTGGTCGATCGCCGAGGCGAAGTACTGCGCGGCCCCGGGCGGGGTGCGCAGGATCACGAGGTTGGCGCTGCCCTCGGCCGTCACGAGCAGCTCGCGGCACAGTGCGGCGAGCTTGGCGTCGGTGCTCTCGCGGGTGACGCCGCTGGTCGGGGACCGGTCCACCCCCGCCTGGGGAACCGCGTAGACCATGCCCCCGCTCGCGGAGCGCACGCGCACCGCCTCGAGTTCCACGAGGTCTCGGGACAGGGTCGCCTGGGTCACCTGGATGCCATCCGCCGCGAGCAGTTCGGCCAGTTCGGCCTGCGAGTGGACGTCTCCTCCGGTCACAAGTTCGAGGATCCGGGCCTGGCGCGCCGTCTTGGTCGTGGGGATGCTCACCGTGCCTCCTCCCGGCGCAAGGCGGCGGGCAGGTCCGCGGCCAGTCCCGAGGAATCCAGCAGGAACGTGAGCAGGGCCTTCTGCGCGTGCACCCGGTTCTCGGCCTCGTCCCACACCCGGGACGCGGGGCCGTCGATCACGTCCGCGGCGACCTCGAAGCCGCGGTAGGCAGGCAGGCAGTGCAGGAACACGGCGTCGTCGGCCGCGAGCGCCATGGCCTCGGAGGTCACGGAGTACGGCGTGAAGATCTGCGCGCGCTCGGTTTTCTCGCTCTCCTGGCCCATGGACACCCACGTGTCGGTGACAACGGCGTCCGCGTCCTCCAGCGCCTCTCTCGCGTCCGTGGTCACGAGCACCGAGCCGCCGGTGAGCTCGGCGCGTTCGCGGGCCGCGGCGACGACGTCCTCGCGCGGCAGGTAGCCTCCCGGTCCGGCCACGCGCACGTGCATGCCGGCCGTGGCGCAGCCGAGCAGGTAGGAGTTCGCCATGTTGTTCGCGGCGTCCCCCAGGTAGACCAGGGTGCGCCCGGCCACGTCCCCGAACTCCTCGCGCAGCGTCAGCAGGTCCGCGAGGATCTGGCACGGGTGGTAGTCGTCGGACAGGGCGTTGATCACCGGGACGTCGCTGAACTCGGCCATCTCCTCGAGCCCGGACTGCGCGTACGTGCGCCACACGATCGCCCCGAGCATCCGGGAGAGCACGCGGGCGCTGTCCGCGACGGTTTCCTTGTGGCCCAGCTGGGACTCCCCCGGGTTGATGATCAGCGGGTTGCCGCCCAGGTCGCTCACCCCGGCCGCGAACGAGACGCGGGTGCGGGTGGAGGTCTTGTCGAAGATGATCCCCACGGTCTGCGGACCCGCGAGTGGGCGGCGGGAGAACCGGTCCGCCTTGAGCGAGGCGGCAAGGTCCAGGACCCCGGACTGTTCCTCGGGGGTGAGATCGGTGTCGACCAGGAAGTGACGGGGCACGGGGGATTCTCCTTCGGGTGTGGTGCTGTCCGGGGCTCAGCGGGCGCGGACGGTCTCGAGCACATGCGGCAGGGCCTCGACGAACGTGTCCGCCTGCTCCGCGGTGATGATGAGAGGCGGCGCCAAACGCAGCGTGGTGGGTCCGGTGGCGTTGAGGATGAATCCAGCCTCGCGCGCGGCGGCGACGACGCGCTGGGCCATGGGGTCCCCGGGGGTCCCGGCGTTCTCCGCGTCCTCGGTGTTCTCCGTGACGAGGTCCACGCCGACCAACAGACCGTACTGGCGGACCTCCCCCACCCCGGGGACCTCCCGCAGCCGCTGCGCGAGGTGGGCTCCCACGTCCCGGGCGTTGGCGAGCAGGTTCTCGTTCTCGAGGGTCGTGACAGTCGCGAGTCCCGCGGCCATCGCCAGGGGGTTGCCCCCGAACGTGGTGCCGTGCTGACCCGCTCCCAGTAGGGCCGAGACCTCCGGTCCCGCCGTGAGCATGGCCCCCACGGGGAACCCGCCACCGAGCCCCTTGGCGAACGTCACAGCATCCGGGAACTCACCCCGGGGCAGCTGGGCGGTGGCGGCGAGCCACGCGCCGGTGCGGCCCATCCCGGACTGCACCTCGTCCACGATCAGCAGTGCACCGTGCTCGCGCGTGAGCCTGCGGGCCAGTGCCAGGAACCCCTCGGGCAGCCCGTGCACGCCGGCCTCGCCCTGGACGGGTTCCACGATCACCGCACTCACGGTGTCGTCGAGTTCGCGCTCGAGGGCCTCCGCCGTGGCCGGGATGTGGGTGACCCCGGCGGGCAGCGGTTCGAACGGTTCGCGGTAGGCCGCCTTGGCCGTAAGTGACAGGGATCCCATGGTCCGGCCGTGGAACGAGTTCTCGAGTGCGAGCACACGCGTCCGGGGCCGACCCTGCGCGTCCGGGTGCGCGCGGCCATGGCGGCGCGCGAGCTTGAACGCGGCCTCGTTCGCCTCCGAGCCCGAGTTCGCAAAGAACACGTGGGAGCCCTCGGGCGCCCCCGTGACCTTGAGCAGTTTCTCGGCCAGGTGGATACTGCCCGGGGACGTGAACAGGTTGGAGATGTGCGCAAGGGTTCCCGCTTGCTCCGAGACCGCCCGTACCCACGCGGGGTGCGCGTGGCCCAGGGCGTTCACCGCGATCCCCGCGAGCAGGTCGAGGTACCGCTTGCCGTTGGCATCGGTGACGTGCACGCCCTCGCCCGACACGAGCACGAGTGATGGATCCCCGAACACTCCCAGAAGGTGTTCCTTGTACTCCCCCAGCAGTTCGTCCTGGTTGCTCATGTGTGCTCAACTCCGTCCGGTGTGACCTCTGTGCCGATACCCGTGTCCGTGAAGATCTCCAACAGGGACGAGTGCTCCGTGCGCCCGTCCACGATGCTCGCGCGCGGCACACCGCCGTCCACCGCTCGTAGAGCCGCCCGCATCTTGGGGATCATCCCCGATTCGAGCTCCGGCAGCATCTCACGCAGTTCCGCCGCGGATAGGGACGAGATCAGCGACGAGCGATCCGGCCAGTCCGCGTAGAGCCCCTCGACGTCCGTGAGGGCCACGAACTTCTCCGCGCCCAGGGCCACGGCCACCTCGGCGGCCGCCGTGTCCGCATTGACGTTGAGGACTTGCCCCGTGAGCGCACCCCGCCCCGCGGCATCGTCGTCCGAATCCGCGAGCTCCGGGGCGATCGAGGCGATGACCGGGATCTTACCGATGTCCAGCAGCTGCTCGACCGCGACCGTGTTGACGCGCGTGACGGTACCCACGAGACCGAGGTCCAGGGGCGCGCCGTCGGACCCGATGCGCACGCGGCGCGCCTGCAGCAGCCCCGCGTCCTCGCCGGACATGCCCACCGCGTACGGGCCGTGGGCGTTGATCAGGCCCACGAGTTCCCGCCCCACCTGCCCTGTGAGGACCATGCGGATGACAGACATGGCCTCGGGCGTGGTCACGCGCAGACCGTCCTTGAACTCGGACGGGATGTTCAGGGACTCGAGCATCGCGCTGATCTGCGGGCCGCCGCCGTGGACCACGACCGGGCGGATGCCCACGTGGCGCAGGAAAACCATGTCCTCCGCGAAGGCGCGCCGCAGGTCGTCGTTGATCATGGCGTTGCCGCCGTACTTAAAGACCATGGTGGATCCCGCGTAGCGCTGGATCCACGGCAGGGCCTCCATGAGGGTCTCCGCCTTCGAGCGGGCCGTCTCGTACCTGGTGTTATCGCTGAGTCGTGACATGGTGGGCGCGCTAGCTGGAGTAGGCGCTGTTCTCCTCGACGTAGTCATGGGTGAGGTCGTTGGTCCACACGGTCGCGCTCGCGTCCCCGGCCTTGAGGTCAATGAGGACGTCCACAGCGCGCGACGCCGCGAGGTCCACGCCCTCGCGCGGATCACCGATCGCGCCGTTGCGGCACACCGTCACGCCGTTGATGGTGACGTCGATCCGGTCGGGGTCGAACTGGGCGTCCGTGGTGCCCACCGCCGAGAGCACACGCCCCCAGTTGGGGTCGTTACCGAACACCGCTGTCTTGAACAGGTTGGAGCGGGCCACCGTGCGGGAGACGTCCTCCGCCTCGGTCTCCGTGGCCGCGCCCACCGTGGTGATCGCGATGTCGTGGGAGGCACCCTCCGCGTCCGTGATCAGCTGCTGCGCGAGGCTGTGGCACACCGCGGTCAGTGCGTGCGTGAACTCCCCCTGGTCCGGGCGCTGCGCCGAGGCGCCGGATGACATCAGGACCACGGTGTCGTTGGTGGACATGCACCCGTCCGAGTCCGCGCGGTTGAACGTGACACGGCACGCCTCCTTCAGAGCGAGCGAGAGCTCCTCCGCGCTCAGGACGGCGTCGGTCGTGAGGACCACGAGCATGGTGGCAAGCCCCGGTGCGAGCATGCCCGCCCCCTTGGCCATGCCGCCCACGCTCCACCCTGAGCCGCTCACGCAGGCCTGCTTGGGGACGGTGTCCGTGGTCATGATGGCCTCCGCGGCCTCCGCCGCGGCACGCTGCCCGGGTGCGAGCGCGGCCACGACGGCCGGGACCCCGCCGCGCACGACGTCCATCGGCAGCTGTTCCCCGATCAGCCCGGTGGAGCACACCAGAACGTCCCCTGCACCGATGCCCAGCTGCTCACCCACCAGCTCGGCGGTCTCGTGGGTGTTCTGGAAGCCCTGCGGGCCGGTGCACGCGTTCGCCCCGCCCGAGTTGAGCACCACCGCGCGGGCACGGCCCTGCCGGATCACCTCGCGGGACCAGTGGACGGGGGCGGCGGCCACGCGATTGCTGGTGAATTGGGCGGCCGCGGCGTCGTCGGGCCCGGTGTTGACCACCAAGGCGAGGTCACGGCCACCCGACTTCTTGAAGCCGGCCACCACGCCAGCGGCGCTGAAACCGGCCGCGGCGCACACGCCGGAGTCGGTGCTCACGGGGACGTCGGGAATGGGGTTGTGCGAGGACATCGCAGCTCCTGGTTCGGACGGGCGGTCGAGCGGGGACCCGGGATTCACGGTGCCACGCCCTGCGCGGCGAGGCCCGAGGTCTCGGGGAGGCCGAGGGCCAGGTTGAGGGACTGCACGGCGGCTCCTGCCGTCCCCTTGGTCAGGTTGTCGATGGCCGCGCTCACCACGAGCCGCCCGGCGTGCGGGTCCACGGCCAGCTGCAGCGCCACGTGGTTCGAGGCCTGCACCGACTTGGTGGTGGGCCACTGCCCCTCGGGCAACAGGTGGACGAACGGCTCGCCGTCGTACGCGGCGCGGTAGGCTTCCCGCACAGCTTCCTCGGTCGTGCCCGGGCGCAGCACGGCGGTGGCCGTGGTGAGGATGCCGCGGGGCATGGGGGCCAGGGTGGGGGTGAACGAGATCCGCACGCCCTCGCCTGCCGCCCATCCCAGCCCCTGTTCGATCTCCGGGGTGTGCCGATGCCCGCCGCCGACGCCGTACGGGGACATCCCCCCCATCGTCTCGGCACCGAGCAGGTGAGGTTTCAGGGCCTTGCCCGCGCCCGAGGTCCCGGACGCGGACACGATCACGATGTCCTGGGGAGACACCAGTCCCGCCGCCAGCGCGGGTGCCAGCGCGAGCAGCGATCCCGTGGGGTAGCAGCCAGGGACGGCGATCCGGGTGGCGCCGGGCAGGTTCTCTCGCTGCTTGCGGCCGTTCGGGTCCACGAGCAGCTCGGGCAGCCCGTAGGGCCACGTGCCGGCGTGGTCTGATCCGTAGAACGCTCCCCACGCTTCGGCGGACTCGAGCCGGTGGTCCGCCCCGGCGTCGATCACGACCGTGCCTGCGGGCAGCTGCTCGGCCAGCGCCGCGGACTGACCGTGGGGCAGGGCCAGGAACACGACGTCGTGGCCCGTGAGGTTCTGCGCGGTGGACTCGACGACGTCCCTGTCCACGAGCGCGTGCAGGTGCGGCTGGAGCGCCCCGAGCTTCTGCCCGGCGGAGGAGTGGGCCGCCACGGTGGCGATCTCGATGTCCGGGTGCCCGCACAGCAGACGGAGCACCTCTCCCCCCGCGTAGCCGGTGGCGCCTGAGACTGCAGCGGTGTAGGTCATGGGCTCCACCATACCGTATTCCTATGCACTCCACTCAATATTTATGCATAACGCCTTCCAAATCTCCGCGCGGCTGACCGCCCGCCCCGACGTGCACTGCCTTGTGCCGGGAGGTGCCGCAGCGCGAGACTGACGGGGACGCCGTCGTGCCCCTCTGCGAGCACGGCACCCCGCTGCGAGGAGGAACTGACAATGAGCGAGACCACGATGCAGGCGATCGTCGCGCACGAGCCCGGTGGCCCGGAGGTGCTGCGCCCGGCCGAGGTGCCCGTCCCCGAGCCCGGCCCCCGGGAGGTCCTCGTCCGGACCGAGGCCACCGGTGTGAACTTCATCGAGACCTACCAGCGCTCCGGCGTGTACCCCGTGGACTTCCCGTTCACGGCAGGCTCAGAGGGCACTGGCGAGGTCGTGGCTGTGGGCTCAGAGGTCACCACCGTGCGGACCGGTCAGCGCGTGGCAACCTCCGAGGCCACCCGCACGTACGCGCAGTTCTTCACGGTGGAGGAGGACAAGGCGCTACCCGTGCCGGACGGCATGGACCCTCAGACCGCCGGTGCGCTGCCCCTGCAGGGACTCACGGCGCACTACCTGGTGCGGTCCACGTTCCCCGTGCAGCCCGGGCAGACCGCGGTGGTCACGGCGGCCTCCGGCGGTGTGGGCGGGCTGGCCATCCAGCTGCTCAAGCGCATCGGCGCCACCGTGATCGCGCTGACCTCCACCCCGGATAAGGCCGCGACGGCCAAGCGCCTCGGCGCGGACCACGTGCTCGGCTACGAGGGCTTCGCCGAGCGCGTGCGCGAGCTCACGGACGGTCTGGGCGCGGACGTGGTCTATGACTCTGTGGGCCGTACGACCTTCGACGAATCCCTCGCGGCCACCCGCGTGCGCGGGACCACCGTGCTCTTCGGGGGCTCCTCCGGCCAGGTGCCCCCGCTGGACCTGCAGCGGCTCAACAGCTCCGGGGCGCTCTACGTGACCCGCCCGTCCCTGGCTTACTACACGCGGGACCGGGACGAGCGCACGTGGCGCTGGGGCGAGCTCATGGACGCCGTGACCTCCGGGGGCCTCGAGGTCCGGGTGGGCGCCACGTACCCGCTCGGCGACGCCGCCGCCGCGCACCGCGACCTCGAATCCCGCGGCACGCAGGGGAAGCTCCTGCTGCTGCCGTGAGACGACACCGCCCCGTGGGTCCGGGAGCCCACGGGGCGGTGCGCCGCAGGCTTGCGCCGGAGCGGAGATCTAGGTGCCTGCCCGCACCCCGCGGTGCACGCGGCGCGCACCCCAGGCCGTGAGGCCGATGCAGAACAGCGCGCCCATCCCGAGTGCCGCGGCGCGGACCCGCTGGCCGGTGACCATCGAGTCCGTCACCCCGCTGTCCCCGTAGGAGCCGGGCTCGCCCGTCTCCACGACCGTCAGGTGACCGTTCTGCTCCGCGAGCAGGGCGTCCACCTCCCGCGGGAAGTCGGAGTCCTGGACACCCGTCTGGGTGCCGCGGAACGTGATCTGGTTCCCCTCGGTCTTCTTGACGGGATCGTCGAGCCGGTTGTCGAACGGGTAGCGTTCGGTCAGCTCGTTCTTGGGCATGATGCCCGCGTAGATCCCGTTGTAGTCCTGGGTCACGAGGTCCTTGGTGAGCGTCTGGTACGTCCCGGAGACGACCATCGACTCCCCCGCCCACTCCTCCAGCCGGGAGGCCTTGTCGAAGGACAACGCCGAGGCCAACCCCAGCCCCAGGGTCACGACTGCCCCCAGCAGCACGATGAGGACGATCCACCATCCTCGGGCACCACCGGGTCGTGTCTCCTGGTCGTTCTCGTCGAAATCGATGAGTTCCTGGGTGTCGTGGCTCACGGTATGACTTCTCCTGGCTGGTGGGGGGTGATCAGCTTCGGATCTCAGCGCCGTGCTCCCTGTGGGCCGCATCCACCGCGTTCTCACGGGCCTGGGAGGCCTCGTCCGCGGTGAGGGTGCGGTCCGCGGCCCGGAACCGCAGGGCGATCGCCACGGACTTCTTGCCCTCGGGGATGCCCTTGCCCGCATAAACGTCGAAGACCTCGGCGGCTTCGAGCAACTCGCCCGCTCCCCGACGCACCGTGGTCAGCAGGTCGGCCGCGGGGACGCTCGCGTCCACCACGAGTGCGACATCCTGGGTGGCCGCGGGGTAGCCCGAGATCACCTGGGCGGTGACCGCCGAGGCCTCGCGATCGAGCAGCGCGGACAGGTCGAGTTCCACGGCGCACGTGCGCTCGGGCAACCCCTGGGCCGCGACGAGCTTGGGGTGCAGCTCTCCCGCCATACCGATCACGGCGCCGTCCTGAGTGCTCAGCTGCGCGGTGCGCCCGGGGTGGAACGCGTGATGCGAGCCCTGGGTGACCCTCAGCTCCACGCCCACGCTGCGTGCGGCGAGCACGGCGACGTCGAGCGCGTCCTGCCAGTCCAGGGTGCGCGGCGTAACCCACGGGCCTGCAGCGGCGTCGTGCCCCGTGAGCACCGCGGCGAGCCTGCGCGGCTGGTCGGGGACGGCGGCGTCGAGCCGTTCGAGCTCCGGAGCGGCCGGGCGCACGCCGAGCGGCGGGATGGGCTGGGTGTCCGGGGTGTAGCCGTCCGCGAGGAACACGTGGCCCATCTCGTAGAGGGCCAGGTCCCGCAGTCCGCGCGAGTGGTTGCGCTTGAGCACCCCGAGCAGCCCGGGCAGGATGCTCACCCGCAGCAGGGACTGGGCCTCGCTGATGGGGTTCGCGAGCTTGATCGACGCCACGTGCTCACCGTCCGCGCTGCCCCACAGGTCGTTGTCCGCCTGGGACACGAACGGGTAGCTGAGCACCTCTGTGAGCCCGGCGGCCGCGAGCGTGTTGGCCACGCGGCGTCGTGCGGCCTGCGAGCGCGTGAAGCCGCGCCCGGGAGGCGCCACGGGGAGGCGATCGGGGATCTTGTCGTAGCCGTCCAGACGCGCGACCTCCTCGACGAGGTCCTCCTTCTCGAGCAGATCCGGGCGCCACGACGGCGGGACCACGGTCCAGCCGTCCGCGGTCTCCGTGACCTCGGCGCCGATGGCCACGAGGCTGCGCTCGACGACCTCTGGAGAGTAGTCCACTCCAACGCGCGCCGCAGGGTAGCCCGCAGGCAGCTCGATCGCGGCGGGGCGGTCCGTGTGGTCCACGTCCGTGACCCGCCCGGAGTCCGTACCGCCGGCCAGCTCCACGAGGAGGTCGACGACGCGCTGCGCAGCAACCGGCGCGAGCTGCGGGTCCACGCCGCGCTCGTATCGCTTGGACGCCTCCGAGGGAAGCTTGTGTCGGCGGGCGGTGCGGGCGATCGAGACCTCGTCGAAGCGCGCGGCCTCCACGAGCACGCGCGTGGTGTTCTCCCCGACCTCGGTCGCGGCACCGCCCATGACGCCGGCGAGGCCCACGGGGCCGGACTCGTCCGCGATCACGAGGTCCTCGGTGTTCAGCTCACGGGACTTGTCGTCCAGCGTGGTCAGCTTCTCGCCGGCCCGCGCACGGCGCACGGTAATCCCGCCCTGCAGGGTGTCCGCGTCGTAGTTATGGATCGGCTGGCCGTACTCGAGCATCACGTAGTTGGAGATGTCCACGGGCAGGCTCAGGGAGCGGATCCCGGCCAGGCGCAACCGCGACACGAGCCACTGCGGGGACGGGATGGATGGATCCACGTTCTCCACGATGCGCACCGCGAAGCGGTTGCACCCGGCGCGGCCGTGGATCGGGGCGTCGTCGGACACGGTCACGGGGAACCCGTCCTCGGTGGACGCGGGCACCCGCGGCGCGAGCTCCGCCACGGGATCCGTGAACGGTGCGCGCACCGCGTGGCAGTACTCGCGGGCGATCCCGCGGATCGAGAACGCGTACCCGCGGTCCGGGGTCACGTTGACCTCCGCCGCCGAGTCGTAGAGACCCAGCAGCTCCAGGGCGTCGGAGCCGATCTCGGGGTCCAGCCCGATCCGAGACAGCACCAGGATGCCGTCGTGGTCGTCGCCAATGCCGAGCTCGCGCACGGAGGCGATCATGCCTGCCGAGATGTGGCCGTAGGTCTTGCGCGCGGAGATCCGGAAGTCACCCGGCAGCACCGCACCCGGAAGGGCGACGACCACCTTGTCACCCACCGAGAAGTTGTGGGCACCGCAGATGATTCCCTGGACGCCCGAGGGGTCGATGCCCTTGCCCGTCAGCGTCTGCTCATGGCCCTCCGGCACCACGCGCACGGAGCACCAGTTCACGGTCTTGCCGTTGGAGTGGGTCTCGGGCTCCATGGAAAGCACCTGGCCTACCACGATCGGACCGGAGAGGGAGTCGGAGGGGCGGTGGACGTCCTCCTCCTCAAGACCCACCTTCACGAGGGTGGCCAGGACGTCCTCCGCGGTGGCGTCCTCGGGAACGGGCGCGTACTCGCGCAGCCATGACAAAGGAACTCGCATTGCTCTAGATCTCCATCCCGAAGTGTTCGCTGAAACGGACGTCGCCCTCGACCATGTCGTGCATGTCCGGGACGTTGTTGCGGAACATCAGGGTCCGCTCGATGCCCATGCCGAACGCGAACCCCGAGTAGCGCTCGGGGTCGATCCCCGCGGCCCGCAGCACGTTGGGGTGCATCATGCCGCAGCCACCCCACTCAATCCACCGCGGTCCGCCCTTGGCGGTGGGGTGCCACACGTCCAGCTCCGCGGAGGGTTCGGTAAAGGGGAAGTAGTTGGGCCGCAACCGGATCGCGGCCTCCGGGCCGAACATGGTGCGCGCGAAGTGGGTGAGGGTGCCCTTGAGGTCCGCCATGGACAGCCCTTCGTCCACGGCGATGCCCTCCACCTGGTGGAACACCGGGGTGTGGGTCGCGTCCAGTTCATCCGTGCGGTAGGTCTTGCCCGGGCACACCACATACACCGGCAGCTCGCGCTCCAGCAGCGAGCGCATCTGCACGGGTGAGGTGTGTGTGCGCAGCACCAGGTGTGACGACGGCGGGTCCACGAAGAACGTGTCCTGCATCTGCCGCGCCGGATGGTCCGGCTTGAAGTTCAGCGAGTCGAAGTTGAACCACTCGTGCTCGAGCTCCGGTCCCTCCGCGACCTCCCAGCCCATGCCCACAAAGATGTCCCCGATGTGGTCCATCAGGTTGGTCAGGGGGTGCCGTCCGCCCAGCCGACGACGCCGCGTGGCCGCCGTGACGTCCACCGCTTCCTCCACGAGGATGCGGGCATCCCTCTCCTCCTCGAGCACGGTGGCGCGTGCCGCGAGCGCCTTGTTCACGCGTCCGCGGGCCTGCCCAACCAGCTTGCCCGCGGTGGCCTTGGCGGCCTTGTCCAGCCCACCGATCGCACGGTTGGCCAGCGCCAGCGGGGATTTCTCCCCCGTGTGGGCCAGGCGAACGGTCTTCAGCTCGGAGAGGTCGGCGGCGGCCTCGATCTCACGCAGTGCGTGCTCGAGGGCGGCCGTCACCCCGGCCTCGTCGGTGGGGTCCACCGCGGCGGACGGTGTGGTCTCGGACATGGTTTCTCGCGTTCCTACTGGCGGACGGTGTTCTCACGAGCTCGCTCCCCCTGTGGGTGAGCCGCTTTTCGTGCAAATGCCCGCAGCGTGGCCGGTGCGGGCAGGGTCAGTCTAGTGGAGGACCCATGGCGTCCGCTGACCCGGCGGGGTCATGGGGCGAGCTGTCCCAGCAATGCCCGCACGATTGGAAGGTCCGCCGGGATCCACGGCAAGGCCAGTACGGCGTCGGGGTCACTCGACGGAACCCACCGCACGGCCAGGTGATCGGTGCCCACCACGGGTGTATCCGCAGTGGTTCCGGTCCACACTCGCATCGCGGCCTTCTCGGACAGTGGCCATCCCTGAGCATGGGGGCCTGAGATTTCAGCCAGAAGCTCCACCCGCACCGACAGCTCCTCCGCGCATTCGCGCACGAGTGCGTCCTCGGCGCTCTCCTCCGGTTCCTGCTTGCCGCCCGGGAACTCCCACAGCCCGCGCAACGTCTCGGGGTAGGCGCGCTGGGCGGCGAGGAACGCGGTGGGGTGATGTGCGTCGTCGACCAGGGCCACCCCGACCACCTGGGTCCGGAAGCGCGCGGGGAGATCGGAAGTCATAGTGTTCAGTGTGTCATCGACAATTCGGACAGCGCGGAGAGAGAAGCGTCAGCGATCGAAAATCCGGCGCTGGGCTTGCGCCGATGCATACAGACACACGGTCGCAGCGGTGGCCACGTTGAGCGATTCGGCGGCCCCGTACAGCGGCACCGCCACAGACAGATCCGCGGCCGCGACCTCCGCTTCCGACAGTCCCTGCGCCTCATTACCGAACAGCCACGCGGTGGGCTGCTCGAGGGGATACGCCACGTCACCCGAAGAAATGCCCGCGGCGCGCAGCACCGCGGCGTCGGCCAGCTCGGAGACCGTCATGGAGGCATAACCATCCGCGGCGAGCACGCCCATGCCGTGCTCACGAGCCGCTGCGACGACCTCGGCGAGTTCCATGCCCGTGAACACTGGGACGTGGAACAGCGACCCCGCAGAGGAACGCACGGATTTCGGGTTGAACGGGTCCACGGTGCCGGGAGTGCACAGCACGGCATCTGCGCCGGCGGCGTCCGCGGTACGGATCACGGTGCCGGCGTTACCCGGGTCCTGCACCCGGACCAGCATGCCCACCAGGCGTGCGGCACCGAGGGCGCGAGCGGCGTCGTCAGAGGAGCCCGACGCCTCAGACGCGTCCAAAGCAGAGGAAGGGAAGCGGCACACCGCCAGCATCCCCTGCGGCGTGGCCGCATCGGTCATGGCCGCGAGTACCTCCGGGGTAACCGCCCGGACGAACACGTCACCGCGGTCGGCGACCGCCGTGAGGTCCGAGGCGATCCCCGGATGCCGGTCGAGCTCCTGCAGGGTCACGTACACGGCATCGAGCCGCGGCAGCCCGGGAGCGGGAGAATCCGCGAGCGCGAGACGGACCGCCTCGCGCACGTTCTGCGGGCCCTCGGCGCGGAACAATCCGCGCTTGGAACGCATCGAGCGCCTGGTCAACGCGGCCACGTCCTTGACCCGATCGGCTCGGGGGTTGGACAGCAACCGGTCTTCCAGGCGCTCGACGAACGTCACAGCGGCACTCAGGCGGCGGTGCGGGGCGCGGAGGTGTCCTCCGGCAGGGCGTCCTTGGCCACGCGGACCAGGGTCGCGAACGCGTTCTCGTCGCTCACGGCCAGCTCGGCCAGCATGCGACGGTCCACCTCGACCTCAGCGGCCTTCAGGCCCTGGATGAAGCGGTTGTAGGTCAGACCGTTCGCGCGGGCGGCGGCGTTGATGCGCTGGATCCACAGCCGACGGAAGTCGCCCTTCTTCTTGCGACGGTCGTTGTAGGAGTAGGTGTACGAGTGGAGCATCTGCTCCTTGGCCTTGCGGTACAACCGGGACCGCTGACCGCGGTAGCCCGAGGCCTTCTCCAGAACTTCACGACGCTTCTTGTGGGCATTGACCGCCCGCTTCACACGTGCCACGTGCGTACTCCTAACGATTCGGTTCCGACCCCTGCCGGAACATGACTACCCGCCGCGCAAACGCGGCGCTGACGAAATGGAAGAGGAAGGGCCTACTTGGCCAGCATCCGCTTGATGGCCTTGGCCTCACCCGGCGTGGAGACGATCTGGTCGCCCGCGAGACGGCGGGTCAGACGCGAGGACTTGTGTTCCAGGTAGTGGCGGCGGTTGGCCTGCTGGCGTTTGACCTTGCCCGAACCGGTGAGCTTGAAACGCTTCTTGGCACCGCTGTGGGTCTTCATCTTCGGCATGGTGGCCGTCTCCTTTTACATCGACCGGTGGGGCACACCGGTGGGTCGCGACACACGGCCGCGACCACGCTGGTGTCGGGCGATCACACGCCCAACGCTGTCAATTCCTGTGCCGCGGTTACTTCTTGGCGGGCCCGGGCTTGAACGCCCCGGGTTTCGGTGCCGCGGGCTTGGCCGCCGCGCTCGGCTTCGCGGGTGCGGGCTTCGCACTCGGCTTCGCGCTTGCAGCGGGCTTGGGGCTCGCTGCGGGCTTGGGTGACGACGCCGATGCGGTACCCGCCTGCGCCGCCGCCGGCCTGGCCGCTGCGACCTTGGCGTCCGCGGTGGCCTGCTGTGCAGAAGCCTCGGGCTGCGCCGGAACCTGGGTGGCTTCGGTACCGGACGCCGGCGCCCCGGTCTCCTGGACCTTGTCCTCCGCCGCGATGGGAGCGCTCTGCGAGCTCTCCGCCTGCACGGTGGCCGCCTGACGCAGTTCCGCCGGGAACGCATCCCCGATGGACTGGGTCACGGACTCGGCATGAGAGGTGTCCACCCGCTGCTTGCGCTGGTTCTCGGACTGCGACGTCTCCCGCTGCTTCTGCTTGCGGGCCTCAGCGCGAGCCTCTGCCTTGTTCTTGAGCGGACCGATGACCATGACCATGTTGCGACCGTCCACGCGGGGCGCGGTCTCCACGACACCGACCTCGGCGACGTCTTCCGCGAGCCGCTCGAGCAGGCGCACACCCATCGCGGGGCGCTGCTGCTCACGACCGCGGAACTGGATCATGGCCTTGACCTTGTCCCCCGCGGAGAGGAAGCGCTTGGCGTGACCCACCTTGGTCTCGTAGTCGTGCGTGTCGATCTTCAACCGGAAACGCACTTCCTTGAGCACCGTGTTGGCCTGGTTCTTGCGCGCCTCACGAGCCTTGACCGCAGCTTCGTACTTGTACTTGCCGAAGTCCATGAGCTTGGCCACGGGGGGCTTGGCGTTGGGTGCGACCTCGACCAGATCGAGATCCGATTCTCGGGCCAGCCGCAGCGCGTCCTGCACGCGAACGATGCCGACCTGCTCGCCGCCAGGTCCGACCAAGCGGACTTCCGGGACACGGATTCTGTCATTGATACGTGGATCGCTAATGCCAAGCTCCTGAGTTCGTGGGTTTCCCCGTGGTTGGGTCCTGGACCACAACGAAAAACCTCCGCTGCGGCACGCGCGAGCGGAGGTGAGAACCACACAGAGACCGAGATGACACGACCGTTATGAAAACGGCGTGGTCGTTCGGTCACGAACCCGGGCACCTGGTGCCGTGTGATCGCGTCACTCGGCGGGCGGCGGCGGGTGGGAGTCATCTCCGCTTGCACACTGTCCACCAATATAACCCATCCGGGGGCGCCGGGGCCAGTCGGACGACGGCCCCGCGCCGGACGATACCGCTGTTCTACAGTGGTCCCATGTCCGAGCAGCCGCGCTCCGAGCGCTTCGAATTCACCGACACCGCATCGTCCCAGGGTCCCGCCCACGGTCACGACGCCGCCCACGACCACGGCGCCTCCGATCCCGGTGCACTGCCAGACGAGACCCTCGCCGAGGTGAACAACCAGATGCGTGACATCGCCGAGGTCCCCGCGGTCGAGGTCATCACGACCGCCGCCGTTCACCTGATGAGCGCCGCCGCAGTTAAGTGCGGTCTGGCCGCAGAGGAGAACGCCGAGGAACTCAAGGACCTGGACGAGGCGCGCAAGCTCATCATCGCCCTGGCAGGTCTGATCACCGCTGCCGCCCCCGAAATCGGCTCCCAGCACGCCGGCCCGTTGCGCGACGGCCTCAAGTCCCTCCAGCTCGCGTTCCGCGAGGCCTCCCCGTTCCCCGACGCCCCCGGCGCCGGACCCGGCGAAAAGTTCACGGGCCCGGTCTACGGCTGAGCGTCAGTCCCGTTGAAGCCCTTTTAAGGAACGCGACGCGCGACCGGTGGTCGTGCGCCGCGTTCCTCTTGGTGACGTCAGACGGCGACGTCACGCTGTGATCTCACGCAGTGACCTCACGCGGTGAGCCGGACCTCGATCGAATCCACCGCCTTCGCCATGACGGGCTGGGCCGCGAGCTGCTGTTGGTAATGCCCCACTGCTGCCTGTATTTCGTCGGCGGACAGCCCCACCCGCAACTGCAGGGTGACCGTGAGCTCCGGGCCCTCGCCCCCACCGCGTAACGCGGCGCCGTCGGACCGCGCGGCATTCACACCGCGACCCGGGCCGGCGAGCGCCGCCACGATCTCCGAGCGCCCGAGTGCCGCGCGCGTGACGGCGTCGTCCACCGCGACATCCCGGTACGACGGCGTCCACTCGTGTCCCTGTGCCACGGCCCACAGGGCGGGGCGCCGGACCACGAAGGCCGGATCCGCCCCCGGATCCACGACAAGCAGCGCGGAGCCGTCTTGCACCGCGGACAGCGCGGCGCGGCGGATGTCCGCGGCGACCGGTCGGGCCCGGGCGTTCCATGCGGTCAGTGCACTGGTGGATGTGAACACCGGCAGGGCTTTGCGGCCGTCAGCGGCCTGCAAGCTCACGAGGGCCATGTCCGCTTCCTTGTCGGAGACCAGGCCGTCCTCGGTGATGTGGGACTGGGACACCTGCGCCACGATGGGCACGAACACCCGGATCCCGGCGAGCGCGGCCACGACCTCCTCCTCGCCCACTGTCCCCGCGCGCCATGCGTCAAGTGCGCAGGCGACATTCGGATCCGCGGTGCCGGGGTCGTCGGGAAACTGGTGGGTGTGGCTCGTACCCTCCCCCAAATTGCGACCCTCCCACGACTGACCGCCGGTGTCTGTGGGGCCACCGGCCGAGCGCAGCTGGGCGGCGATGTGCGCGGGAAGGGCGCGAGCGCCGTCGGCCCCGGAAACGCGTGCGCTGGGGCCGGAAACGTCGTGGTCACCGCGCCCGGAGGGCGGGTGCGCTTCGCATCCGGGCCCGCGATCCGCGCGGTGCTCAGGCACTCGGGCGACCGGCGACGTCCAGGGCTTCGGCCAGGGTGAACTTGCCGGCGTAGAGCGCCTTGCCCACGATCGCGCCCTCGATGCCGGCGGGGACGAGCTCGCGCAGCGCGGCGAGGTCCTCGAGAGACGAAATTCCGCCCGAGGCCACCACGGGCTTGTCCGTGCGGCGGGCGACCTCGGCCAGCAGCTCGGTGTTGGGCCCGCGCAGCGTGCCGTCCTTGGTCACGTCGGTGACCACGTACCGCGCACAGCCGTCGGCCTCGAGGCGCTCCAGCACCTCCCACAGGTCGCCGCCGTCCTTGGTCCAGCCGCGCGCGGCGAGCGTGGTGCCGCGCACGTCCAGACCCACGGCGATCCTGTCCCCGTGCTCGGCGATCACGCGACGCGTCCACTCGGGGTTCTCGAGCGCCGCCGTGCCCAGGTTAATGCGCGCGGGGTCCAGGGTCAGGACGCGCTCGAGGGATTCGTCGTCCCGGATCCCGCCGGACATCTCGATCCTGAGGTCGAGGTTCGCAGCCACGCGGCGCAGGACCTCGATGTTGTCACCGCGACCGAAAGCGGCGTCGAGGTCCACGAGGTGCAACCATTCGGCGCCCGCGTCCTGCCACGCGAGGGCGGCCTCGAGCGGATCGCCATAGCCGGTCTCGGAGCCGGCCTCCCCCTGGACCAGGCGCACGGCCTGGCCCCCTTGAACGTCCACCGCGGGCAGCAGTTCCAAACGGCGTTCGGTGGTCTCGGTCATGTCTCTCCTCACGTGGCGCCCGCGGGCGCCGTGGTGGTCCGGTGGTTGATTGGATTGTCGCGGTGCGGCGCGCGCCCCGTACCCGTTGACGACGGCACTACGCCCGGTTCACACGCTCGTGAACCACGAGTAGCCCCCGTAGCCGATCAACACGAGGGCCACCAACGCGAGCAACACCACGCTCCACAGCGGCTTGCGCTGCTGATGGAAGGAGATCGCCCCGCCCACGAAGAACGCCCCCGCCACGAGCAGCAGCACCGATGCGGTCATGCCGGGACCCCCGAACCCGGTGCGGGGATGCGCCCGGCCATGCGTCCGGTGCGCGGCAGCGTGGACAGCCAGTTGCGCAGCAGGGCGATCCCCGCCGCGGAGGACTTCTCGGGGTGGAACTGCGTGGCGCTCAACGGACCGTTCTCCACGGCGGCCACGAAGGGCGCTCCGTGCTCGGACCAGGTGACGCCCGGGGGCACCATGTGCTCGATGCTCTGGTCGAATTCCCACTCCCGCACCCCGTAGGAGTGCACGAAGTAGAACCGCTCGTCCTCGATGCCGCGGAACAGTACCGAGCCCTCCGGCGGGCGCACCTCATTCCAGCCCATGTGCGGGACCACCGGAGCGTCGAGGCGTTCCACGGTCCCGGGCCACTGTGCCAGTCCCTCGGACTCGTGACCGTGTTCCACGCCGCGGTCGAACATGACCTGTAGGCCCACGCAGATCCCTAGCACCGGACGGCCACCGCTCAACCGGCGATCGATGAGCCGCGGGGCGTCCACCGCGCGCAATCCCTCCATGACGGCCGCGAAGGCGCCCACGCCCGGGACCACGAGACCGTCCGCGTCCATGACGTCGCGCGGATCGGCGCTCAGCACCACCCGCGCGCCGGCCTCCTCGAGGGCGCGCACGGCAGAGCGCACATTGCCCGCGCCGTAGTCCAGGACGACAACGCTCGACGCCTCCGTCATGTTCTGCTCCGCCCCGTTCACAGGGCGCCCTTGGTGGACGGGACCACGCCGGCCATGCGGGCGTCGGGCTCCACGGCTTCGCGCAACGCCCGCGCAAGCGCCTTGAACTGGGCCTCGGCAATGTGGTGCGGATCGCGGCCGCGGATCACTTCCACGTGCAGGCACAACTGGGCGTGGTAGGCCAGGGACTCGAAGACGTGGCGGGTCATCGACCCGGTGAAGTGACCACCGATCAAGTGGTATTGCTGGCCCTCCGGTTCACCCGTGTGCACCACGTAGGGTCGCCCGGACACGTCCACCACGGCGGACGCGAGTGCCTCGTCGAGCGGCACGGTGGCCTGCCCGAAACGGCGGATCCCCCGCTTGTCCCCGAGTCCCTGGCGCAGCGCATCACCCAGGACGATCGCTGTGTCCTCGACCGTGTGGTGGACGTCGATGTCCGTGTCCCCGTGGGCCTGGATGTCCAGGTCGATCAGGGAGTGCTTGGACAGTGCCGTGAGCATGTGGTTGTAGAACGGCACCGTGGTCTCGATCGAGGACGTACCCGTCCCGTCCAGGTCCAGGCTCACGCGCACGGTGGATTCACTGGTCACGCGTTCCACCGTGGCGGTGCGGTGGTTCTCGACTGCGCTCATGAAAGACGACATCTCCTCGGGGACGACGCCCGGCGACGGCTCGGCGGGCGGGTCCAGTCTAGATGGCTGGGGTGGGACCATGGGGCCGCGCTCCGACCGGTCCCACGGTTCGAGACGAGCCGGGCCGGTTCAGAATCTTGGCCCGGACGGTCCGGCTCAGAACCGGGCGAGGTAGGACTCCACGGCCTCGAGGAACGCGGTGGTCTCCGCTTCCGTCCCGGCGGTGACCCGTAGGTGGCCGGGGATCCCCACGTCCCGCACGAGGACGCCCTGGTCGAGCAGACCCTGCCACATGGCGTGGGCGTCCCCGCCGCACTCGAAGAACACGAAGTTGGAATCGGATTCGGCGGGGGTCAGGCCCAGTCGCTTGAGCTCGTCCACGATCCGGTCGCGCTGCAGTTTGATGTCCTCGACCGTGCCGAGCAGTGTTTCGTGGTGTTCGAGTGCGGCCAGTGCGGTCGCCTGGGTCACCGAGGACAGGTGGTACGGCAAGCGCACGAGGCGCATAGCGTCCGCAACGGAGCGGTCCGCGGCGAAGTATCCGAGCCGTGCACCCGCTAACGCGAACGCCTTGCTCATGGTGCGCGTGACGATGAGCCGGGGACGGCCGGGAAGCAGGGTTAGCGCCGAGGAGGTTCCGAAGCGCGCGAACTCGGCGTAGGCCTCGTCCACGACGACGATGGTGTTGCGGTCCTCCCCCGCCTCGTACACGGCCTCGACGACGTCCAGTCCGAGCGCGGTCCCGGTGGGGTTGTTGGGCGAGCACAGGAACACGATGTTCGGGGCGTGCTCGCCCACCTGGCGAGCCGCCGACTCCGCGGACAGGGAGAAGTTCGCGGCGCGCTCCCCCGCGATGAACCGCGTTCCGGTCCCGAGGGCGAGCAACGGGTACATCGAGTACGTGGGGACGAAGCTCAACACGGAGCGCTCCGGCCCACCGAAGGCCTGCAGGATCTGCTGCAGGATCTCGTTGGACCCGTTGGCGGCCCACAGATTGTCCTCGGTCAGCTCGTGACCCAGATAGGACGCTAGGGCGGTCCGCAGATTGGTGAAGTCCCGGTCCGGGTAGCGGTTCAGGGACGCCGCGGTATCGGTGACGCGCCGCGTGATGGCCCGAACCACGGGCTCGGGAACCGGATGGGTGTTCTCGTTGGTGTTCAGTGCGACACGGACTTCCAGCTGGGGAGCACCGTAGGGAGACAGGCCCCGCAGGTCGTCGCGCAGCGGAAGGGCTTCGAGAGAATCATCACGAGAATTCACCAGACCAGTCTATGGACTCGGCGCATATCCGGTCACACGACGTCTCACGGTGTGTCGATTCCCGGACCAGTCGTGACACCGCCCGGAGCTTGTCGGCGCACCAGGAGTCGCTCACTTGGCACCGACGGATCACGTCACCGACGGGTCACCGTCAGCGGGACGGGACCTCCAGGACCTGACCGGTGTGCAGGGTGGAGGACGTCAGACCGTTGAGCTCGGCGATGTCGTTCATGACCTCGCGGGTGTCCCGCTGCGGGTCCGCGACGGCGGCGATCTCCCATAGGGTCTGGTCCGCCTGCACCGTGACACTGTGGGTCACGGGCGCCCCCGCCGGTTCCGTGGATGCCTTGACCGTGGGCGGCAGCAGGAAGACGGCGGCGACCACCAACAGGGCCGCCGCTCCCGTGACGAAGGGCAGTCCGATCAGGAAGAACCGGCCGCGGCGGGTGAGCTGCAGCGGCGAGTGAGCGGCGCGCGGGGCGGCCTGGACGGACGCGGCACGGGCCGACGTACGAGCGCGCACGGCGGCGGAGGACGCAGCCGTGGCGGAACGAACGGATCGCGACAAGGTGAGAGCGGTCATGGCTACCTCCTGGTGATCTGACCGGATCCACCCGAAGGTGGCGGTGTTCGAACGCGAAGCGTATTTAGAACACATTTTCGAATCTCTACCAACAGTTCTAGCACGGGTGTACGAATGCTGTCGAGGACCTTTTCGAACACATATTTGAACCCGGGGACGCGCGCAGGTTAAGCTCGAGGTCACACAGGAGTTAGTTGACCCCACGTCTCCGACACGCATAAGCGGCCTCCGCGGCCCACCGCAGGGTGTGCACAGCGTGGACGGTGAAAGGACCCCGCACGTGAGCATTTCTTCCCCGAATCAGCAGGCGTCCGACCGACGCTCGCGCACGCTCACCCCTCGACAAGCACGGATCCTCGGTGCCGTGCAGCGCTGCATCACCACGCGCGGCTACCCGCCGTCCATGCGTGAGATCGGTGACACCGTGGGTCTGGCGTCCCTGTCCAGCGTGACCCATCAGCTCGGCCAGCTCGAGAAGTGGGGCTACCTGCGCCGGGATCCGCGCCGACCCCGCGCCATGGAGGTCCTGCGCCCGTTGAGCGTGGAGGAACTCGACCGCCACCTGGGGCCGGCCGACGAGCCCGCGGGTTCCGTGGAGTCCTTGGCGACCCGCGCATCGGGCGCCGCGTCCCCCGCGGTGCACACCATGGGCGACCTGCCCGCCGCGGACGACGACGCCATGGTCCCCGTACCGCTCGTGGGGCGCATCGCCGCCGGTGGTCCCATCACCGCCGAACAATCGGTCGAGGAGGTCTACTCCCTGCCACGGCAGTTCGTGGGTCACGGCCAGTTGTTCATGCTCAAGGTCTCCGGGGACTCCATGATCGACGCTGCCATCTGCGACGGCGACTGGGTCGTGGTGCGCCAACAGAACTCCGCGCAGAACGGGGACGTCGTGGCTGCCCTGCTGGACGACGAAGCGACCGTCAAGACCTTCCGCCAGCGCGACGGCCACACGTGGCTGCTGCCCCAGAACACCCGCTACGAACCCATCCTGGGTGATCACGCGACCGTGATGGGAAAGGTCGTCTCGGTCTTCCGCTCCCTGTAGCTCGCCCTCCGAACGGTTCCGGGAACCGCGCGTCGCGTCACGCGGGACCCGGCGGCGTGCACCGCCTCGGAACCGCCCGTGCTCGCGCTCCGGACCACGGGCCCGCGCTCACAGGGCTGCGGCGCGCGCCGTAATACCGTGCGCCGACCCGCGCATGATCCGGCGGGGAGCGCACGGAGGCACTCAACGCGCGTCTCCCTAGACGGCACCACGGATGTGAGCACAGCGACGTCGAACGCTCAGGAGCGCGCCAATCGCTCTAACGCCCCGAGAACGGTCGAGCGGTCCGTGGTGGGCCACAGCGGCGGGAGGGACCGGGCCAGGAAGGACCCGTAGCGCGCCGTGGCGAGCCGCGAGTCCAGCACGGCGACGACGCCCTTGTCCCCGCTCGCACGGATCAGTCGGCCGGCGCCCTGCGCCAGGCGCACCGCGGCGTGGGTGGCCGAGACCGACATGAACCCGTTGCCGCCTGCCCGTTCGGCCGCGCGTGTGCGGGCGGTGCCCAGGGGATCGTCCGGGCGCGGGAACGGGATCCGGTCGATCACGACCAGTCGGCACGATTGCCCCGGCACATCCACTCCCTGCCACAGGCTCATGGTTCCGAACAGGCTCGCTGAGGGATCGTCGGTGAATTCCTTGACCAGGGACGGCAGGGAGGCGTCCCCCTGGCACAGGATGGGCAGCTCTGTACGATCGCGCAGCGCCTCCGCCGCGTCCTCCGCGGCCCGGCGGGACGAGAACAGACCGAGCGCGCCGCCGCCCGAGGCCTCGAGCAGCCCGAGCAGTTCCTCGAGTTGCTCTTCCGAGACGCCACGGCCGGGTTTCGCGAGGTGCTTGGCCACGTAGAGGATGCCCTGGCGGCGGTAGTCGAAGGGGCTGCCCACGTCCACGCCCCGCCACGCGGGGGACCCCGGGCCCTGCAGGCCGAGAGCCCCGGCCGTGGACGAGAACGATGACCCCACGGCCAGGGTCGCCGAGGTCAGCACGACCGTGCGCCCGTCGAACAACCCCTCCCGCAGGGGCCCCGCGACGCTGAGCGGCGCGATGTTCAGGGTCGCCGGTTCCCCTTCGGACATTCCCACGTATCCCTCGGTGGGCGACCAGCGACCCACGCGGGAGATCCACAGGACGTCATGGGCGGTGTCCGCCGACAGCATGCGTTCGGCGGTGTCCAACAGCTCGGACAATCGTGAGCGGGCCGCGTGACGTGCCGCGTCCTCGCCCTTGGAATCGCCCTTGGTGTCACTGAGCCCCGTGCGCGCGGCATCCTGAACGCCACCGACCGCGTAGACCTGCTCCTCGGTGAAGCCTCGTGGCAACAGTCCGGACGGGTCGGGGTCGAAGGCGAGATCGAAGGCCTGCGCGGCCTTCTCGAGTGCATCGCTCGACGCCGCGGTGTGCTTGCGCACGGCCGTGGCCGCCGCTCGTACCGCGGCGGCGGACAGCGACGCGGTCACGGCACCCGTGACCCGGTCCCGCAGCTCATGGGCCTCGTCAACGATCACGACGTCGTGCTCGGGCAGGACCGCGAGCCCCTCGAACGCGTTGATCGCGAGCAGCGCGTGGTTGGTGATCACCACGTCCGCCTCGCCGGCCTCGGCCCGGGCGCGCTCGGCGAAGCACTCCTCCACGAGGGGGCACTTGCGCCCCAGGCACTCCTTGGCGGTCACGGAGACCTGCCGCCACGCGGCGTCCGTGACACCCGGCTGGACGTCGTCCCGGTCCCCGGTCTCGGTGGTCTCGACCCATTCCCGCAACCGCAGCACCTGCTGGGCCAAGCCACCGAGGGGGCGATCCGCGCCCCCTGCGGCGGGTCCCGAACCGGGGACGTCGAACAGGGCGCCGTCGTCGTCCGGGTAGCCGCCCTCGACCTTGTGCAGGCACGCGTAGTTGGAGCGGCCCTTGAGCAGCGCGACGACGGGGCGGTCGTCCAGTTCGTCCTCGAGCGCGTCGAGCAAGCGGGGGACGTCCCGGCCCGTGATCTGGGACTGCAGGGCCAGCGTGGCCGTGGCCACGACCACGGGCTTGTCCGCGGTGCGGGCGTGGCGCAGGGCCGGGACGAGGTATGCGAGCGACTTACCCGTACCGGTCCCTGCCTGGACCAACAGATGCCGGCCGGTCTCGAGGGCCTCGGCGACCTTGGCCGCCATGAACCGCTGTCCCTCCCGACGCTGCCCGCCCAGCGCGGTCACGGCGGAGTCGAGGAGCTCGAGCGTGTCCACCGCGCCGGGCAGCGTTTCGGGGCGGACGTCCGAGAGGTCGTGCCCCGCTTCGTCGACGAACGATGCGCTCATGCTCCGGCGGGATCCTCCGCGGTGGGCGCGGCGGCCGGGCTCCCGAGCTCCAACACGCGGTAGGGCTCGAGTTCGCCCACGAGTTCCTCGCGAACGCGCACACGCAACCGCGTGCCCTCGGGAGTGTGTTCCGTGCGCAGGATCTCGGCGTCCTGGGCGTGCAGCCGGGAGACCACCTCGCCGTGAACGTAGGGCACGAGCAGTTCCATGTCGTGGTTGGGGCGCGGAATAGCGGAGGAGATCAACCGCTGCAATTCCTCGATGCCCTCTCCCGTGCGCGCCGACACGGCCACCGACGGGTGCTCGTGATTGCGCAAACGGCCCAGCACCACGGGATCCGCGATGTCGGCCTTGTTCAGGGCCACAATCTCCGGGATGTCATTGGCCCCCACGTCCGTGAGGACGTCCCGCACGGCCTTGAGCTGACCCTCCGGATCCGGGTGGGAGGCATCCACTACGTGCACGATGACGTCCGCGTCCGCGACCTCTTCCAGGGTGGAGCGGAAGGCCTCGACCAACTGGGTGGGCAGCGAGCGCACGAAGCCCACGGTGTCCGCGAGCGTGTAGCCGATCCCGTCCGGGGTCTCGGCCTTGCGCACCGTGGGATCCAGCGTGGCGAACAGCGCGTTCTCCACGAGGACCCCGGCATCCGTCAACCGGTTGAGCAGGGACGACTTACCCGCGTTGGTGTACCCCGCGATCGCGACCGAGGGCACGGAATGACGCTTGCGGTTGAGTCGCTTGGTCTCACGCGCCGGCTTCATGGCCGCGATCTCCCGACGCAACTTGGCCATGCGCTGGCGGATCCGGCGCCGGTCCAGTTCGATCTTGGTCTCACCGGGACCACGGCTACCGATGCCCTCACCCGAGGCCGCACGGCCACCGGCCTGCCGGGACAGCGACTCACCCCAACCACGCAGACGCGGGAGCATGTACTCGAGCTGCGCCAGCTCCACCTGCGCCTTGCCCTCCTTGGACTTGGCGTGCTGGGCGAAGATGTCCAGGATGAGGCCCGTGCGGTCGATGACCTTGACCTTCACGACGTCCTCAAGAGCACGACGCTGCGACGGCGCGAGCTCGGCATCCACGATGACGGTGTCCGCACCGGTCGCGGCCACCACGTCCTTGAGTTCCAGGGCCTTGCCCGAGCCAAGGTACGTGCCGGGGTCCGGGGTCACGCGCCGCTGCAGCAGACCGTCCATGACCTCGGAACCGGCGGTCTCCGCGAGCGCCGCGAGCTCACGCAGCGAGTTCTCCGCATCGGCCAGGGTCCCGCTCGAGAACAGACCCGCCAGGACGACGCGCTCGAGCCGCAGCTGCCGGTACTCGACCTCGGTGACGTCCTCGAGCTCGGTGGACAGTCCGGCGACACGGCGCAGCGCGTGACGTTCGGCGAGGTCCTGCTGATCGCCGTCGGATTCGACCTGGACGTGGTCCGCGTCCGCGAGCTCACGGGCGCGGCCCAGGTGATCGTGTCCGCCGCCCGCGGCGTACGACGCGTCGTGGTCGCGGGCGCCGTGGACGCCCCGTTCATCGTCGAAGTCGTCCTGACCGGCGTCATGTACGTGGGTGGGTTCGGAGCGTGTGCGCGCACGGGCCAGGACACGCGAGACGACGTCCTCCAGTTCCGGTCCGGTCAGTTCCGCGGAGTGTCCGGGCTGCCTCGGAGCGGGATTCTGGTGCTGGTGAGATTGCGTCATATTTCCTTGATCTATGGCTGGAGACGGTTGACCAAGTCTAGCGCCGGGCACTGACACGACGGGCAGGGGCACTAGCATGTGGAGCCATGGTCCCCGAGAATCCCGCGCAGCATTACTTCGTGTCCGACCCGTCCGTCGCGGAGAAACCGCGGCGGATCACCGTGGAGCTGCGGGGCCGCACCGTGGACGTGGGGACGGCAGCGGGGGTCTTCTCCCCCTCGGACCTGGACAAGGGAACCGCCGCGCTGCTGCGCAACGTGCCCGATCCGCACGGGCGGAACCTGCTCGACATCGGGTGCGGGTGGGGGCCGATCACCCTGGCCCTCGCGCTCGCTGCACCGAGTGCCACGGTCACCGCGGTGGACGTCAACGAACGCAGCCTGCGGCTGACTGCGGCGAACGCGCGGGAGCTGGGTCTCACGGGCGTGGAGACCCATCTACCCGAGGACGTACCCGCGGATCGTACGTTCGACACCATGTGGTCCAACCCGCCGATCCGCGTGGGGAAGCAGGAACTGCACGACATCCTCATGATGTGGCTCCCCCGCCTCGCGCCCGGTGGTACGGCGTGGCTCGTGGTACAGAAGAACCTGGGTGGGGACTCGCTGCAGCGCTGGCTCGCGGCCACCCTGGGTGAGGGGTATTGCGTGGACCGGGCCGCAACCGACAAGGGCTTCCGCGTCATCACCGTCCAGCGCGCCTGAGGCGCGCGGAGGCACGCATGCCGGGCCGGGAACCGGGGTTGCGTGTACGGCGTTGGAAGCCACACCCCCGGTCGTTGGGTCGGGAACCGGTATCAGGGGAGTCGGGCTGGGAGTCGGCGCGCAGCGTCGTCGTCGGACGATGCATGCAACAGGGCCGCGCGGCGAGGCCCTCCCGACTCAGCCCACCGCGGCACGAACGCGACCGACTCAGACGAGTTCGGCGGTGGCCACCACGCGCACCGGACCCGCGAGGACGACATGCTCGGTGCCGTCCGGGGCGGGCACGAACGTCACGGACAGCACGCCCCCGGGGACACGCACGAACCAGCGGTCCGGGGAGTCGGGACCGCCCCAGAACCGGGTGGCCGCCGCGGCCGCGCACGCTCCCGTGCCGCACGAGTACGTCTCGCCGACACCCCGTTCGTGGACGCGCATCTCGAGGCGACCGAACTCAGAATCGCCGTCGTCCGAGGGCACCACGAACTCCACGTTGGTCCCCTCGGGAGGGGTGGGTTCCACGACGGGCGCGGTGTGTAGGTCCAGCCCGTCCAACTTCTCGCCCTCGGACAGGGCCACGACCGTGTGGGGATTGCCCATGCTGATGGACACCCCCGGGCGCGGGACCGTGAGGCCCTCCGCATTCACGAGGCAATCCGAACCGCGCTCGCGCGCGGCGTCCCCATCCTCGAAGCTCCACGGACCCATGTCCACGGCGTAGCCGTCGGACGTACGCGCCACGGTGCGCATCCCCGCGCGCGTGCCGATGCGCAGTTGGGAACCGCGCGGGAGGCTCACGAGCCCCTCGCGCACGAGGTGGTCCACGAACACCCGCACCCCGTTACCGCACATCTGCGCCACGGAACCGTCCCCGTTGCGGTAGTCCATGAACCATTCGACGTCCGGGTGCGCTTCGGCGAGCTCGCCGGCATCGGCCACGTGCTCGGTGCGCACGGCGCGGATCAGGCCGTCACCGCCCAGCCCGAGGTGTCGGTCGCACACCGCCGCGACCGTGTCCGGTGAGACGTCCAGGGTGCCGTCCCGGTCCGTGAAGACCACGAAGTCGTTTCCCGTGCCGTGCGCCTTGGTCACGCGCACGCCCGCCAGTTCCTGCCAGTTCACGCTGCCTACCGTCCCCTCGGTCGTGTCAGTCATCGCCGCCATCATACTGAGCCCGGACGACGTCCATTGCCCGTTCCGGCAGCGCGGACGGTCCCGCGGGATCGTCCGCGCGCAACCAGTGCACGCGAGGATCCGCCCGGAACCACGTGCGCTGGCGCTTCACGAACCTGCGGGTGGCGGTCACGGTCTCGTCCCGGGCGCGCTCGAGCGTACTCGTGCCGTCGAGCACCGCGAGCAACTGGGGGTACCCCAGGGCCTTCCCGGCGGTGGGGCTCTCGCGCAGCCCCCGGGCCGCGAGCGCTCGTACTTCGTCCAGCCACCCCCGCTCGAGCATGGTGTCCACGCGGCGGGCCACCCGCTCGTTGAGCACGTCCCGCGCCATGGCGAGACCGATCTGCACCGTGGGCCGCACGTACCGGCGCTCGGGCATGAACGACGTGAAGGGCCGTCCGGTCAGCCGATGCACCTCGATCGCCCGGACCAGTCTGCGGTCGTCCTTGACCGTGGCCGCCGATTCGGGATCTACGTCCGCGAGCCGCTGCAGCATGCGGGCGTGCCCGTGCTCGTGCAGCTCGGCTTCGACCCGCGCTCGCAGCTGCGGATCGGTTCCGGGGAATTCGATGTGGTCGAGCACCGCGCGCACGTACAGTCCCGAGCCGCCCACGAGGACGGGCACGTTGCCGCGTTCCTCGATCTCGGCGATGACGGTGCGAGCGCGAGTCTGGAACGCGGCGACCGACGCTTCCTCGTGCAGGTCCAAGATGTCGAGCAGGTGGTGCGGCACTCCCCCGCGTTCCTCCGGGGGCAGCTTGGCGGTCCCGATGTCCATGCCCCGGTAGAACTGCAGGGCGTCCGCGTTGACGATCTCCCCGCCCACGCGCTGGGCGATCGCGATCCCGAGGTCCGACTTCCCGGTCCCCGTGGGCCCCACGACCGCCACGACCGGGCGTTGCGTCCCCCGGGTCATACCGCGCTCAGGGCTTCCGCAGCGACGGCATGCCCAGCCCCACGGCGGCGGGTTTGCCCGACGACGACGGCACACCACACGATTCCGCCTGGGCGGCCTCCCACGCGTCCCCGCCGCGGGAGCGCCGTACGCTGTACTCGTTCGCGTCCCGCGGGTCCGCGAGCAGGTGGTACGTGGCGGCCCCGGTCACCGGAACCGTGACGAAATCACCCGGGCGCGGGTGTTCGGCTCCGTCCGGGACACTGAAGTGCACGAGCCGCTGATCCGGGCCCCGCCCGCTCAGTCGGTGCGTGGCTTCCGATTTACGGCCCGATTGGGCGCTCACGAGCACCTCCGTGCGCGCGCCCACGAGCTCGCGGTTCAACTCCGCGCTGATCCGGTCCTGCAGGGCGGTCAAACGTTCGAAGCGTTCCTGCACCACGGGGGCGGGGACCTGGTTCGCCATCTCCCCGGCGGGAGTGCCCGGGCGCACCGAATACTGGAAGGTGAACGCGGAGGAGAACCGGGAGGCCTCCACAACGTCCAGGGTGTCCTGGAAGTCCTGCTCGGTCTCCCCTGGGAAGCCCACGATGATGTCGGTGGTGATCGCGGCGTGCGGGATCCGCTCACGCACCCGGTCCAGGATGCCCAGGAACTTCTTGGAACGGTACGAGCGCCGCATGTCCTTGAGGATCCGGTCCGAACCGGACTGCAGCGGCATGTGCAACTGAGGCATCACGTTGGGGGTCTCCGCCATGGCATCGATCACGTCGTCCGTGAAGGCCGCGGGGTGCGGACTCGTGAAGCGCACCCGCTCCAACCCCTGGATGTCCCCGCAGGCGCGCAGCAGTTTGGCGAACGCCCCGCGGTCACCGAACTCCACGCCGTACGAGTTCACGTTCTGCCCCAGCAGGGTCACTTCCACCGCACCGGAGTCCACGAGCGCCTGGACTTCGGCGAGGATGTCCCCGGGACGGCGGTCCTTCTCCTTGCCGCGCAGCTGGGGGACGATGCAGAACGTGCACGTGTTGTTACACCCCACCGAGATGGACACCCACCCCGCATAGGCCTGTTCCCGCTTGGTCGGCAGTGCCGACGGGAACGTCTCGAGGGCTTCCAGGATTTCCACCTGGGCCTGCTCGTTGTGCCGGGCGCGTTCCAGCAGGACCGGCAGGGACCCGATGTTGTGGGTCCCGAAGACCACGTCCACCCACGGGGCCTTATCGACGATGGTGGCGCGGTCCTTCTGGGCGAGGCAGCCGCCCACCGCGATCTGCAACCGTTCGTTGCGCCGCTTGACGGGGGCCAGCTGACCCAGCTGGCCGTACAGCTTGTTGTCCGCGTTCTCTCGGACGGCACACGTGTTGAACACGACCAGGTCCGGATCACGGTTCACCGCGGGAACGTATCCGGCGCTCTCGAGCAGTCCCGTGATGCGCTCGGAGTCGTGGGCGTTCATCTGGCATCCGAGAGTGCGCACTTCGTAGGCGGGTGCATCGGTGGCGATCACGGGTTCCTGCACGGCATGGGGCATCTGAGTCACCTCACCATTTTAGGGACGCGGTCAAATTGCTGGAACTCGGCCGTCCACGGCCAAAGGGGCACCGATCAGGGCGTGTCCCACACATGGGCGCCGTCCGGATCCGGCCGATCGCGCCCGCCCACTGTGGACCCGCCCGCGGCGTACTCATCTCCCGAGGACCCGTCTCCCGGGAACCCGTCTGCGGAGAACTCGTCACCGGCGAACTCCTCCGATTCGAACTCCTCCGCCGAGGACTCCAGCGCGCCCAGCTCCTCCTTGACCACGGCGAACGCGAGTCCCGGCGGATACCCCTTGCGTCCGAGCATGCTCACGAGCCTGCGGGTCAGCCGGTCGCGTTCCTTGCGGTCCGACGGGTCCAAGGAGGCGGGCAACTTCTTGCGCACGAGGACGTGGGCGTCCCGCAGTTCGTCGTGGTCGGAACGCTGTTCAAGGGCCTCGTCCGCGATCTCACCCGTGATCCCGCGCTGCGCGAGTTCCCGGCGCAGAGCCGAGCGGGACAACCGGCGGGTCTCGGCGCGGGACCTGACGAACATCCCCGCGTAGGCCCGGTCGTCCACGAGGTTCACTTCCTCGAACCGGTCGAGCACCTCCCGGGCGACGTCCTCGGGGACGTTGCGGTCCGCGAGTTTGTCCTCGAGCTGGCGCCGCGACTTGGCCGATGCGCTCAACTGGCGCAGGACGATCGCGCGGGCGACCTCGCGGGGATCGGCCTCCGCCTCACCCGGTGACTCCGCGGACGCGGGCGGCGCCGCCGGGCCCCAATGGGAATCGGAGGCCCGGCGGCGCCGGGAGCTATAGCGTTCGGACTCAGTCATGGAGGGACGGCGTCAGCTCAGAATGCCGGAAGTTCGGTCTCGTCCTTGGCCGGTGCGAACGGGGCATCCGGATCCAGGTCCTGGGGATCGTCGCCGAACCCCTCCGTGTCCTGGGAGGCCTGGTCCGGGTCCTCGCTGATCCCGAGCTTGACCAGGATCTTGCGTTCGATCTCCTGGGCGAGTTCTGGGTTGTCCTTGAGGAAGCGGCGCGAGTTCTCCTTGCCCTGGCCGAGCTGGTCCCCCTCGTAGGTGAACCACGCACCGGACTTCTTCACGATGCCGTGTTCCACGCCCATGTCGATCAGGCCGCCCTCGATGGAGATGCCCTGACCGTAGAGGATGTCGAACTCGGCCTGCTTGAAGGGCGGGGCCATCTTGTTCTTGACGATCTTGGCGCGGGTGCGGTTACCCACGGGGTTCGCACCGTCCTTGAGGGTCTCGATCCGGCGGACGTCCACGCGCACGGAGGCGTAGAACTTCAGCGCCTTACCACCCGTGGTGGTCTCCGGGGAGCCGAAGAACACGCCGATCTTCTCGCGCAGCTGGTTGATGAAGATCGCGGTGGTGTTGGTGTGGGACAACCGACCCGTGATCTTACGCAGAGCCTGGGACATCAACCGGGCTTGCAGACCCACGTGGCTGTCGCCCATTTCGCCCTCGATCTCCGCCTTGGGCACGAGGGCCGCCACGGAGTCGATCACGATGATGTCGATGGAGCCCGAACCCACGAGCATGTCCATGATCTCGAGCGCCTGCTCACCGGTGTCCGGCTGGGACACCAGCAGGTTGTCCGTGTCCACACCGAGCTTCTCGGCGTAGACCGGGTCCAGCGCGTGCTCGGCGTCGATGAAGGCGGCGATCCCGCCGGCCTTCTGGACGCTGGCCACGGCGTGCAGGGCCACGGTGGTCTTACCCGAGGATTCCGGGCCGTAGATCTCCACGACACGGCCGCGGGGGAACCCGCCGATACCCAGTGCGACGTCCAGCGCGATGGAACCGGTGGGGATGGTCTCGATCTTGTTGGCGGGGCGATCCCCCAGCCGCATGACCGATCCCTTGCCGTAGTTCTTGTCGATCTGGGACAGGACGGTGTCCAGTGCCTTCTGACGATCGGATCCGGCCACCTGAGAGGGTGCCGGTGCGCCCTTGGACTTGGCTGCCATGTTTCACCTCGGTTCTCGGGGGCCGGGGCGGCCCTGTCGATGTCTTCGCGTTCCACGGTACAAAGGGGGTCCGACAGCCATAAGCGACCGGACGGGTTGTGGAGCGCGCGTGAGCTGATTCGAATATACCTTCGAAGACGGCGTGGCGCACGTCGCCCACGGCGAACTCAGCGCCGGGGCGGTTGATCCGGACCCCACCACCGGGACTCGGGGATCTCCTGGGCGCGGCACACCGCGAACCACACCGTCTTGGGGTCCGTCCCGGACTCGAGGGCCTCCGCGGCCGTGCGCTCACCCAACTCGGTTAAAACGAGATCCCGAGCGAGAACCCGGCTGTACGCCGCCCCGAATTCGTGGGACATCAGGTCCCAGAACGCACTGACTCGCATGAACAACTTCTCCTCGGTATCGACGCTGCATAGATCCGCTAACTCTCCACGCTGTGCGGACCCCACGGTGCTGCAACGAGCAACGGACCCGCCCACCGGGCGGGTCCGTTCGTTGGTCTGGTGGACCGCGGCCGACTCGGCCGCAGCGAGCGGGGTCTGACTCAGTGCGCGCCGGCGGCGGTGCCACCGCGCAACTGACGCATCTCCCGCGTGAACTCCTCCGTGAGCTCGGACGGCACGGTGTCAGGGATGAACGTGCCCTCGGCGTAGGCGAGACGATCCGCGACCTCGCGCAGCATCTGGGACATGGGGATGTCCAGTGCCGCACAGATGGACGCGAGCAATTCGGAGGAGGCTTCCTTTTGTCCTCGCTCCACCTCGCTCAGGTACCCCAGCGAGACGCGGGCACTGTGCGAGACCTCGCGCAGGGTCCGGCCCTGACGCTGGCGGACGTTGCGCAGCACCTCGCCTATCTCCTGACGCAGGACACCGACCTTGACATCATTGGTTTTCCCGTGAGCTTCATCGGACACACCCACGTCCTTCCAACGGACAACACCATTGACAGACACGGGTTGCTTCGTCATGTGAATTGCTTCTCCTCGTACGAATTGACGGGGCCTTCTGCATCGCTGACGACGCAGTGGTCGAGGCCTCTTGAGCCCATCGGGCTCAACCTCTGATATCCATAACGGGCTTACGTGTTCGATTGTTCCCGCTCGGCGGCCTAAAAACACTAGGCGTTGGCTGGGAATGAGATTTGAGTCGTCAATGCGTCAAGCGCGCGGCCCACGGTGGCTTGCCGGATCTCGGCCCGGTCACCGCTGAGATCCAAACGCTCCACCCGCTCCACACCCGGACCCGCGATCCCCACGAAGACGGTTCCCACGGGGTGTCCGTCGTGCGGTTCCGGCCCGGCGACCCCGGTGGTGGACACGGCCCAGTCCACGCCCAGGCGCTCGCGCGCACCGCGGGCCATGGCCACCGCGACCTGCGGGTCCACCGCGCCGCGTTCCTCGAGCAGCTCGTGGGACACACCCAGCACGCGTTCCTTGACGGCGTGCGAGTAGCTCACGACCGCTCCCTCGAAACACGCCGAGGCACCCGCCACGGTCACGATCGCGGATGCGAGCGCGCCCCCGGTGAGAGATTCGGCCGTGCCCACCGTGACCCCGCGAGCGACGGCGCGGCGCACGAGCTCCGCGGCGTCGTACCCCGGCCGGTTCTCTGTCACGCCGCATCCCCGCGCACGGCCCGGTTGCGCAACTGCACGGCCTTGATCACATAGTCGATGCCCGTGATCACGGTGGCGAGCAACGCGAGCGCGGTGAGCACCCATGCGAACCACAGCCACCACTGCCCCACGAAGGGGGTGAGCGGCAGCAGCAGGGCGATCAGCGCCGCGGTCTGCAGGACGGTCTTGGTCTTGCCGCCCTTGGACGCGGCCATCACGCCGTAGCGGATCACCACGAATCGCATGAGCGTGATGCCCCACTCGCGCACCAGGATCACGATCGTGACCCACCACCACAGCTCCCCGAGCATGGACAGCACCACGAACGCGGCACCCGTGAGCAGTTTGTCCGCGATGGGATCGGCGATCTTGCCGAAACTCGTGATGAGGTTGCGCGCCCGGGCGATGTCCCCGTCGAGCTTGTCCGTGAGCATCGCGAGCCCGAACGTGACCACGGCGGCCCAGCGCATGCCCATGGAGTCCTGGCCGTGGGTCCCCCCGGCCACCAGGAACCACACGAAGAACGGGACCATCACGATCCGCAGTGCCGTCAGGGCATTCGGCAGGTTCCAGTTGGAGGCGTTGGGGGCGGGCGCCCCGGGCGCCGCCGCGCCGTCGTTAACCGTCATCGTCCCGTCAACTCCCATGCATCCTCGGATTGGTCGGACCCGTCGTGGTAGTCGTGGGCCACGTTCGACAGCGACGCCGCCACGAGGTCCTCGCCGGACGCCGACGCCGCGAGCGCACCGTCTGCGGCGGCCGGTGTACTCTGCGCGGGCGGTTCCTCGCCGCGGATCAGGGCGAGGGTCGCGGCGAGGTCATCCGGCTTGACGAGGACGTCACGTGCCTTGGACCCCTCGGACGCCCCGACCACGCCGCGTGACTCGAGCAGGTCCATGAGCCGCCCGGCCTTCGCGAAACCCACGCGCAGCTTGCGCTGGAGCATGGACGTGGACCCGAACTGCGTGGTGATGATCAGCTCGGCGGCCTGCAGCAGGACGTCGAGGTCGTCCCCGATGTCCTCGTCGATCGTCTTCTTGGGCGCTTCCTGCACGACGTCGTCGCGGTAGTGCGTGCTCATCTGCGACTTCACGTGCTCCACGACCTTGTGGATCTCAGACTCGGAGACCCACGCGCCCTGCACACGCATGGGCTTGGACGCGCCCATGGGCAGGAACAGGGCGTCACCCTGGCCGATTAGCTTTTCCGCCCCGGGCTGGTCCAGCACCACTCGGGAGTCGGTGACCGAGGACGTCGCGAACGCCATCCGGGACGGGACGTTGGCCTTGATCAGACCGGTCACGACGTCCACCGAGGGCCGCTGCGTGGCGAGCACGAGGTGGATGCCAGCGGCACGCGCGAGCTGGGTGATCCGCACGATCGCGTCCTCGACGTCCCGCGGGGCCACCATCATGAGGTCCGCGAGCTCGTCCACGATCACGAGCAGGTACGGGTAGGGGCGGATGGTGCGCTTGGACCCGGGTTCGGGTTGCACCTTCCCGTTGCGCACGGCCTTGTTGAAGTCGTCGATGTGCTTGTAGCCGAAGTGGGAGAGGTCGTCGTAGCGCGCGTCCATCTCCCGCACGACCCACTGCAGGGCCTCGGCGGCCTTCTTGGGGTTGGTGATGATCGGGGTGATCAGGTGCGGCACGCCCTCGTACGCGGTGAGTTCCACACGCTTGGGGTCCACCATGACCAGGCGCACCTCGTCCGGGGTGGAGCGCATGAGGATCGAGACGATCATGGAGTTCACGAACGAGGACTTACCCGCACCGGTAGCACCGGCCACGAGCATGTGCGGCATCTTGGCGAGGTTCGCGAGCACGAAGCCGCCCTCCACGTCCTTGCCCACGCCCATGATCATGGGGTGTTCGGACGCCCGGGCCTTCTGCGAGCGCAGCACGTCCCCCAGCGCCACGGTCTCGCGATCCGTGTTGGGGATCTCGATGCCGATCGCGGACTTGCCCGGGATGGGCGAGAGGATCCGCACGTCCGCGGACGCCACCGCGTACGCGATGTTCTTGGACAGCGCCGTGACGCGCTCCACCTTGGTCCCGGAGCCCAGTTCGATCTCGTAGCGCGTGACCGTGGGCCCGCGCGAGAAGCCGGTGACCTCGGCGTCCACCTTGAACTGTTCGAGCACGCTCGTGAGCGCCCGGACCACCTGGTCGTTCGCCTCGGAGCGTTCCTTGGCGGGCGGGCCCTCCACGAGGTCCGCCACGGGCGGGAGGCTGTAGGCGACGTCGCCCTGCAGCTTGAGCTGCTCGGAGCGGGCCGGGATGGGTGTCGCGGGCGTGTGGGTGCGCGGCTGGGCGTCATCGTCCACCTTGAGGGCGGGCGCGTCCGACGCCGCCGCGGTATCCGCCGCGGGCGCGATCCCCTGCTCCTCGCGTAATTTCTGGGCGGCGCGCTGGGACTTGGTGGGGCGCTTCTCGCCGGGGCGCAAGGCGGCCTCCGGGTTCGGGATCGCGTCGGTGTCCTGGACCTCGGACGCCGCGGTAGAGCCCGCCGCCTGCGCGGCGTCGCGCACGGAGGAGGACCCACCGGCAGAACCCCGGCGCGCGGAGCGCTCCGCGTGCGAGCCGACGTCGAACACGCTTGTCGATCCCGCGTCCCGTGCCTCGCGGCGGTTGACCTCGCCCACGACAGCGCGCTCGAACGCCTCGTCACCGTCGTAGCGTTCCAGCTCGTGGCGCTGCTTGCGTCGCTCGGAGCGCCGGGAGCGCTTCTCGCGTGTGGGCCGGGTGGAATCGAGGTAGGAGCGGTCGTGCGCGGGATCGGTGACGTCGGTCGCGCGAGGCTCGTACTGGCCCGTGAGACGGCGGTAGAGCTCGCGCAAGCGCGGCCCGATCTCCCCCACGGGCGTGGCGGTCATGACGAGCACGGCCAACGCCGCGAGCAGCACGAACACCGCGAGCGCGCCCCATCGGGTGATCAGGGACGCCAACGGGTCCGCGGCCAGGAAGCCCACGAAACCACCCGCGCGCCACACGGCGTCGAACCCGTCACCCAGACCGGGCGCGCCGCCCAGCAGGTGCGCGGTGCCCGCGCCGGCGACGGACAGCGCGAGCAGACCGATCGCGATGCGGTTGTTGGCCTGCGTGGTCTCGGGGTGACGGAAGACGCGGATCGCGAAGAAGAAGCAGAAGATGGGCAGCACGAGGGCCATGAACCCGAAGGTCCCGCCCACGATCGCGTGCACCCAGGACGCGGGGATCGCCACGAGCGCGAGGTCCACGCCGCGCAGGTTCCACCACTCGACCGCGGCGATCACGACGGCGAGCACGAGCCACACGAGCGCACCACCGTCGCGGCGCTGTTCGGGAGCCATGTCCGTGCGCACGGTCCCCACGCGGCGCACCGCGGCCCCCACCACGTGTCCGGCGCCGGACCACGCGTTGACCACCCCGTGCAGGGCGGTGGAACCGGCCGAGGGCCCCGTGGATCCGGAGCGTGCGGATGTGGACCGTGCGGGGGC
This sequence comes from Kocuria sp. CPCC 205261, assembly GCF_040981025.1. Taxonomy (NCBI): domain Bacteria; kingdom Bacillati; phylum Actinomycetota; class Actinomycetes; order Micrococcales; family Micrococcaceae; genus Kocuria; species Kocuria sp. CPCC 205261. The sequence continues at coordinate 106,616 of NZ_JAVKPU010000009.1, read as the reverse complement.
CTTCTTGCCGTTCTTAGGGGAACGCGCGGAACTCGAGGACCTGCCGGAGGCCTTCGAGGAGCGCGCGGGGGAAGTTCGAGACGCCATGCCCCCAGGGTACCCGGACGCGCAGCGGCCCGCCCGGAGTCGGATTCGGGCGGGCCGCTGCGCAGTGCGGTGGTTCGGGGCGTCAGGCCTCGACGACCACGGGCACAATCATGGGCTTGCGCCGCAGCTTGCGGGAGACCCACGAGCCCACGGTGCGCCGCACGATCTGCTGCAACTGGTGGGTCGTGTGGTTTTTGCCGCTCTCGCCGAGCGCGTCCTCAAGGGCCGCGGAGATCCGGGGGCGGATCTCGTTGAACACGGTGTCCTCCTCGGCCACGCCGCGCGCGTGGATGTCCGGGCCGGAGACGATCTTGCCGGTGTCCCGGTTGACCACGGTGATCACGGAGATGAAGCCCTCCTCACCGAGGGTCATGCGGTCCTTGAGGTCCGCGTCCGTGATCTCACCCACGGAGGAGCCGTCCACGTAGATGAACCCGCACTCCACCTGCCCGGTGATCTTGGCCGCGCCGGAATGCATGTCCACCACGGTGCCGTTCTCCGCGAGCAGCACGTGGTCCGCGGGGACGCCGGTTTCCTGGGCCAGGTTGCCGTTGGCGATCAGGTGCCGGATCTCGCCGTGGACCGGCATGACGTACTCGGGTTCCACGATGTTGTAGCAGTACAGCAACTCGCCCGCCCCGGCGTGACCCGAGACGTGGACCTTGGCGTTGCCCTTGTGCACCACCTCCGCGCCCAGGCGCATGAGCCCGTTGATCACGCGGAACACGGAGTTCTCGTTGCCCGGGATCAGGGAGGACGCCAGGATCACGGTGTCCCCCGCGTTGACCTGGACCTTGTGGTCCCCGTTGGCCATGCGGGACAGCGCGGCCATGGGCTCACCCTGGGAACCGGTGCACATGATGACGATCTGATCGTCCCGGTAGTCGCCCACCTTCTTCTGGTCCACGAGCACATTGGGCGGCACGTCCAGGTACCCGAGCTTCTCGGCGATCGCCATGTTGCGGATCATGGATCGGCCCATCAGGACGACCTTGCGACCACTGGCCACGGCGGCGTCGAGCACCTGCTGCACGCGGTGGACGTGGGAGGAGAACGACGCCACGATGACGCGCTGCTTGGCGCGGGCGACCACGTCTGCGAGCACGGGACCGATGGCCTTCTCGGACGCGATGAACCCGGGAACCTCGGCGTTGGTGGAGTCCGTGAGGAACAGGTCCACACCCTCCTCGCCCAGGCGGGCGAAGTGACGCAGGTCCGTGATCCGCCCGTCCAGGGGCAGCTGGTCCATCTTGAAGTCACCGGTGTGCAGCACGGTCCCGGCCTTGGTGCGCAGGAACACTGCCAGGGCGTCCGGGATGGAGTGGTTCACGGCCACGAATTCGCACTCGAACTCACCAAGGCGCTCCACCTGGCCCTCGCGCACGGCCATGGTGAAGGGCTTGATCCGGTGCTCCTGCAGCTTGGCCTCAATCAACGCGAGCGTGAGCTGCGAGCCCAGGATGGGGATGTCCGGGCGGCGCTTGAGCAGGTACGGGACCGCGCCGATGTGGTCCTCGTGCCCGTGGGTGAGCACGATCGCGACGATGTCGTCGAGGCGCTCACGGATGTGGTTGATGTCCGGCAGGATCAGGTCCACGCCGGGCTGGGTTTCCTCGGGGAACAGGACACCGCAGTCGACCACGAGCAGCTGCCCGTTGATCTCGAACACGGTCATGTTCCGACCGACCTCGCCCAGACCGCCCAGGGGGATGACTCGCAGGGTGTCCTTCGCGAGTGCCGACGGTTCGGAGAGGTCGGTGGTGTTCCAATGGGTCATGAGACCCCTTTCATCTCAGGTGGTCAGCGTGTCGGCGATCACCGACGTGCTCAGGTCCGAGCGGATCTGCTCCAGCTCGGCCTGTGTGGGTGTCACGTGCGGCAAGCGCACCGTGTTGTTCGGCAGGCGGCCCTGCCAATGAAGAATGGTCTTCGCGGCCACGGCCCCGGGGATCCGGGTCATGGTGGCACGCACGAGCGGCAACAACTCCTCGTTGAGCCGCTGCGCGGTCTCGAGGTCCCCCGCCAGGGAGGCGTCCACGAGTTGGCGGTAGCGCGGGGTGTCGATGTGGGTGGTCACACCCACGAGCCCGGACGCGCCGAGCGCGATCCACGGGAGGGTGAGACCATCGTCGCCGGAGTAGAAGAGCAGGTCTGTCTCGGCCATGACCCGGGCGGCGGCCATGAAGTCCGCCTTGGCGTCCTTGACGGCCACGATGTTCGGGTGGGAGGCCAGGGAGATCATGGTCTCGGGCTCGATCGGGATCCCCGAGCGCCCGGGGATGTCGTACACCATGACGGGCGTGTCCACGGAGTCCGCAAGCGAACGGAAGTGCGCCTCGACCCCCGCCTGGCTGGGCTTGTTGTAGTACGGGGTGACGATCAGCAGGCCGTCCATCCCGATCTTCTGCGCCTCGAGGCACAGGAAGCGAGAGTGCTCGGTGTCGTTCGAACCGGTCCCCGCGAGCAGCGGCACGCGCCCGCCCACGGCGTCCTTGACGGCACGGAAGACCGAAAGGTTCTCCTGGTCGGTCATAGTGGAGTACTCACCGGTGGTGCCGCACACCACCAGACCGTCACAACCGTCGTCCACGAGTTGCTCGGCGAGGTGACCCGTGGCCTCGAGGTCCACCGAGCCGTCGTCGTGGAAGACCGTGACCATGGCAGTGAGCAGGGACCCGAACATGGGCGCGGATCGCTGCGTCCGCGCAGGTGCGCTGTCGTGTGTCATATCCACAGGTTACCGCCCAGAGCGGGCGAGCACCGTTTCCGGATCCGTCCCCCGATGTAGGGCTATGGCGGTGCGCATGGACCTGCGTGCCCGCCGGCCGTCGCCGCTCGCGGAGTACGCGAGGCTCAGTCGGTACCACCCGCCCCAGTCTGTGGGGAACGCCTCGACCTCGCGGCGCACGACGTCGAAGTGCTCGTCCGCGGCGGCCCGCACGTACCGTCCGGACGGGGTCCTCGGCAGATCGTCCGCGGGAAGCTCACCGCGCGCGGCGAGTTCCCGGCCGAGGCGTTCGGTGCGGGCGCCGAAGACGATCTCGCGCACCATGGCCCACGTGCCCACCGCGGGGATCACGAGCATGGCCACGCCCAGCAGGGTGGGCAGCCAGCCCCCCGTGCCGAGCAACAGGACCGCCCGGTGGAAGGCCAAGGCGAGGTACAGGGCCAGCAGCCCGACCATGAGCGCGGCCAGGATACGACCCTTCGCACCCACCTCGAGCACGGTGAATACCGCGGCGAACGCGAGCATGGCGACGAGCCAGATCTTGGAGCCCACGGAGATCGGCAGGATAAGCACCGTGATCACGAGCAGCACGATCACGGCCGTGGCCCACCAGCGCAGACCGGAGAAGGAACGGGCGCGGCTCACAGCCCCAGGTCCATGTAGCCGTCCAAGCCGTGGGTCAGCCCCGGGTGCTTTGCGACCGAGCGCACGCCCAACAGCACACCCGTCATGAAGGACACGCGGTCGAAGGAATCGTGGCGCACGGTCAGCTGCTCCCCCGTGTTGCCCAGCAGGGTCTCCTGGTGGGCCACGAGCCCGCGCAACCGCACCGAGTGCACGTGCACACCGTCCAGGTCCGCACCGCGTGCGCCGTGCGGATCGGATTCCGTGGCATCCGGCGACGGCGCCACACCGGCCCGTTCGCGCGCGGCGGCCACGAGCGCGGCGGTTCGCGCCGCGGTACCGGACGGGGCGTCGAGCTTCTGGGGGTGGTGCAGCTCCACGATCTCCACGGACTCGAAGAACGCCGCGGCCATCTCGGAGAACTTCATGGCGAGCACCGCACCCACCGCGAAATTGGGGGCGATCAGCACACCCGTGTCCGGGGAATCGGCGAGCCACGACTCGAGCTCGGCCAGAGTGGCGTCGTCCCAGCCCGTGGTCCCCACGACCGCGTGGATACCGTGTTCCACGGCGAAGCGCACGTTCTCCCGCGTGGCGCTCGGGACCGTTAGGTCCACGATCACCTGCGCGCCGGAGCTCACGATCTCCTGCAGGTCGTCACCGCGACCGAGGGCCGCGACGAGTTCCATGTCCGAGGCGTCCGTGATGGCCTTCACTGCCTCGGAGCCCATGCGTCCGTTGCGGCCCAGTACGGCCACCTTGATCTGCTCGTTCATGTGATCCCGCCTCATTCCTGGTTCTGCTCGGCGTGCGGCCCCACCACGGTGCGCACCGTGGCGTCCGCGGACAATTGCGCTGCCAGTGTCTGCACGTCCTCGGACGTCACGGCGCGGATGCGCCGCAGGGACTCGTCCACGTCCATGAAGATGCCCGTCTTCAGTTCCGCGGACCCCAGCCGGGACATCCGTGACCCTGTGTCCTCGAGGGCGAGGACCGTGGCACCGCTGAGTTGGCCCTCGACCTTCGCGAGTTCTGCCGCATCCATCCCGTCCTGGGCGAGCCGGTCCAGCTCGGCGCGCATGAGCTCGCTGACCTGGTCCACGCGCTCGCCCGTGCACCCCGCGTACATCCCGAAGAACCCGGCGTCCGAGTAGGAGCCCGAGAAGGAGAACGTGGAGTACGCGAGCCCCTTCTGCTCCCGGATGGTGTGGAACAACCGCGAGGACATCCCGCCACCCAGGGCGGCGTTGAGCACGGTCATCGCGAAGCGACGCTCGTCCCCCGACTGCAGTCCGGCGCCGCCCAGCACCACGTGGGCCTGCTCGACCGGGCGCTCGAACGTGTGGGTCCCCATTAGGGGCGTCAGCTGCGCCGGCGAGGAGTCCCGCCGGGCACCGGCGTGACCGGTCGCGTCCGGGTCCCAGCCCGCGCGGGCCAAGGACTCGCGCACGAGTTCGACGACGCGGTCGTGGTCGAGACCCCCGGCCACCGTGACCACGAGGTTCTCGGGGCGGTAGGAGCCGCGGTAGTGCTGCCACACCGCGTCACGGGTCACGGAGCGGATCTCCTCGGGGGTGCCCGCGATGGGCCGCGCGAGCGCGGACCCGTGGAGCACCTCGGCGTTGAACTGTTCGAACGCGAAGTCCGTGGGATCGTCCCGGTCCATGGCGATCTCCTCGAGGATCACACCGCGTTCGCGGTCGAACTCCTCGGGGTCCAGGACGGCACCGGTGAACATGTCCGCGAGCACGTCCACCGCCATGGGCAACTGCTCGGAGAGCACCCGTGCGTGGTAGCACGTGTGTTCGTGGGCCGTGAACGCGTTGGACTCCCCGCCCACGCGGTCGAAGGCCTCCGCGATCTCGAGCGAACTGCGCCGGGAGGTGCCCTTGAACAGCAGGTGCTCCAGGAAGTGCGTGGAACCGAGCATGCCCGGGGCCTCGTCACGCGAGCCCAGGCTCACCCAGAACCCCACGGACACCGAACGCTGCCCGGGCATCTTCTCGGTGAGCACCCTGGTCCCGCACGGCAGGACGGTGCGCATGATCACGGCGCCCTCGGCGTCGTCGTGCACCACGTGGGTGAAGCCCGGCGCCTGCGCCGTGGCCGAATAGGCCCGAAGGCGGGCGGCCCCGCCGGAGACGTGCTCCGCGGGATCGCCCGCCCTCAGGGGAAGGTGAACAACTGTCATCTAGTAACGAACACCCTCTGCTCAGTTCTCGTCGTCGGAGGACTCGGCCGGGGCCTCGGACTCGGCCACGACGGGCGCGAGGGACAGCTTGCCGCGGTCGTCCACCTTGGTGATCTCCACCTGGACCTTCTGGCCCACGGACACGACGTCGTCGACCTCGTTGACACGCTTGCTGTCGTTGAGCTTGCGCATCTCGGAGATGTGGAGCAGACCATCCTTGCCCGGGGTCAGGGACACGAACGCACCGAACGTGGTGGTCTTGACCACGGTGCCCAGGTAGCGCTCGCCCACCTCGGGGACCTGCGGGTTGGCGATCGCGTTGATCGCCGAGCGTGCGGCCTCCGCGGAGGGGCCGTCCGTGGCGCCGATGTACACGGTGCCATCGTCCTCGATGGAGATGTCGGTGCCGGTGTCCTCCTGGATCTGGTTGATCATCTTGCCCTTGGGGCCGATCACCTCACCGATCTTGGACACGGGCACGTTCACCGAGATCACGCGCGGCGCGAACTCGCTCATCTCGTCCGGGGCGTCGATCGCGGAGGTCAGCACGTCCAGGATGTAGAGCCGGGCCTCGCGGGCCTGGGTCAGGGCCGAGGCCAGGACCGAGGCGGGGATACCGTCCAGCTTGGTGTCCAGCTGGATCGCGGTCACGAACTCGGACGTACCGGCGACCTTGAAGTCCATATCACCCAGCGCGTCCTCCGCACCGAGGATGTCGGTCAGGGCCGCGTACTGGACCTCGCCGTTGACGGTGTCGGAGACCAGGCCCATGGCGATACCGGCCACGGGAGCGCGTAGCGGCACACCGGCGTTGTACAGCGACAGCGTGGACGCGCACACGGAACCCATGGACGTGGAGCCGTTGGAGCCCAGCGCCTCGGAGACCTGACGGATCGCGTACGGGAACTCCTCCCGGGAGGGCAGCACGGGCGTGATCGCACGCTCGGCGAGCGCGCCGTGACCGATCTCGCGGCGCTTGGGCGAACCCACGCGGCCGGTCTCACCCGTGGAGTACGGGGGGAAGTTGTAGTGGTGGATGTAACGCTTGTGCTTGACCGGGGCCAGCGAGTCGATCTGCTGCTCCAGCTTGAGCATGTTCAGCGTGGTGACACCCATGATCTGGGTCTCGCCGCGCTCGAACAGCGCGGAACCGTGCACGCGCGGGAGCACGTCCACCTCGGCGCTGAGCTGACGGATGTCCGTGAGACCGCGGCCGTCGATGCGCACCTTGTCCTTGAGGATGCGCTGGCGCACGGTCTGCTTGGTCAGGGCCTGGTAGGCACCGTTGACCTCGTCCGCGCGGCCCTCGAAGGCCTTGCCCTCGCCCGTGAGCTCGGCCAGCGTGGACTGGTGCAGTTCGTCGGTCGCGGCCTCGCGCTCCTGCTTGCCGGCGATCGAGTAGACCTCCGCCATGCGCTCGCCCACGAAGTCCTTGACGGCCTCGGCGGCGTCGTCCCCGTACCCGCCGAAGCGAGGCAGGTCCAGCTCGGGCTTGGCGGTGCGGTAGGCGAGATCCGCCTGGGCGTCGCACAGGGCCTTGATGAACGGCTTGGAGGCCTCGAGGCCCTCGGCCACGAGCTCCTCGGTCGGTGCGACCGCGCCCTGGCCCTTGATGAGCTCCCAGGCGTTGTCGGTGGCCTCGGCCTCGACCATCATGATCGCGACGTCCGAGCCGCCGTCCTTGGTGCTCACCACGCGGCCGGCCACGGCCATGTCGAACACGGCGTTCTCCAGCTGCGAGTGCTTAGGGAACGCGATCCACTGATGGGAACCGTTCTCCTGGGCCATGAGCGCCATGCGCACGCCGCCCACGGGGCCCTGGAAGGGCAGCCCGGACAGGGTCGTGGACATGGACGCGGCGTTGATCGCCACGGTGTTGTAGATCTCGTCCGGGGCGATGGACATGACGGTCACGACCACCTGCACCTCGTTGCGCAGGCCCTTGCCGAACGCGGGGCGCAGCGGGCGGTCGATCAGACGGCACGTGAGGATCGCGTCCGTGGACGGGCGACCCTCACGGCGGAAGAACGAACCGGGGATGCGACCCGCGGCGTACATCCGCTCCTCGACGTCCACCGTGAGCGGGAAGAAGTCGAAGCCCTCCCGCGGGTGCTTGCCCACGGCCGTGGCCGAGAGCATGGAGGTCTCGTCGTCGATGTAGACCATGGCCGAACCCGCGGCCTGGCGGGCGAGTCGGCCGGTTTCGAAGCGCACGACGCGCTTGCCGTACGAGCCGTTGTCGATAACGGCTTCTGCACTCTGGATTTCGGGACCCTCCAAGGGTCACCTCCGTTTCTTCGTGGTGCGCGATCCGCGCGACACACCGGTCTTCGATCGAGGCGCTCGCAGCGCGTGAGCGTTGCGAAGGCCACTGTCGAGGACCGCGACATGCAGCGCGGTCACGCCATGACGTGATTTCTCGTTGGATTGTCCGGACACGCGGTCCGGGTGGCGGTGTTCGTCACGAACAGCGCCGGTTGCGGCGGTTCCCCGCGCTCCGACAGGGGCACGGGGAACCGGTCACATCACTTGCGCAGGCCGAGGCGCTCGATGAGCGCACGGTAGCGGGCGATGTCGGTGCGACGCAGGTAGTCCAGCATGCGACGACGCCGTCCCACCAGGGCCATGAGGCCACGGCGGGTGTGGTGGTCGTGCTTGTGCATCTTCAGGTGCTCGGTCAGATCGGAGATCCGACGGGACAGCACCGCGATCTGCACCTCGGGCGAACCGGTGTCACCCTCGTGCGTCGCGTACTCGGTGATGATCTGGTTCTTGATCGTGGCATCCAGGGCCATGTGTAACTCCTCGAGTCAGTACCGTGACCGCCCGGTGCGTGAGATTCTCGCCCGGGGTCCGGGAGCGAGCTCCCGGGGTCGGACCGCCACGGACCGCAGTCAGACCAGCGTCCATCCTAACCGATCCTCCGCCGGGGCACCGTAAGGGCCGTCACCACTCGGCGGACGACGGCGCGGCGCACCGCTGCAGGGCCCCGCACCCCCACGGTGCGGCAGCGCCGTCGCAATCCCGCGGGAGGGCCAGCGCCGTCCAACGGGAGCGACGTCGCCGCCCCTCGGGAGCGCCCCGGACGTGCGAAGCGGGACCGACCTGGAACAATGGGGGCATGCAGAAGATGAACGTCGAATCATTCAACCTGGACCACCGCAGCGTGGCCGCCCCCTACGTGCGGATCGCGGATCGGAAGGAACTGCCGGGTGGTGACACCCTCGTGAAGTACGACGTCCGCTTCACCCAGCCCAACCAGGCGCACCTGGAGATGCCGGCAGTACACTCGATCGAGCACCTCACCGCGGAGCACATGCGCAATCACACGGACGCCCTGATCGACTTCTCCCCCATGGGCTGTCAGACCGGTTTCTACGCGCTCATGCTGGGAGTGGAGACCGAGGAGTTCGAGCGCCTGCTCGAGCGCACGTTCCGGGACATCCTCGAGGCGGACGAAGTCCCGGCCGCGAACGAGGTGCAGTGCGGCTGGGGCGCCAACCACAGCCTCGAGGCCGCCCAGGACGCGGTGCGCGGATTCCTGGCCGAACGCGAGCACTGGGACGAGGTCACGCGGTGACGGACGACGCCGCACGGTTCGCCGCGTGCGTGGGCGCACCGGCCGTCGTGGTCGCCATGGCGGAGGAGGCCGAACCGTTCCTCGCGGACGCCGACTCCCGCTGCGAGAACCCCCACGTGATCGGCGGTGCCGAGCTGTATGCCGTCGAGGCCGCGGGGCGCCCCGTGCTCGTGGTGCGCACCGGGATCGGATTGGTCAATGCCGCGTCGACCCTGAGCGCGATGCTGGAACGGTTCGAACCGAGCGCCGTGATCTCCGCCGGTTCCGCCGGGGGCCTGCGCGCGGACGTCAACGTCGGTGACCTGGTGATCGGCACCGAGTTCCGCTACGCGGACGCGGACGCGACCGCCTTCGGGTACGAACCGGGCCAGGTGCCCGGGATGCCCCCGGCCTTCGCGGCGTCGTCGGAGCTCGTGACGGCCGCGAGCAGCCTCGCGGCCGCAGAGGGCTACGCCGCGTGGCGCGGGACGATGCTCTCGGGCGGCGCGTTCGTCACGGCGCGCAACGTGGGGGCGACCCGCGAGGTGTTCCCCGAGGCCCTGAGCACGGACATGGAGACCACGGCCCTCGCGCACGTGTGCCACGACCGTGGCGTGCCCTTCCTGGCCGTGCGCGCGATCTCGGACCTGTGCGGTCCCGCCGCGGACCAGCAGTTCCATATGGAACTGGACATCGTGGCCCGGATCAGTGCCCAGGCCGTGACCGAACTGCTCGGCGGGCTCCCGCCCGTCCAGCCACCCACACGTCGAGAAGAACGAGGAACGCATGAGTGACGACAAGACCAAGGACCTGAAGGACGCCGCCCCGGACGTCGCCAAGCACGTGCTGCGCGACGGTCACGAGATCCCCCGGCTGGGGTTCGGCACGTACCCCATGGACGACGCCGAGGCCGAGGCCCTGATCCCCGAGGCCGTGTGGCGCGGCTACCGGCTCATCGACACCGCGGTGAACTACGGCAACGAACGCGGCGTGGGCCTCGGTGTGCGCTATTGCGACATCCCCCGCTCGGACCTGTTCCTCACGTCCAAGCTCCCGGGCCGGGATCACGGTACGGACAGCGTGCGGCGGTCACTTGAGGGCACGCTCGAACGGCTCGGCACGGACTACCTGGACCTCTACCTGATCCATTGGCCCAACCCCAGCGTGGACCGGTACGTGGACACGTGGCGCGCCATGATGGCCGCGCGCGACGAGGGCCTCATCCGTTCGATCGGTGTGTCCAACTTCCTGCCCGAGCACCTCCTGCGCCTGGAGCGGGAGACCGGGGAGATGCCCGTGGTCAACCAAGTGGAGCTGCACCCGCAGTACCAGCAAGAGACCCTGCGGGCGTTCCACGAGGAGCACAAGATCCTCACCGAGGCGTGGTCCCCGCTGGGGCGCAAGACGGACCTCCTGCAGGACCCGTGGCTCGTGGAGATCGCACGCAAGGTGGGACGCACCCCGGCCCAGGTGGCGCTGCGCTGGCACGTGCAGTCGAGCATCGTGGCGATCCCCAAGTCCTCGAACACCGAGCGCATGGCGGAGAACATCGACGTGTTCGAATGGGAACTCACGGACGAGCAGATGGAACGGGTGCGCATGCTGCACACCGGCATCAGCGGTTCGGGGTTCGACCCCTCCGTGCACGAGGAGATGTGATCAGCCCCACCGGGTGAGCTCAGTCGGTCCCGCGCGCCTGTTCCCGCAGGATGTCGCGGGACCGATTCACGTCGTCGCGCATCTGGGACACGAGCGCGTCGATCCCCCGGTAGGCCACCATCCCGCGCAGGCGTTCCACGAATTCGACCACCACGGTCTGCCCGTAGAGGTCGAAGTCCTCCACGGCCTCGTCCGGGCGGTCGATCACGTGGGCCTCGACCTGGCGGTTCACACCGTCGAACGTGGGATTCGACCCCACGGAGATCGCCGTGGGCCAGCGGATGCCGTCCTGGTCCACGAGCCAGCCCGCGTAGACCCCGTCCGCCGGGATGAACCCCGTGGCCTCGGGTGCCAGGTTGGCCGTGGGGAAGCCCAGTTCACGCCCGCGTGCGGCCCCGTGCACCACTTCCCCGCGCATGCGGTGGTGCCGGCCGAGCAGTTTGGCAGCACCGCGGATGTCCCCCGCCTCGAGGCACGAGCGCACCCACGTGGACGAGCAGCGACGGTCGTCGCTCCAGCCCACTAGACCGTTGAGTGCATCCGAGTCCTCGGGGACCAGGCCCGCGACGTCGTCCACGACCTCGACCTCGAAGCCGTGTTCACGGCCGAGCTCCCTGATCACCGGCAGGTCCCCCGTGTTGTCACGCCCGAGCCGGACGTCCGACCCGATCACGAGACACACCGCGCCCAGCGGTTTCACGAGGTAGTCGACCACGAACTCCTCGGGGCTCAGCTCGGAGAACTCGAGGCTGTACGGCAGCACGAGGACGGCGTCCACGCCTGTGGCCTCAAGGGCGTCGAGCTTGTCCTCGAGACCCATGATGAGTCCGGGGTGAGATTCGGGCCGGTGCACGAGAGCCGGGTGCGGATCGAAGGTCACGACCACGGAGCGGGCCTCGAGACGCCGGGAGGTCTCGAGCAGCCGCGCGAACACGTGTTGATGACCGCGGTGGACACCGTCGAAGTTGCCGATGCTCACCACGGAGGGACCGAATCCCGGGGTGACCTCGTCCAGGCTTCTCCAGCGAATCACTGTTCTCCTTGATGTCTTCTGCGTGGTCAGGGTGTGTGCGGGCGACGTCTAGAGCCTACCGCTCCGCCGGGAGGGCCGTGTCAGCCACAACCACACGAGCCCCACGATCGGGAGCACGAGCGGCACGTAGCCGTAACCGGCACCGAAGTGGGACCACACGCTCGCCTTGGGGAACAACTGCGGTTCCAGGACACTGAGCAGGCCCACGCCCAGCACACCCACGAGCTCCACGACCACGGCCACCGTGGCGACCCTGTGCCAGCCCGGACCGGACTTGGCCAAGGCGATCGTCGCCAGGACGTAGATCGCGGCGGAGATCGTGGACAGGATGATCGCGAGCGGGGCCGCGGAGAACTCGGTGGCGAGCTGGTAGAGCGAGCGCACCCCCGCGGAGAGCGAGAAGACGGCGTACACCACGATCAGCAGCCGCCCGAACCCCGAGTTCTTCCGGTCGGATCCCGCCCGGGGCCCCGACCGCCCGAAACGGTTCTGCAGCGTGGTGCGTGAGGGCTCAGCCATGCTCGTCCTTCCCCCGGCGGCCCGTCCCGGCCGCTGCGGCGTCACTGGTAGTAGTAGATGAAGTTCATGCGGTAGACCATCACGGCCATCACGGGACCGGCGGCGGCCAGGATGAGGGTGGACCACCGCGAGCGTTCCACGAGGGACCACACGAACGTCCCCGCGGGGATCAGCAGCGCCGTGAGCAAGTAGCCCCAGTACTCGAGCAGGCTCCCGGAGGGATCCGGACCCAGCACGGGCAGGAACACCGAGCCCACCGCGTAGACCAGCAGGAATGCCTCGAGCACGAGCACGGAACCCTGGGAGAAGTCGTCCGGCGCACGTCCGCGCGCGGCCTGCACGAGGCAGATCACGCACGAGAGCGCACCCAGGACCACCGATGCCCAGAACCACCCGTCATAACCCCACAGCATCAGTCGTGCGTCCGTTCCGTTCGCTTGGTTCCGTCCTGTCCCGCTCCGGGGTCACCCGCCCCGGGTATTTCCACGCCTGTATCATCCGGCGCCGCGGCAGCCGTGAACGTCACCCCCGCCGCGATCCCGAGCACCGACGTCGTGTATCGGCGGTCGGCGGGGCCGCGGTCCTCGGCGAGGGCCACGAGTGTCCCGTCCGGTGCGAAGCATGCGACGGGCAGCTCCGCCCGGAATCCCCCGGCCGGCTCGGATCCCGACGCCGCGGCGTCGCCGGCGGATGCCTTGTCGCCGGCGCCTGCCCCGGAACGAGACGCGGCGCCGTCGGTCTGCGAAGCGCCGCCAGGATGAACCTGCGTCGCGGCGATCCTGCGCCCGTGCGACAGGTCCGTGGCCTCCCGGGCGGTGAGCTCGCGCACGGGAAACAGTCCGCGGGCGGCGTCGTCGATCGGCAGCGTCGAGACCGTGCCGCCGGCGCGCACCTGCTCCGTGAGCTCGTCGAGCGTGTGCGACTGCTCGAGCGTGAACGACCCCACGCGCGTGCGCCGCAGCGCCGTGAGGTGCCCGCCCACGCCCAGGGCCTCCCCGAGGTCGCGCGCGAGGGCGCGGATGTACGTCCCGGAGGAGCACGTCACGGTCGCATCGACATCCACCGCGGTGGGCTCAGCGTCGGTCGGCTCGCGGGAGATCCCGTGCACCGTGAACTCGTGGACGGTGACCGGTCGCGCGGGCAGCTCCACGTCCTCGCCCTTGCGCACGCGGGCGTACGAGCGCTGCCCGTCCACCTTGATCGCGCTGACCGCGGACGGGACCTGCTGGATCTCACCGGTCAGCTCGGCGACCGCGGCCAGGACGGCGTCATCGGTGAGCGCGGCGAGCCGCTCGGGCGCGGCCGTGCTCGTGACGTCCCCCTCGGCGTCGTCGGTCACGGTCGCGGCACCCAGGCGGATGCTCGCCCGGTACGTCTTGTCCGTGCCCGTGACGTAGGTCAGCAGCTTGGTGGCCTTCTCGACCCCCACGACCAGCACGCCCGACGCCGCGGGGTCCAGCGTGCCCGCGTGACCCACCTTGCGGGTCCCCGCGAGGCGGCGCATGCGTGAGACGACGTCGTGCGAGGTCCAGCCGAGCGGTTTGTCCACGACGACGAGCCCGGCCGCCCTCGGGAGCGAGGGTGCCGGGCTCGGAATCTGCTGGCGATCGGTCACCGGGTCAGTCCCGCGACCGGCTCTCGGGGGCTTCGTCATCCGCGTCGGACGTGCGGTAGGCGTCATCCCCCGCGGCGTATTGAGCGCCCTGGGCCTGTTCAGCCACCTGGGCGTCCTTCTCACGCGCGGTGCGCAGCAGCGACTCGAGACGTGCGGCGTCCGCGGGGATCTCGTCCGCGACGAAGGTGAGCGTGGGGGTCAGGCGCGCGGTGATGTTCCTACCCACCTCGGAGCGCAGGATGCCCTTGGCGGACTCCAGGGCCCGCGCGGTCTCCTGACGCTGCGTCTCGTCCCCGTAGACGGTGTAGTACACGGTCGCATGCTGCAGGTCGTTGGTGACCCGCGCGTCCGTGACGGTCACGAAACCCACCCGGGGGTCTTTGATCCTGCGTTCGAGCGCCTGGGCCACGATCACCTTGATGCGATCGGCCAGTCGAGCGGCGCGGGCGGCGTCGGCCATGGTGGTACTCCTCGTGTCCGGGCAACGCCGGGGCGTTGCACTGTGCGGGGGTGGTGCGCCGTGACGCGCCACCCGGTGCGATCCGCCCATCACGGAACGGATCGCGGTGCGGGCGGGGTGCCCGCGTGATCTCGTGGGAATCACACGGGCACCCGGACCCGCTGTCACGTGGTCGCGGCCGGTGCGCTCGCGTGAGTGCACCGGCCGCGGGGACCCGTCAGTCGCGCGGCTTCTCGCGCATCTCCCAGGTCTCGATGAGGTCGCCCTCGCGGATGTCGTTGAAGGAACCGAGTCCGATACCGCACTCGTAACCCTCTCGCACCTCGGTGGCGTCGTCCTTGAACCGGCGCAGCGAATCGATGGTGAGGTTGTCCTGCACCACGTTGCCGTCGCGCACCAGGCGGGCCTTGCCGTTGCGGCGCACCACACCCTTGGTGATGTACGCACCGGCGATGTTGCCCCACTTGGACGAGCGGAAGACCTCGCGGATCTCGGCGGTACCGAGCTCCACCTCCTCGTACTCCGGCTTGAGCATGCCCTTGAGCGCGCTCTCGACGTCGTCGATCGCGTTGTAGATCACGGAGTAGAACTTCATCTCCACGCCCTCGCGCTCGGCCAGGTCCGTCACGCGCTCGGCGGGACGAACGTTGAAGCCGATGATCACGGCGTTGTCCACCGTGGCCAGGTTGACGTCGTTCTGGGTGATCGCGCCCACGCCGCGGTGGATGACCCGCAGCTGGACCTCTTCGCCCACGTCGATCTTGAGCAGCGAGTCCTCGAGCGCCTCCACGGCACCGGACACGTCACCCTTGATGATGAGGTTGAGGGTGTCGATCTTGCCCTCGGCCACGGCCTCGTCGAAGGACTCGAGCGTGATCCGCTTGCGGCGCTTGGCGAGTTGGGCATTGCGGTCCGCGGCCTCACGCTTCTCGGCGATCTGACGCGCGGTGCGCTCCTCCTGGGTGGCCAGGAACGTGTCACCCGCGCGCGGCACGGAGGACAGACCCAGCACCTGCACCGGGCGGGACGGCAGCGCCGCCTCCACGGTGCGGCCCATCTCGTCGAACATGGCACGCACGCGACCGTACGCGGCACCGGCCACGATCGAATCGCCCACGGTGAGCGTGCCGGACTGGACCAGCACGGTGCACACCGCACCGCGGCCCTTGTCCAGGTTGGCTTCGATGGCGACGCCGCGGGCGTTCTTGTCCGGGTTCGCCTGCAGTTCCAGAGCGCCGTCCGCCGTGAGCACGATGGCGTCCAGCAAGTCGTCGATGTGCAGGTTCTCGCGGGCGGAGACGTCCACGAACATGGTGTCGCCGCCGTACTCCTCGGGCACCAGGCCGTACTCGGTGAGCTGACCGCGGATCTTCTCCGGGTTGGCGTCCGGCTTGTCGACCTTGTTCACGGCCACCACGATCGGCACGTTCGCCGCCTGGGCGTGGTTGAGCGCCTCGACGGTCTGCGGCATCACGCCGTCGTCCGCGGCGACCACGAGCACGGCGATGTCCGTGACCTGCGCGCCACGGGCACGCATCGCGGTGAACGCCTCGTGACCCGGGGTGTCGATGAACGTGATGAGCCGTTCCTGACCGTCCACCTCGGTGGAGATCTGGTACGCACCGATGTGCTGGGTGATGCCGCCGGCCTCACCCTCGATCACCTTGGTGTTACGGATCGCGTCCAGCAGGCGGGTCTTACCGTGGTCCACGTGACCCATGACGGTGACCACCGGCGGGCGCGGTGCCAGGACGTCCTCGCCTTCAGCCTCCAGTTCCGCCTCGAGGTCGATGTCGAAGGACTCGAGCAGCTCGCGCTCCTCGTCCTCCGGGGAGACCACCTGGATCTGGTAGCCGAGCTCGGCACCCAGCAGCTGGAAGGTGTCCTCGTCCAGGGACTGGGTCTGCGTGGCCATCTCACCCAGGTGGATGAGCACGGTCACGAGCGACGCCGGGTTCGCGTTGATCTTCTCCGCGAAGTCCATGAGCGAGGCACCGCGGCGCAGCCGCACCACAGTGCTGCCGTCGCCGTGGGGAACCGACACGCCGCCAACGGCGGGTGCGCTCATCTGCTCGAGTTCCTGGCGCTTCGCCCGCTTCGACTTGCGGTGCTTGCCGCGGGCACCACCGCGACCGAAGGCACCTTGCGTGCCACCGCGGCCACCGCGGCCGCGGAAACCACCGCCGCCACCGGCACCACCACCGCCGGCGCCACCACCGCGGCGGGGTCCCCCACCGGGTGCCGGGCGGCTACCGATCGGGGCCACACCCGTGGTGTGACCGGGCATCATGTTCGGCGAGGGGCGGGGTCCACCGGGACGGGGGCCGCCCTGACCCGTTCGCGGTGCACCGGGACGGGGCGCACCGGGACGCGGGCCACCCTGGCCCGCCTGAGCGGGACGGGGGGCACCCGGACGGGGACCACCGGGACGGGGGCCGCCCTGACCGGCATTGCTCGAGCGCATCCCCTGCTGGGACGCGAACGGGTTGTTACCGGGACGCGGTGCTCCGGGCTTGGCCGAGCGCTGCTGGCCGGGGCGCGGCGCACGCTGACCACCGTCGGAACCGCGGCCCATGCCCTGCTGGGACGCGAACGGGTTGTTCCCCGGACGCGGTGCGGACTGACCCGGCTTGGCACTACCGGGCTTGGGGGCATTGGCACGGGGGCCTGGGGTCGCCGCACTGCGCGGCGTGGCCGAGTCGGAGGCAGCGGGCTTGGAGGCAGCGGGCTTCGCGACCGGGGTCTCGGAGGCCTGGGGCTCGGACGCCGACTTCGCGGGGGCCTTGGGGGCACCCGGGGTCGGCGCGGCGGATCCGGCAACGGGCTTGGCCGCGGCGTCGGAACCGGCGGGCTTGGACTGGACTCTGCCTCCGGGCTTGGGCTCGGAGGACTTCTCCGCGGGCTTCCTGGCGCCCTGCTGCGCGGGCTTGCCGGAGTTGCCGCCAGCGGAGTTCTTGGACTGCGCGGCGGAATCGCCACCGGCGGGGTACGCCGAACGCAGCTTCTTGGCCACGGGTGGTTCCACCGTGGAGGACGCTCCGCGAACAAATTCGCCGAGTTCCTGAAGTTTGGAAATAGCTTCCTTGGACGTGATTCCGAGCTCTTTGGCGAGCTCGTGGACACGGGGCTTGGCCACTGTTCTCCTGTCTCGGTCCGCACCGAAACAGGTACGAACCGCTTATTTTCCGTTGACGTGGCCACCGGACGCACATGTGCGTCCCGCGTGGCCGCGGGTTGAGTACTCGAAGGCACTCATCGGCCGGCACTCATCGGTTTTCCATGGGCTTTTGACTCGCTTTCCTGGTGTTCGTCCTCCTGCACCGGCAGGAGGACGCGCAGCTGTTGCTCGAGGTCGTCCGTGGTCACGGCGGTACGGAACGAGCGATGGAACGCCCGTTTGCGCACCGCGGTGGCAACGCACTGCCGGGTGGCGTGCACCCAGGCTCCTCGGCCTCCCGCTCGGCGGTGAAGATCCGCCACGACCCGGGGGCCCTGCGGTGTGTCCTCCATCGTCACGCGGACGAGTTGATCAGGGGGGCTCACCTCTCGGCACCCCACACAGGTACGAAGACTGTTGACGCTCATCCCCGCTCCTCATGACCCGTCGTCCGGTTTTCAGGCGGCACGGAACCGCGCGGAAGGACGATGGTCGACCTGATCAGAGCAAAGTCTAGCGCGCCGCGCGGGATTCCCCCGAATCCTGGGGGTGTTCAGCGATCCGTCGCGCGGGATTCGGGGACGATGTCGATGCGCCACCCCGTGAGCCGCGCGGCCAGGCGGGCGTTCTGCCCCTCCTTGCCGATCGCGAGGGACAGCTGGGCGTCCGGGACGACGGCGCGCGCGGAACGGGCACCCTCGTCCAGCACGTTCACCCGGGACACCCGTGCCGGGGACAGGGCGTTGCCGATGAACCGGGCGGGATCGTTCGAGTAGTCGATGATGTCGATCTTCTCGTCTCCGAGCTCGTTCATCACCGCGCGCACGCGCGAACCCATGTCACCGATGCACGCGCCCTTGGCGTTGGCCCCGGGGCGCTTGGCGGCCACGGCCATCTTCGTGCGGTGCCCGGCCTCGCGCGCCAGGGTCACGATCTCCACGGAACCGTCCGCGATCTCGGGGACCTCCATCTCGAACAGTCGGCGCACCAGATCCGGGTGGGAGCGGGACAGCGTGATGGACGGGCCCTTGAACCCGCGCTTGGCCTCCACGACGAACGCGCGGATCCGCTGACCGTGCTCGTAACGCTCCCCGGGGACCTGCTCGTGCGGCGGCAGCAGTCCCTCCACGGTGCCCAGGTTCACCTGGACCATCTTGGGGTTGTTGCCCTGCTGGATCTGACCGGAGACGAGTTCCCCCTCGCGGCCCTTGAAGTGACCCAGGACGTTGTCGTCCTCGACGTCGCGCAGTTTCTGCAGGATGACCTGGCGCGCGGTCGCGGCGGCGATACGACCGAAACCGG
Organism: Kocuria sp. CPCC 205261; assembly: GCF_040981025.1. NCBI lineage: Bacteria > Bacillati > Actinomycetota > Actinomycetes > Micrococcales > Micrococcaceae > Kocuria > Kocuria sp. CPCC 205261. Next base: position 87,682 of record NZ_JAVKPU010000009.1, on the reverse strand, counting down.
ACGGGGTGTCGTCGAACTCGCCCACCCGCTCGTCGTTCTCGTCCAGCTCGGGAGCCCAGATGGTCACGTGTCCACTGCGACGATCGACCTCGGCACGGGCGCCGTTGATGGCCCCCGGCGAGCGCATGTACGCGAGCAGCAGGGCCTGTTCGATCGTGGGGATCAGCACGTCCACGGGGATGTCGCGCTCGCGTTCCAGCAAGCGCAGGGTGCTCATGTCGATGTCCATGTGTCCGGCCTTCCTTCGCACCACGCGGGGGTTCCGCACCGTATTCGGGGCCGAGAACCAAACAGCGCGCCGCACGCGGGGTGCGGAGCGCTGCTGCATGGGTCTGTCTCGTGTTCTTCCGGCTATCGTACATCCCGCGGGGACGTCAGATCTCCACCTCCACCTTGGCACCGCGCACGTCCACGTAGGCCACGCGCTCGGGGTCCAGGTACTTCACCGGCATTCCCTTCTTGGGTTGGTGCCAGCGCTGGACCACGGCGTGGTCCTCGTGCGCCTCGAGCAGCCGCGCCGAGTAGCGCTCCCCCTCCGCGGGCCGGATCCGCACGAGGTGACCCACGCTGCGCCGCCAGTGCCGCGGCGTCTCCAGGTCGCGCGTGGCCCCCGGCGAGGACACCTCGAGTTCGTAGGGCGGGCCGGGCACGGGGTCGTCACGGTCCAGGGCGTCGGAGACCTGCCGCGCCACCTCCGCCACGCGGTCCAGGCTCAGCGAGTCCGTACCGTCCGGCAGGTCCACGAGCACGCGTAGCGTTCGGTTCCCGCCCTGGCCCGTGAACTCGCACTGTTCCAGGAAGAGCCCGGCGGCCTCGACCACCGGTTCCACGCTCGCGCGGATGCGCGCCTCGTCCATTGTCGTCATGTCCGTCCTCCTCGTGCGGCTCGCGGGGTCACCGCGCCGCGTTCGTCCTGCGTGCTGCTCCCTATCATGGAACAGACCCGTCCCCCGGAGGAATTCGTGAGTTCTCGCCCGCCCGCACCTCCCGCCCGCGCCTGGCGCGTCCTGGCCGAGGCGCTCACCCTGGCCCTGGTGCTCGTGCTCGCCGCGGGTTCGTGGGCTCGTTGGCGTTCGTTGTCCGACGACGACGCCGCACGCCTCGGCGCGCGCGCGACCGTCGCCTCCGTGCGCACGGACCTGCACCCCGATCCCTCGGTCCTTCCCGACGCCGTCCTGGCGGATCAGGAGGCCGCGTTCGGTCCGGCGGCAACTCCCTCCCAGGCCCGCCACCTCGAGGCACGCGGTACCGGGGCCCCGCCGAGTTCACTGGCCGACGCCGCAGCCTGGCTCGAGGACGTCGCCAGGACCTCGCCGAACGGGGAGCTAGCGGCCACCGCCGCGAGCGTCGCGGCGTCGTGGTGGGCGGCGGAGCCACCGCCGGCTGGCGCGGACCCCACCGCACGCCGAACAGAAGAGAGCGAGACGGGTTCGGGGGCCGGTTCCCCCGCGGCATCGAAAGTACCCACCAAGGAAGGGGACGGCGGGGACACCGACGACGACGCGGCGTCGTCGTGCGAACCTGCGCAGCTCGCCGCGGTCACGGCCCTGGACCGTGCGCGGTTCACCGCCGAGGCGGCCGCTGCGCGGATCCCGGCCGACGCCGCACAGAGGGGCACCATGGACGCGGTCACGGACACGCTCGATGCCACGCTGCGTGAGCCGGCGGTGACTCCGATGTTGTCGTGCGATCCCGCACCCGTCGCGGGCGGTCACGTCCTGCCCGCCGGCTTCGCGGAGGACCCCACCCGAGCGGTGGGCGGGACACTGCGCGAGGCGAGCGCCGCCCTCGTGTCCGCCGTGGGGGCGTCGTCGCCCGAGGACCGGGACTGGCTGCTCACGGCGCTGCTGGAGACGGCCGTCGCAGCGCAGCGCCTGGACCCCGAACACCCGGTGCCCGCCCTGCCGGGGAGGGACTGACGCGCGGCGCACGCGCCGGTCAGCGACCCGTGAGGACGTCCCACCCGAGCTTGGCGATCAACACCGTGACCACCGTGAAGAAGACCACGCGGATGAACGCGCTGCCCCGGGCCACCGCGGTGCGTGCGCCGAGGTAACCCCCGGCCATGTTGCTGAGCCCGAGCACGAGACCTAGCCCCCACAGGACGGAACCGTGCGCCGCGAAGACCGCGATGGCGCCGACGTTCGTGGCCAGGTTGACGATCTTGGCCTTCGCGCTCGCCGCGAGGAAGCTGTAGCCCAGTAACGATACGAGCCCGATGATCAGGAACGACCCCGTTCCCGGGCCCATGACGCCGTCGTAGAAACCGATCAGGGCGCCCAGCGCGACAGCCAGTCCGTAGTGCCGCGCGCCGGTGTGTCGCAGCGCGGTGAGCTGACCCATGGACGGCTTGGCCACCGTGAACACGAGCACGGCGATCAGCGCGAGCACGATGATCGGCTTGAACACCGCGGCCGGGAGTGTGGCGGCCACGGCCGCACCCGCCCCCGACGCGACGAGGGCCACGACGGCCATGGGCAGCGCGGTGCGCAGGTCCGGGTGGATACGACGGTAGAACGTCACCGCGGACGTGGTCGTGCCGAAGACCGAGCCCATCTTGTTCGTCGCGAGCGCCTGGACCGGTGTGATGCCCGGGATCAGCAGCATCACGGGCAGTTGGAGCAACCCTCCACCGCCCACCACGGCGTCGATGAACCCCGCGGCGAAACCCGTGAGCACCAGCAGCACGACGAAGCCGGAGGCGGCGGAGTCCAGACCGGAGCCCGCGAGGGAGGACAGGTCCATGACGGAACACCCGGGCCGGGACTACAGGGTGTCGTCCGCGGGGGTGTCCGATCCGCGCAGTTCGGCGGTGAGTTCGGCAACCACGTCATCGCGCGCGATGTCCCGGGACTGCCCGCTGCGGCGGTCCTTGAGCTCGAGCATCCCGTCCTTGAGCCCGCGGCCCACCACGAGCACGGTGGGTACGCCCAGCAGCTCGGCGTCGCCGAACTTCACACCCGGGGAGACCTTGGGACGGTCGTCGAACAGGACGCTGATCCCGGCGTCCTCGAGGTGCGCGACGATCTCCTCCGCGGCCTCGAGCACCTCCGTGCCCTTGCCCGTGGCCACCACGTGGACGTCCGCGGGGCTGAGGTCGCGCGGCCACAACAGGCCCTTGTCGTCGTGGTAGAACTCCGCCACAGCCGCGAGCGCGCGGGTCACGCCCACACCGTAGGAGCCCATGGTCACGGTCACGAGTTTGCCGTTGCTGTCCAGCACCCTGAGCCCGAGGGCATCGGCGTACTTGCGCCCGAGCTGGAAGACGTGGCCCATCTCCATGCCACGCGCGATCTCGAGGGGCCCGGAACCGTCCGGTGCGGGGTCCCCGTCACGCACGGTGCAAGCCTCGAGGGTGCCGTCCCACGTGAAGTCGCGCTCGGCGACCAGGTGGTAGACGTGGGTCTCGGCCACGTTCGCGCCGGTGATCCACGAGGTGCCCGGCACCACGCGGGGGTCCACGAAGTACGGGATGCCCGTGCGGGACGCGGAACCGAGCAGGGCGTCGTCGCGGCTCAGACCCGGACCGATGTAGCCCTTGACGAGTTCGGGCACGGCACGCAGCTCGTCCTCGGTCGCGGCGGCGACCTCGAGTTCACCGCCCTGTCCGAGGGCCTCACCGATCCCGGCTTCCACGCGCTTGAGGTCCACGTCGCGGTCCCCGGGAACGCCCACGGCCACGAGCTGACGCTTACCACCGGGCAACGAGACGGACAGCACGACGTTCTTGAGCGTGTCCGCGGCGGTCCACGGCTCGCCTTCGCGGGGGTGCAACTCGTTGGAGCGCTCCACAAGCGTCTCGATCGTGGGGCTCGCGGGGGTGCGGTGCACTTGGGCCGCAGGAGCGTCCGCGTAGTCGATCGGTTCCGGGACCACCGTCGTCACGGCTTCCACGTTCGCGGCGTAGCCTCCAGCCGAGCGCACGAAGGTGTCCTCACCCACGGACGAGGGGTGCATGAACTCCTCGGACCGGGATCCGCCCATGGCCCCCGAGGTCGCGGACACGGCCACGACCGGCAGGCCGAGGCGTTCGAAGATCCGCACGTACGCCGCGCGGTGCTTGGCGTAGGACTCGTCCAACCCCGCGTCGTCGATGTCGAACGAGTAGGAGTCCTTCATGATGAACTCCCGCCCGCGCAGCAGACCCGCGCGGGGGCGGGCTTCGTCCCGGTACTTGGTCTGGATCTGGTACAGCGAGACCGGGAGGTCCTTGTAGGACGAGTAAAGATCCTTCACGAGCAGCGTGAACATCTCCTCGTGCGTGGGCGCGAGCAGGTAGTCCGCGCCCTTGCGGTCCTGCAGCCGGAAAAGGTTCTCACCGTACTCGGTCCAGCGGTTGGTGGCCTCGTAGGGTTCGCGCGGCAACAGCGCCGGGAAGTGCACCTCCTGGGCGCCGATCGCGTTCATCTCCTCGCGCACGATCCGCTCGACCTTTCCCAGGACGTTCAGCCCCAGGGGCAACCACGTGTAGATCCCGGGCGCCGCGCGGCGGATGTACCCGGCGCGCACCAGGAGCTTGTGGCTGTCCACGTCTGCGTCCACGGGGTCTTCGCGCAGCGTGCGCAGGAACAAGGAACTCAGGCGAAGGGGCATGAAGGGATCCTATCCACCCGTGAAGGGAACGATCGAAGCGGCGGGTATCCCCGCGAGTCTATCGCTGCGCGGCACCGGCGCACGCCGGGCCCGGGGGCTCACAGGAGGACCGTGGCGAAATCCCCGTGCCGCCGGAAACCCACTCGGCGGTATGTGGCCAGGGCGGGTGCGTTGAACGAGTTCACGTAGAGGCTCACGGTCGGGACGTACTGCCGGGCGAGCGCCACGGTCGCGGCCATACACGGCACGGCCAGTCCCCTCCCCCGGTACTCGGGGTCCACCCACACGCCCTGGATCTGGCACACGGACCCGTGCAGCGACCCGATGTCCGCCTTGAAGATCACGGTGCCGTGCTCGTCGGTGAGCACCGCGGTCCTGCGATCGCGCACGAGGGAGCGCACTCGCTGGCGGTAACCCTCCGCCCCGGTGGTGAAGGGGGAGTACCCCACTTCCTCGGTGAACATGGCCGCGGCCGCGGGCAGCACGCGAGGGAAGTCCTCGTCCTGCGCCCATCGCACATCGCGGGCGGGCCCCGTGAACAACTCGGGTGCGGGATCACGGTCCATCACGAGCAGCGGTTGCACGGGACGGACGTCGAAGGGTTCGGGCCACGTGTCCCGCAATCGTTCCCACAGTCCGAGCACAGGATCTGCGGGACCGAAGAACGAGGCGAAGCGGGGCCCGCCGCGGGCCAGGACGTCCGCGACGAGGTCCGTCCCGGTCTGGTCGAGCACCACGGGGACCACGTTGGTTCCCGCCCAGCACGCGCCCACGAGCTCGCCGGAGGAGTCCACCACACCGATCACGGGCGGCTGCCGCCGACCGCGGGCGGCCCGGATCCGGGCCACGTGCGCCGCGACGAACACCCCGGACACCGCGTGCCGCGCCAGCAGGCGGTCCAGTGCCGACTGGTTCACGGCGGCGGGTGAGAGCACCCGCGGGGCGCGGCGCAGGCTCACCCGGCGGTCACGACCGGCGCGCCCTCGACCGGCTGGCCGTTCTCGTCCAATTCCATGCTCTCGGCCATCTCGTTGGCCTGGGCGAGCAGGGTCTCCACGATCTGGTCCTCGGGAACGGTCTTGATGACCTCACCGCGCACGAAGATCTGGCCCTTACCGTTGCCCGAGGCCACGCCCAGGTCCGCTTCGCGGGCTTCCCCCGGGCCGTTGACGACGCAGCCCATCACGGCCACGCGCAGCGGCACGGTCAGGTGGGCCAGGCCCTCGTTGACCTCCTCGGCGAGCTTGTAGACGTCCACCTGCGCGCGCCCGCACGAGGGGCACGAGACGATCTCGAGCTTGCGCGGGCGCAGCCCAAGCGACTGCAGGATCTGATTGCCCACCTTGACCTCTTCGACCGGAGGCGCGGACAGGGACACGCGGATGGTGTCCCCGATGCCCTGACCGAGCAGGATGCCGAAGGCGGTCGCGGACTTGACGGTGCCCTGCAGGGCCGGGCCGGCCTCGGTGACACCCAGGTGCAGCGGCCAGTCCCCGCGCTCGGCGAGCAACTGGTAGGCGCGCACCATGGTCACGGGGTCGTTGTGCTTGACGGAGATCTTGAAGTCGTGGAAGTCGTGCTCCTCGAACAGCGAGGCCTCCCACACGGCGGACTCCACGAGCGCCTCCGGGGTGGCCTTGCCGTACTTCTGCAGCAGGCGCTTGTCCAGGGAGCCCGCGTTCACGCCGATCCGAATGGACACGCCCGCGGCCTCCGCCGCACGGGAGATGCCCTCGATCTGGTCGTCGAACTGGCGGATGTTGCCCGGGTTCACGCGCACACCGGCGCACCCGGCGTCGATCGCGGCGTAGACGTACTTGGGCTGGAAGTGGATGTCCGCGATCACCGGGATCGGGGACTTCATGGCGATGATGGGCAGGGCGTCGGCGTCGTCCTGGGACGGGCACGCCACCCGCACGATGTCGCAACCGGCGGCGTTGAGCTCGGCGATCTGCTGCAGCGTGGCGTTGATGTCCGTGGTGGGGGTCGTGGTCATCGACTGGACGCTGATCGGGTGCTCCGACCCCACACCCACCGAACCCACCTGGATCTGGCGGGTCTTGCGCCGGGGCGAGAGCACCGGTTGGGGCGCGGCGGGCATACCGAGATTGACCGAGGTCACGAATTGCCTCCCAAGGAAGTGGCGTCCGGGGCCCGTGACGCGCGCCCCGCGATGTTGCACTGTCCATTGTGCCCCACTCCTCCCACGTGCTACAGCCGCACGTGATGCGCCGAACACGACGCCGCCCCCGGAATGTTCCGGGGGCGGCGTCGCCATGGTACGGGGCGCGTGAGCGTCAGCGTCGCATGATCCTGCGCGCGAGCCAGTTGCCGAAGAACTGCACGAGCTGGACCAGGATGATGATCACGATCACCGCGGCCCACGTGACCTGGTCGTTGAAGCGCTGATAGCCCAGGCGCAACGCGAAGTCACCCAGACCGCCGGCACCGATCGCACCGGCCATCGCGGACATGTCCGTGATGCCGATGACCAGGAACGTGTACCCCAGCACGAGCGGGCCGAGCGCCTCCGGCAGGATTACCGTGGTGATGATCTTCCAGCGCGAGACCCCCATGGACCGCGCGGCCTCGATCACCCCGGGATCCACCGTCATGAGGTTCTGCTCCACGATGCGGGCCACCGCGAACGTAGCGCCGATGGTCATGGTGAAGATCGCGGCGTTGGGGCCCAGGCGCGTGCCCACGACCGATTCCGTGACCTGACCCAGGGCGGCCAGCAGGATGATGAACGGGATGGGACGCACGAAGTTCACCAGGAGGTTCAGCGCGGTGAACAGTGGACCGTTCTCCAGGATGCTGCCCCGCCGGGTCACGTAGAGCCCCATACCCACGGCCAGGCCGATGAGCCCGGCCAGCACAAGGGTCACGGAGACCATATACAGCGTCTGCCCGGTTGCGTCCAGCAACTGCGGGCCCAGAGCAGACCACTCCATCACTCACTCACCTCCCGCACCGTGGTGACGGCGCGCAGACTCTCGACGGCGCGGTCCACGGACTCGTCCGAACCGGTCAGGGACAGCGTGAGCGTTCCGAAGGACTGTGACTGCAGGATGGAGATCCCCCCGAAGGCGATGTTAAAGCTGACACCGTCACGGGCGGCGTCCGAGAGCACGTCCCCGATCCGGTTCTGGTCGGTGACGTCCACCAGCACGAGCCGCCCGGGGTGTTCCCGGCGCAGCTTCTCGATCTCGTCCGCGCGCGGCACGGTGCGCATGACCGAGGAGACGAACTTGCGCGTGGTCTGCGCCCGCGGGTGGGCGAAGACCTCCGCGGTGGTCCCGGTCTCCACCACACGACCGCTGTCCATCACGGCCACGCGGTCCGCGGTGGCCCGCACCACGTCCATCTCGTGGGTGATCAACACGATGGTGATCCCCAGCTCACGGTTGACGCGCTTGAGCAGACCCAGGACCTCCTGGGTGGTCTCCGGGTCCAACGCCGAGGTGGACTCGTCCGCGAGCAGCAGTTCGGGATTGCTCGCGAGCGCGCGGGCGATCCCCACGCGCTGCTTCTGACCACCCGAGAGCTGCTCGGGGTAGTTCCCGGCGCGCTCGGTCAAGCCCACGAACTCCAACAGTTCCGCGACCCGCGCCTTGCGTTCCTCGGGCTTCCACCCGGCACGCTTGAGCGGGTAATCGATGTTGCCCGCCACTGTGCGTGACGTGAACAGGTTGAACTGCTGGAAGATCATCCCGATCTTGCGGCGGATGGGCGCCAGCTGGGATTCGCTGCGCCCGTCCACACGGTTACCGGCGACCTCGAGCGTCCCGGACGAGATGGGTTCCAGGCCGTTGATCAGCCGCACGAGGGTGGATTTGCCCGCCCCCGAGTAGCCGATCACCGCGAAGATCTCACCGCGGCGGATGTCCAGGTCCACGGAGTCCACCGCGGTCACGGTGCGCGGGCGGCGTTTGGACCCCGTGACGAAGACCTTGCTCACGTCCCGGAAACTGACCAGGGTGTCCGCCGTGGCGGACGGGCTCACTTGGTCTGCTCCTTGAGGTCCTGCGAGTAGCGGGCCAGCAAGTCCTTGAGCTCCTGCTGATCCACCTTGGTGGGCACCGCGGTGCCCTTGGTCTCGGTCTTCTCCGCGTCCTGGACCTTGTCGTCGTAGTAGAAGCTCGCGACCTTCTTCAGGGTCTCGTTGTCCGCGTTCGCCTCGGTCGCGGCGAAGAGGTTGTCGTACACCTTGGCGCTGTCCGCGGTGGGATCGTCCTGAGCCAGCGCGGACTTGGGATCGATGTTCGCGCGGTCCAGGAAGTCGTTGTTGACCACGGAGGCGGCCACGGAGTCCATGGACAGCACGGTCTGCTCGGCGGAGACCGGGCGGACCGTGACCTTGGACTTGGCGGTGTCGATGTCCTGCTCGGTGGGGGCGATCGTGTCCTTGGTGAACTCCACGAGACCCTGCTGGTGCAAGAGGTTCAGGGCGCGGGACAGGTTGATCGAGTCGTTCGGCACGGCGATCTCGTCACCCTGCTTGAAGTCACCCACGGATTTCACGCTCTTGGAGTACAGCCCCAGCGGGAAGATGGACGTGGAGCCCACGGGAGTGATGGTGTCCCCGGCGTTGTTGTTGTAATCGGCGAGGTACGCGATGTGCTGGAACCAGTTCATGTCGATGTCACCGCTCTTCAGAGCGGGGTTCGGCTGGCTGTAGTCACTGAAGTCCACGTACTCGACCGTGATGTCGTTGTCCGCGGCGACCTGCTTCAACGCTTCCTGCACAGGGGTCGAGCCCACGATCCCGACGGTGATCTTGCCGTCCGCGGCCGGGTCCGAGTTTTCGGAGCCGCCGCCGCACGCGGTGAGGGTGAGGCCCAGGGTGGTGGCCAACACGACGGGAATCAAACGCTTGGTTCGCATGATCATGCCTTTCCAGGGGTCTGTGACGGGGACTCGCGGGGCGAACAGTCCCCCCTGGATGAGGGCACAGGGACGGGTACGTGCTGATTTCCGGGGAACCGCACTTGCCGTGATCTGTTGCAACCGCGACCGGATGGTCATCTGGGGCACCCCGCTACGGGAGAGGGTTGCCGTCCGGCCAGCCAGAGCTACGCGCCGGATCTCGTCATCCACCCGGAATTCTAGCATGGCCCTGCCATGGGCCGACGACCGCCGGAAGGGCCCTATGCCATCCCGGCGATACGTTCGTCCGCGCGGGCCCGGGCCCACTCCTCCGCCCCCAGGACGTCCTCAAGGGTGGGCCGCGTGACGCCGTCGTGATCCTCCAGCACACGCTCGACCATGTCCACGATCTGCGTGAAGCCGAGCGCCCCGCGGTGGAACGCGTGCACGGCCTGCTCGTTGGCGGCGTTGAACACCGCGGGCCACGTCCCGCCGCGCGAACCCGCGTGCTTCATGAGCTCCACGGCGGGGAACACCTGCGAATCGAGCGGTTCGAACGTCCACTGTGCGGCCCGGGTCCAGTCGCACCCCGCGGCGGCACCGGTCACGCGGTGGGGCCAGCCGATTCCGAGCGCGATGGGCAGGCGCATGTCCGGCGGGGACGCCTGCGCCAGGGTGGATCCGTCCACGAACTCCACCATGGAGTGCACGACCGATTGCGGATGCACCGTGACGTCGATCCGGTCCAGGGGGACGTCGAACAGTAGGCTCGCCTCGAGCACCTCCAGTGCCTTGTTGACCATGGTCGCGGAGTTCGTGGTGACCATGACCCCCATGTCCCACGTGGGGTGCTGCAGGGCCTGTTCGGGTGTCACGCGCGTGAGCTGCTCGCGCGTCATGCCGCGGAACGGTCCGCCGGACGCCGTGAGCACGAGCCGGCGCACCTCGGAGGCCGTCCCGGAGCGCAGGGCCTGGGCGATCGCCGAGTGTTCGGAGTCCACGGGGATCAGCGCGTCCTCGAGGCCCGTGTCCGCCGCGGCGCGCAACACGAGCGGACCGCCCGCGATCAGGGACTCCTTGTTCGCGAGCGCCACCCGCCGACCCGCTCCCAGCGCCGCCAGGGTGGGTGCGAGCCCGATGCTCCCGGTGATCCCGTTCAGCACGAGGTCCGAACCCTCCCACTGCGCGATCCGGGTTGCAGCGTCCGGCCCGTACAGGACCTCGGGCGCCGCCGACGACGCCGCGCGTGACCGGTCCGCGATCAGCTCACGCAACCGGGCGGCGTCGTCCGCCGTACCGCTCGTGCCCACCGCACGGACACCGAACGTCACGGCCTGCTGAGCGAGCAGCTCGAGGTGACCCGCGCCCGCGGCGAGCGCCACGACCTCGAAGGGCTCGTGGGTGGCATCCGAGACGGGCCGGCGCAGCCCCGCGGCCTCGGACACGACGTCGAGCGCCTGCGTCCCGATGGATCCCGTGGACCCCAGGATCACGAGGCGCCGGGGGGCCTGCCGGGTGGCGGAGTCGAGATCGGGGGTCATGCCGGTGGAGGAAGTCATGACCCCAGTATCGCGTGAGCGCCGGACCCCGCACGCACGACACCGAGCACACGACTCCGGACGCACGACACGGGAGATACGACAAGGGCGCCACCCGGAGGTGACGCCCTTGTGTGGAAGTCCCGTTCAGGACCCACGGGTGATTCAGCGACGGCGGCCGACGACGGCGCCGTAGATGAGCAGCACGATGATCGCGCCGATCACGGACGTGATGATCGTGCCGATGCTGAAGCTGTTGATCCCGTCGCTCAGGCCGGGGATGAAGCTACCCAGCCAGCCGCCCAGGAAGGCCCCCACGATGCCGAGGATGATGGTGACGATGATCCCGCCACCCTGCTTGCCCGGAAGGATCAGCTTGGCGAGCGCGCCGGCGATCAGACCGAGGATGATCCAGCTAATGATGCCCATTTCTCCACCTCTGGTTCTCGTTGTGCGCGTTTGCGGTGTTCCGCAACCGCACGTGGTCAGCGAACTGGTTCACAGTGTAGTACCAGACACCAACGCTACACGGGCCGCCGCGTCCGAATGAAACCGGACACGGCGGCCCGTGTCAAGGGGCGGTGAACCAGGTCAGTGCGAGACTGCCCTCTCCGCTCCCACTCCCGTGAGGGAACGCACTTCCATCTCGGACTGCTTGCGCGGGTCCTCCGGCCGGCGCTCGCTGAGCGAGCCCAGGAAACCGAGCAGGAAGGACGCCGGGATCGAGATGATGCCGGGGTTGGACAGCGGGTAGAACGCGAAGTCCGCGCCGGGGATCATGGAGGTCTCCGATCCGGACATCACCGGGGAGAAGATAATGAGCACCACGGAGATGATCAGCCCGCCGTACATGGACAATACCGCGCCGCGCGTGGTGAAGCGCTTCCAGTAGAGCGAGTAGAGGATGGTGGGCAGATTGGCGGAGGCCGCCACCGCGAAGGCGAGGGCCACGAGGAACGCCACGTTTTGACCCTGCGCGCCAATGCCGCCGGCGACCGAGATCAGGCCGATGACCACCACGGTGGTCTTGGCCACCCGCAGTTCCTGACGCGGGTCCGAGGTGCCCTTCTTGATCACGGACGTGTAGATGTCGTGTGCGAAGGACGCGGAGGCCGTGATGGCCAGACCGGCGACCACGGCGAGGATCGTGGCGAACGCGACCGCCGCAATCAGACCCATGAGGATGGACCCGCCGAGTTCGTACGCGAGCAACGGAGCCGCCGAGTTCACACCACCAGGCGCGCCCTTGATCCGGTCCGCACCGATCAGCGCGGCCGCACCGAACCCGAGCACCAGGGTGAAGAGGTAGAACAGGCCGATCAGAGTGATCGCCCAAACCACGGACTTGCGGGCCTCCTTGGCGGTGGGCACCGTGTAGAAGCGCATGAGCACGTGCGGCAGGCCGGCGGCACCCAGGACGAGGGCCAGACCCAGCGAGATGAAGTCCAGCTTGGAGATCTCGCTCACGCCGTACTTCAGCCCGGGATCGAGCATCGCGGGGTTGTTGTTCGTCTCCACGGCCGCGCCGAGCATGGTCGAGAAATTGAACCCGAACAAGGCCAGGATCCACACGGTCATCACGGCCACGCCGGATACGAGCAGGCACGCCTTGATGATTTGCACCCATGTGGTGCCCTTCATGCCGCCCACGAGCACGTAGACGATCATGATGACGCCCACGATCACGATCACCAGGGACTGCCCGGCCCGGGAGCCGATCCCCAGCAGCAGGGACACCAGGGCCCCCGCCCCGGCCATTTGCGCCAGGAGGTAGAAGAACGTCACGGCCAGGGTTGAGATGGACGCCGCGACCCGCACGGGCCTCTGCCGCAATCGGAACGACAGCACGTCCGCCATGGTGAACTTGCCGGTGTTGCGCAGCGGCTCGGCGATCAGTAGCAGGGCCACGAGCCACGCGACGAAGAAGCCGATCGAGTACAGGAACCCGTCGTAGCCCTGCAGGGCGATCGCGCCCACGATGCCCAGGAACGACGCCGCGGAGAGGTAGTCACCCGCGATGGCCAGACCGTTCTGGGTCCCGGAGAACGAGCGCCCACCCGCGTAGTAGTCCGCGGCCGTGGCGGTGGACTTGGACGCCCGGATCACGACCACGAGCGTCACGAGCACAAACGCCAGGAAGATCGAGATATTGATCGCGGGGTTGCCCACGGTGGACGTGGCGGCCTCCGCCAGGTGCACCGCGGGTGTCGAGAGGGCGGGGACGGCGATCATGGCCGGGCCTCCTGGTGGTCGCCGGCCCGGTGGCCGGAAGTGGATTCGAGGTCCTCACGCAACGCGGTGGCCTGCGGATCGAGCTTGCGGTTGGCGAAGCTCACGTACGCGGCAGTGATCCCGAATGTGGTGACGAACTGCAACAGACCCAGGATCAGACCCAGGTTGACGTTGCCCACGACCCGCGTGGACATGAAGCCCGGCGCGTAGATGGCGAGGACCACGTAGAGCAGGTACCAGACCAGGAACGCGATGGCCAGGGGGAAGACGAAGGATCGGTGGGTCGAGCGCAGCCGTTGGAACTCGTGCGAACGCTGGACCGCGGGGAAGTCGATGCCCTGGGTTGCCGTGGAACCGTTGGGGTCGACAGGGGGCGTGGACGCCATGTGTGCCTCCTTGTGTGATGATCACCACAGTACGCACTGTGTATCCAATGACACAAGACATGTCCGTCACAACGTCGAAAAACCCCTGAAATCCGCGGTTTGGTTAGCCCACCTTATAATTTTGATCGATCTGTGTATACATTCGGCGTCATGGCGCGCCGCTACGGCCGCATGGCCAGGACAAACTCCACGGCCCGGTCCAGAAACGCGTCCACCTGTTGTTCCTCGTAGCTGCGCTGACCCTGGGCGGATCGAAAGACCGCCGTCCTCACGAGCCGCGGGTCCACCTCGGGTTCACCGCGCAACGCGTCCATGAGCCGGTCGCACAGCACGTCCACGTCCGCCGCCGCGTAACCCAGCGTGCGGTGCGAACTCGGCCGGCGGAAGCGTTCACCGTGCGGGCGGTTGAGCCGCCCCAGCAACAGCCCGGCCAACAGCTCCAGGTGCTCCTCCCAGCGCCGGGCGCCGTGCTCGGCCACGAACGCGGCCTTCTCGCGCGCGAACAGCTCGTCCTCCACGGCGTCCAGATGGGCGTCCACCGCTCCGGGGTCGTAACCGCCCTTAACGCGGTCGAACACGCGCTCGCGCACCTGCCGGCTGCCCAGCCGACGACGCCGCTGCACCGCCTCCGCGCTCTCGGGTTCACGGTCCGCGTCGGTCGCCCCGGCGGTGTCCGCGGACGCAGCAGAGTCCTCGGCGGTGACGGGGTCCGTGACATCGGCCGGGTCAACGACCGGCTCAGCGACCGTCCCGGGGCCCGCGACCGGGTCCGCGTGGCCACCGGGGGCAGGCGGCGTCGTATGCATGACCGCGGCGAGGCGGTCCAGGAAGTCGTCCACCTGGGCGGGGTCGTAACCCCAGGCCCGCTCGCCGAGGCGATCGAAACGTTGCTGAGTACTCATACCCGCCCTTCCGCGGCCGGGACGCGACCCGCGAGGGGCGGCGTCCGTGCGTCCCGGGCGCACGGGCGGTCGGCCCGCGACCGCGTCACCCCAGGACGGTGAACAGTTCGAAGATCACGTAGCCGGTGATCACGGCGAAGACGATGGAGTCGATGCGATCCATCACTCCGCCGTGACCAGGCAGCAGGGTCCCCATGTCCTTGATCCCGATCTCCCGCTTGATCATGGACTCGGAGAAGTCGCCCACGGTGGCCACGACGACGATCGCGACCGCCAGGACCGCGCCCTGCCACCACGGCATCTCCACGAGGAAGAGCGCGCACAGCACGCCCACGACCACGGCACCGCCCACGGATCCGCCGAAACCCTCCCACGACTTCTTGGGAGAGATCTTGGGTGCCATGGGGTGTTTGCCCCATACGACCCCCACCGCGTAGCCGAAGGTATCGGAGCTGACGGCCAGCAGGATGATCGTGAGGACCTTGTGGGGTCCGTCCGGGGAATGGTAGAGCAGCACCGCCGTACTCAGCAGGAACGAGGCCCACACGAGCGCGAACACCGAGCCCATGATGGACAGCATCATCCCCTGCTTGGGCCCGAAGGCCCGCCACACCACCACGAGTGTCACGGCGAGCACGAGCGCCATGGACAACGCCTCCGCCCCGCCGAAGAACGCCGCGAGCGGCATGAGCACCGCCGCGATCACCGCGGGGACCTGCGGGATCTGCACGCCCTTGTAGGTCAGTGACCGCGCGATCTCCCACACCCCGATACCCGCCGCGGTCCCGGCCAGCAGGGCCAGTACGAGCGGGACGAAGAACAGCCCCGTGACGAGCGCGCCGATGAGCACGACGGCCACGGCCACGGCGGCCGGGAGGTTACGGCCCGCCCGCGAGGGGGCCTTGTGCTCGGTGCTGCGCTGTAAGGGGCGGGTGAGGACCTGCCGCAGCGATCCCGTGGTGACCAGGGGGTCGTGCGCCCGCCCCTGCTCCCCCGCCGGGGCGGGAGACGGCGGGCGGGTGTCGCGGTGCGGGGAGCCGGGGGAATCAGCCGATGCCATCAGGCGCCGAGCAGTTCGGCTTCCTTGTTCTTAAGCAGATCGTCGATCTGGTCGATGTGCTTCTTGGTCGCAGCGTCCAGGTCCTTCTCGCCGCGCTTGCCGTCGTCCTCGCCGACCTCGCCGTCCTTGACGAGCTTCTCGATGGCCTCCTTAGCGTGGCGGCGCACGTTGCGCACGGACACCCGGCCCTCTTCCGCCTTGTTCGAGACGATCTTCACGTACTCCTTGCGGCGCTCCTCGGTGAGCTCGGGCATGACCACGCGAATCACGTTGCCGTCGTTGGCGGGGTTCGCGCCGATGTCCGAGTCCCGCAAGGCCTTCTCGATGTCGTTGAGAGCGCTGCGGTCGTAGGGGGTGATCAGCAGGGTGCGGGCCTCGGGGGTCTGGAACGACGCGAGCTGCTGCAGCGGGGTGGGCGTGCCGTAGTACTCCACGAGCAGGCTCGAGAACAGCGCCGGGTTGGCCCGGCCGGTACGAACCGTGGCGAAGTCCGTCTTGGCGGCGTCCACCGCCTTACCCATCTTGGTCGTGGCATCCGAGAGGACATCTGAAATCACGGGTGTTTCTCCTTATGAGCTGGCCGGCCGGCGGTACTGACGCCGGTGGCGACGATTCGTTCTCCCCACTCTAACGGGCAGGGGGCGGCTGGTCGCGCGATGCGACGGCCCGCGAGACCTTACGGGGTGACCAGGGTCCCGATCTCCTCGCCCAGCACCGCGCGGGTCACGTTGCCCGCGCCCTCCATGCCGAACACGCGCATGGTCACGTTGTTGTCGCGGCACAGCGCGAACGCGGTCTGGTCCATCACGCGGATGTCGCGCGCGATTGCCTGGTCGTATGTGAGGCTCGCGAGACGCTGCGCGTCCGGGTCCTTACGCGGGTCCGCGGTGTAGACGCCGTCCACACCGTTCTTGGCCATGAGGACCTCGCTCGCGTGCACCTCCAGGGCGCGCTGCGCAGCCACGGTGTCCGTGGAGAAGTAGGGCAGGCCCGCACCCGCACCGAAGATCACCACGCGGTCCTTCTCCATGTGGCGGATCGCGCGGCGGGGGATGTAGGTCTCCGCGACCTGCTCCATCTTGATGGCGGACTGCACGCGCGTGTCCACGCCGCACTGCTCCAGGAAGTCCTGCAGCGCCAGGCAGTTCATCACGGTGCCCAGCATGCCCATGTAGTCGGCGCGCGAACGGTCCATCCCGGCCTGGGAGAGCTCCGCGCCGCGGAAGAAGTTGCCGCCACCGACCACCACGGAGGTCTCCACGCGGCCCACGGTCGCGGCGATCTGCTCGGCGATCTCACGCACCACCGAGGTGTCCACGCCCACGCTGCCGCCACCGAAGACCTCGCCCGAGAGCTTGAGCAGGACCCTGCGACGTGCCGGTTCGGTGCGCCACAGCTGCCGGTCCCCGCCGAGGGCCTCGTCCTGGGGTTCCGATTCGATGATGCTGGGCATGGATCCTCCCGGGGGGCCGATTCGTGGTCATGAGGCGGCCCGCCCGTGGCAGACCGCCCTCCAGCATACAGAAGCGGCGGGGCACCCCCGGTCCCCCAGTGGTGCCCCGCCGCTTCAGTGCGGGACGCGTGACGGTCTCCCGTCGAGACGTCGCTGTGGGCCTCACGTGCTCGGCGCACGCGGGACCCCGCGAACGGGTGCTCAGGCCCCCACGCGGAACCGCGCGAAAGCGGTGGCGGTGGCGCCAGCCTCGGACAGCACCTGGCCCACGGACTTCTTGGCGTCCTTGGCGAAGTCCTGGTCCACGAGCACGACGTCCTTGTAGTAGCCCTTCAGGCGACCCTGGACGATGTTCGGGATGATCTTCTCGGGCTTGCCCTCGTTGCGAGCGGTTTCCTCCGCGACGCGCTTCTCGTTCTCCACGGTCTCCGCGGGGACGTCCTCCTCGGAGAGGAAGGACGGGGACATCGCGGCGATGTGCACGGCAACGTCGTGCGCGGCGGTCTCGGCGTCAGCACCGGACACGGCCAGCAGGACACCCACCTGGGCGGGCAGGTCCTTGGAGGTCTTGTGCAGGTACACGGCCACGTGATCACCGGCGACACGGGCCACACGACGCACGACGACCTTCTCGCCCAACAGCGCACCGGTCTCGGTCACGAGATCGGAGATGGTCTTGCCGTCCGCCTGGGCGGCCAGCAGGGACTCGAGGTCCGCGGCGTCGGAGGCCACGGCGGCGTCGAGCACCTTGTTGCCGAACTCCACGAACGGGGCAGACTTGGCCACGAAGTCGGTCTCGGAGTTGACCTCGACCATGTAGCCCACGTTGTTCTCGGTGCGGGCCACAATCATGCCCTCGGCGGTCGAGCGACCCTCGCGCTTGGTCACACCCTTGAGGCCCTTGACGCGGATGATCTCCTGGGCCTTCTGGGCGTCACCGTCGGCCTCGTCCAGGGCCTTCTTGACGTCCAGCATCCCGGCACCCGTGCGCTCGCGCAGGGCCTTGATGTCGGCAGCGGTGTAGTTCGCCATGTGAACTCCTCTGTTGTCGGTTCGTCCGTGCCGGGCGCCTCAGGACGTCCGGCACGGTTCCGGTCACCACGATGGGTCACCGGGAAGAATGGAAGGTGAACTCGCTCACCGGCCTCACTCGGCGGCGGGGGCGTCCTTCTGCTCGGTCTCGGCGGGCTGCTCGGCGGCGGGCGCGGCCTGCTCGGCCGGGGCCGCCTGCTCGGCGGTCTGCTCGTTGTGCTGTTCCAGCAGCTCGCGCTCCCACTCGGCCATGGGCTCCTCGGCGGCGTTGGACTTGCCGTTGTTGCGCTCCATGAGGCCCTCGGCCACGGCGTCGGCGATCACGCGGGTGAGCAGTGAGACGGAGCGGATGGAGTCGTCGTTACCCGGGATCGGGAACGCGACCTCGTCCGGATCGCAGTTGGTGTCGAGGATCGCGACGATCGGCACGCCGAGCTTCTGCGCCTCGTCCACCGCGAGATGCTCCTTCTTGGTGTCCACGATCCAGACCAGGGACGGGGTCTTGGTGAGGTTGCGGATGCCGCCGAGCGTGCGCTCCAGCTTCTCCTTCTCGCGGCGCAGCAGCAGCAATTCCTTCTTGGTGTACTGCGAGCCCGCGACGTCGTCGAAGTCGACCTCTTCCAGTTCCTTCATGCGGTCGATCCGCTTGGAGACCGTCTGGAAGTTGGTGAGCATGCCACCGAGCCAACGGTGGTTCACGTAGGGCATGCCCACGCGGGTCGCCTGCTCGGCGATCGCTTCCTGCGCCTGCTTCTTGGTGCCGACGAAGAGGATGGTTCCGCCGTGGGCCACGGTCGACTTGACGGCCTCGTAGGCCTTGTCGATGAAGCCCAGCGACTGCTGCAGGTCGATGATGTAGATGCCGTTGCGCTCGGTGAAGATGAAGCGCTTCATCTTCGGGTTCCAGCGACGGGTCTGGTGGCCGAAGTGGACGCCGTTGTCGAGCATCTGGCGCATGGTAACGACAGGCATGTCGTCTCCTCATGAATAATGGACGGCCCGCGGGCCGTCTCGGTGTTTACGGTTGTCGACCGGCCGTGCCGGTCCCTGGCGCGATTCGTGAGTCCTACTCGTGGAGCAGGCTCCCGTGGTTCCATACCGCGACCACCCGGTAACCGGGGCCTCGGACCGAGGACCACGCACCCGGGCGGACCATGTCCGCCGTGGGTTCCCTCGCGCGCGAAGTCAGCCATCCCGCATTGGCGCGCACCCGCGAGCGGGCACGGTGAACCAATGGCAGAGTGACTGCACCCTGTAGGATACAGCATCGCGCGGCGTCCTCGCTCCACATCGGAGCGCCTCCCCGCCCCTTCGGACCGGGCTGCCGCACGCTGTCGTCATGTGTTCCTCCGGTCACGACGACGCCGCCCCACCCATTCCTCCTCGCCCACCCGTTCCAACGGTCCCACCCATTCCCGTGCACCCGCCGTTTCCCGCACGCCCGCCCGGACGGTCCCCGCACCACGCCGTGTACTGCGCTGTGATGGCCGCGGTCCTCGCGCTTGGCTCGCTGCTGGCCCACCCCGCGGCGTGGGCCTCTCCCGGCTGGGCCTGGCCCGTGTCCCCGCGCCCGTCGGTGAGCCGGCATTTCGAGGCTCCCGCACAGAAGTGGCTGCCCGGCCACCGGGGTGTGGATCTACACGCTCCCCCGGGCACACCGATACGTGCACCGCAGGACGGGGTCGTGAGTTTCGTGGGTGTCGTCGTGGACCGGGAGGTCCTCACGGTGGAGCATGGCGAGGGGCACAAGTCCTCATTCGAGCCGGTGTCCTCGTCCGTGCGAGTGGGTGACCGGGTGACCCGGGGACAGGTGATCGCCAACGTGGCCACTCCCGGCCACGGCCCGGGCGGGGATGCGGTGCACTGGGGTGTGCGGGAGAACGGGGAGTACGTGAACCCGTTGCAATTCGTGGCGGACCTGCGGCCGTCGGTGTTGTTGCCGGTCCCCGGTGAGTGAGACCACAGTGAGCCAGCGTGGCATGTTTTGTAGGGCGGGTGGGGCTTGAACCCACGACCAAAGGATTATGAGTCCTCTGCTCTGACCAGCTGAGCTACCGCCCCCTGTGCGACCGCGAACGGATGTCGAGGTCGCCGCCCTACGCTACCGCATGCGCGGCGCCGCAGGGCCCGTCACGACTCCGCGCCGGTGTAGAGCCGCTCGAACGTATCCAGTGTCTTGGCGAAGGAGTGGCGGGACACCATGTCCCGGCTGCGCTCGCCCATGGCCCGCCGCTGTTCGGGCGGGGCATCGAGGACCAGTTGCAGCTTGGTCGCGAGGTCCCCGGAATTGCCCGGGGAGAAAAGGTACCCATTGCGCCCCTCGTCCGCGAGGTGGGGCAGCGCGCGGGCGTTGGCGAGCACCACGGGGGTCGAGGCGCTCATGGCCTCGAGCGTCACGAGGGACTGCAGTTCCGCTGTCCCGGGCTGGCAGAACACGTCCGCGCGGAGGTAGGCCGTGCGTAGCTGCTCGTCCGTGAGGAACCCCAGGAAGTGGACCCGGTCCGCGACACCGTGTTCGTGTGCGAGTTTCACGAGCCGGTCCAGCTGTTCCCCCTCCCCCACGATCTCGGCGTGGACGTTCTTCTCCCGCGGGATCAGGGCCACGGCCTCGATGAGTTCGTCCACGTTCTTCTCCACGGCCAGGCGTCCGCAGAACAGTACGATCGGGTGGTCCGGGTGCTCGATCTGCTCCCCCGCGGCGGCTTCGTAGTCACCGACCTGGATCCCGTTGGACACCGCGATCGCCCGATCGGGGACACCGTTGTCGACCATGGTGCGCACCGCGAGCGGCGTGGGTGCGGTGATGACGTCGCAGCGGCCGTACACGCGGGCGATGTCCCACCACGAGACCTTGCGGTAGCCGCGCACGAACCACTGCGGGAACGGCAGGAACGGCTCGATGTTCTCGGGGATGAAGTGATTGGTCCCCACGACCCGGACACCACGGCGCACGGCCTCACGGACCACGAGTCGGCCCAGGATGTAGTGGCACTGGACGTGGACCACGTCCGGGCGGACGTCGTCGAACAACCGCGCGACCTCCCGCACGATCTCCCACGGGAAGCACAACCGGAAGTAGGGGTGGGTGAACGCGTGGTGGGAGCGGAACCGGTGCTCGGTCACCCCGGCGTCGTCCATGATCCGGGACGGGCCGCTCGTGGGCATGGGTGCTGCGACGTGGACCTCGTGACCCCGCTCCAGCATGCCGCGCGCGAGGCGGCGGGCGAACTGCGCGGAACCGTTGATGTCGGGCGGATAGGTCTCAGCGGTGATCAGTATTCTCAAGGCCTTGTGTTCCGTAGGGGGATCAGCGATCGGTGGCGCGTTCGGTTCGTCGGGGTGGCGCCGTGTCCGCAACCGCCCCGCTGGTCACCGCGTCCTGCTGGGCGCGTGCGGCCGCCCGGCGTTGCAGGACCTCGGGGTGGTGTCGCGAGAGCACGACCACGCCGACTATAGCAACGAGACCCGCGAGCCCCATGGCCGTGCCGAGTGCCCCGGTGAAGGAGTCACCGGCCTCTCCCAGGACCACGAGACCCAAGGCCACACCCACCATGGGGTCCACCACGGTAAGCCCGGCGATCACGAGATCCGGTGGCCCGCACGAGTACGCGCACTGCACCATCCACCCGCCCAACGCAGCGGCGACCACGATCATGAGCACGCTGGTCCACCGGATGTCCGCGAACCCGCTGGACGTGATGGTGGTGGCGGTCAACCGGACGAGCACGGCCACGAAGCCGTAGAGGAGCCCCGCTCCCAAGACGTAGAACATGCTGATCCGGTGCCGGCGCACGAATAGCTCGCACACACCGATGAGCACCACGAGGCCCACAAGCAGGGCGACCACCGTGTTCTCGGCACGCGTTCCGGGTACGTGGGTGGGATCCGTCCCGATCACGGCGCACACCACGAACGTGGCTCCACCCACGCTGCACAGGGCTACGGCGAGCCACGTGCCACGGTTGATGATCAGGTGGCGGTGCCGGGCGTGCAACAGCGTGGTGATGACGAGTGCGATCACCCCGATGGGCTGCACCACGGTCACGGTCGCCAGCGAGAGCGCCGCGACGTTCAGCACCGTTCCGAGGCCCAGCAGCGCAAATCCGCTGAGCCACCGCAGGTTGCGCACGAGGGCCCACAGCCCTCGCGGTGTCAACAGTCCCTCGGTGTGCCCGGTGACCGCCACGGATTGCGTCTGCGTACCGAACGCGAGACACACCGCCGAGCTCAGTGCGAGAGCCACCGCGAGCCACTGCATCACCGATTCATCACGTCCTCCGTCACGGTCTCATCGTAGGGCTCGGGGGCGCGGCGGGACTGGGAGTTCACCGTATGTTCGCACCGGGGCACGACGGATCCCATACCTCCGGATGAGATGCGCGCCGGTGACGGAGGAGTCGCGCCCTCGAGGACGCCCCCGGACACGGCGGAGGCCGGGTCGCGACGACGGCGACCCGGCCTCCGGCACGGCTGGCGACTCGTGCGAGCCGCGCACCCGGTTACTTCTTGAGCAGCTTGCGCAGGAACACGAGGAACGCGGACCCGGCGGCCACGGCGACCGCGAGGGGCTGCCAGCGCTCGCTCAGGACGTCCTGGGCGGACGTGGAACCGGCGGGACGGACCCCCTGGGAGCCACCCTTGGACGCGAAGGTCCGCTTGACCGTCTCTTGGGTCTCGGTGAACGTGCGCTGGGTGCGGCCCACGAAGCCCTGCGTGGCGGCCTGGACGGAATCGGCGCGGTTCTGGGCGTCGTCGCGCAAGCTCTTGAGGTGCTCGCGGCGCAGCTTGAGGCGGTGGCGCAACTGCTCCTCGGTGGGCTTGACGGGCTTGACCTGGTTGAGGTCGTTGGCCGCCTCCTCCTTCTCCCGCTGCTTCTTCTGTTCGGCCTCGTTCACCTCACGCTGGACACGGCCCTCGTTGTACGCGGAGCCCTCCTTGACCACACCGACGTCGTAGCGCAGCCCGAAGAGGGCCTTCTCGGGCATGAGCGGCAACGCGCTCTTGATCTTGGCGACCCCGATCAGCGCGAGCACGGCCAGGATGATGAGGAACAGCAGCGCGAGCAACAGCGCGGCCAGCCACGCGGGCATCACGTGGGACAGGCCCGCGATGGCGGCACCGATCAGGGCGATGACGGCGAGCCCCAGGAACACGAGACCGACCACCGCGAGCGCGGCGCCCACGCCCACCTTGATGCCCTTCTCCTTGAGCTCCAGGAACGCGAGCTGGGCCTCATCTTTGAGCTGCTTGGGGAGCAATCGGGTGAAGACCTTGACGACGTCCATGATGGACGCGGCACCCGGCTTCGTGGTGGTGCGAGTTCTTGCCCCGGACGTGTGTCCTGTGTGGCCGGATGAATGCCCGGTGCTGCCGGACGAGTGACCGCTGTTGGGGTCCACTGCATGGCTCATGCCGCCTCCGATGAGTACGTGGTGGTGCTGAACGGTTGATCTGATTTCAAAATACCATTCGGCCGCGCGCCCAGCGGGCAGGGACGGGCGCGACACCTCGGGCGTGACGGGGCTCGGAGCAGGTCAACCACGGGGGGCTGTGGAAAACTGAAATCGTTCATTGAAAGCAGATTCCTCCACATAAGTCAACATTATGAGCTATTCAAAATCACGCATGATTCACCAAAGATCTTATTGTTGGGTGATTTCTTCGAGAGGGTTCACGGCCCCGCAGATCGAGGCTCCCGCGTCCGACGTCATCGACTGGCGCCGCCACATCCACGCCCACCCGGAGCTGTCCTACAAGGAGCACGCGACATCCGACTTCGTGGTGGAGAAACTCACGAGCTTTGGCCTCTTCCCCGAGCGCCCCACCGAGACCTCGGTGACGGTACTGATCCAGGGCCGGGGGCCGGGTAGGACAGTGGCGTTGCGCGCGGACCTGGACGCCCTGCCTTTGCAGAGGAGACCGGGGACTCCTTCGCCTCCACGGTGAACGGTGTCATGCACGCGTGCGGTCATGACGCCCACACGGCCATGCTGCTGGGCACGGCCCGGGTGCTGAGCGGCCTCACGGACAGTTTCGACGGCGCCGTCACGCTGATTTTCCAGCACGCAGAGGAGACTCCCCGGGCGGCGCCAAGGAGCTCGTGGGTCAGGGCGTGCTCGAGGGCGTGGACGCGATCTTCGGGGTGCACATGGCGAACCAGGCCACCGGCACGATCTCCGCGCGCAAGGGTGTCACCTCCACCCTGGCGGGCGGCTTCTTCGCGACTATCAAGGGCCAGGGTTCCCACGCTCCCATGCCGCAGAACTGTGCGGACCCGGTGCTGGTCGCCGCGCAGATCAGCTACGACGCCGCGGTGTAGGCCCTGGGCGAGGACAAAGTCTCCTGGGGCCCGGGCACGTCCGCCTCCGACGACTTCGCGTACTTCGCGCGGGAGGTCCCCGCGTACTTCGTGTTCCTGGGCGGTGGCATGGCCGAGAACCGGCTGCCCTCCATGAACCACCACCCCAAGTTCGGCATCAGGGAAGAGGCCCTCGAGGCCGGCGTGCGCACGGAGGTGCAGATGGCCCTGAATGATCCACGTTCCACTCCCGCGTACGACGGACACCGACCATGAATCTCACGAGCACCCAGAAAGGCATCTTCGTCACGCTCGTGCCGGCGGCGCCGGAGCTGCCGGGCGACGGCGCGGCGTCGTCCTCTGCCGCTGCAAGCACCGAGGAGGGTGCCAACTCGAGTGCGAAGAAGGACGTCTCGATCCTCGACGCCTGGAAGAATCGCAACTCCCTGGTGCTGGGGCTGTGCCTGCTGCTCAACAACCTGGTGGGCGTGGGGCTGCTGACCTGGCTCGCCACGATGTACTCGCAACAGTTCTGAATCACCCCTGCCGGGTGGCAGTACATGGTCGTGATGCTCGGTTACGGGCTCTCGGTGTGGATCGCCACCTCCACCGGGCCCGGCGTAGTCAAGAAGTGGTTCGAGAACAACGAGAAGGTGTTCATGCTGATCATGTTCGTGATCGGCGCCGTCGTGGACGCCGGGGGGGGGCACGACCGCGTTCGTGGTACTGGGTGCACTGCTCGTGCTCGGTGGTCTCGCTCCGTTCCTGCTCCGGGAACCCCGCACCCCGCTCGATCCGCAGGGTCCGCGCGCGGCGGGGCCCGATGCGGACGCGACGACACCCCCGGGCGAACCCCACGCGGGCGTGGACGCGGCCGCGGGCACCACGGGCCGACCCCTCTCCCGGCGGTGAGCCCCGCCGGGAGAGGACCCGTCAGGCCACGGCGGCAGCGACGCGACCGCTCGCCGTCGTGGCCTGTTCCGCGTCCAGGTGACCGTCCTGCATGCTCACGCATGAGTCCGCGAGGGGGACGAACTCGGTGTCGTGCGTGACCACGAGGGACGCCAGGCCGAAGGTGTGGGTCAGATCCGCGAGCAGTTCCATGACGCTGTGGGACCGCGCGTGGTCCAGCGCCGCGGTGGGCTCGTCCACGAGCAGCAGGTGCGGCCTGTTCATGAGCGCCCGTGCGATGTTGACGCGCTGACGCTGCCCACCCGAGAGCTGATGGGGGCGGCGGTCCGCGCAGTTCTCGAGCCCCACCTGTGCGAGCAGTTCGCCCGCCCGAGCGCGGGCCCGCGCAAGCTCCTTGCCCCTGGCCCCGGCCACGTGCGCGGCGAGTACGAGTTGTTCGCGGGCGGTCAGCGAGGCCAGGAGATTGGGCTGCTGGAACACCATGCCCGTGTGCTCCCGGCGGACCCCGGCGAGTTCGCGTTCGGGGAGCTCCTCGAGCCGACGGCCCGCCACGGACACCGAGCCGGAACTCGGGCGGACCAACCCGGCGGCCACGGCGAGCAGCGAGGACTTGCCGGACCCGGACGGGCCCACGAGCGCCGTCATGGTGCCCGCGGCCAGCTCGAGGGACACACGGTCCAGAGCTCGCACCGTGCGGGGTTCGCCCTGCTCGTCCGTGCCGTCCGGGTACTCCAGACAGAGGTCGGTCACCCGTAGGGCGGGATCGTCGGTCGAGTACTCATGCGGCCCGTCCGGGCGTGCCGCTGCGGTGTGGTTGTCCATGGGGTCTCCTGCGCGGTGACGGGGGTGACGATCGGAATGCATGCTCAGTTACCTCCCAGGGCGATCGTCGGATCCACGGTGGACACGCGGCGCACGGCGAGCACGGACCCGATCAGTCCCAGCGCCAGGACACCGGCCACGGGCAGCGCCATGGTCGCAGCGCTCAGCACGAACGGGACCACGGACCCGGCGAGCGCACCGCCGGCGATCCCCAGGCCGCCGCCCACGAGCACGCCGATCGTGAGCACCACGACGGCCTGGACCAGGGAATCCCGCACCACGTAACCACGGCTCGCGCCGAGAGCGCGCAGCACAGCAATGTCCCGGGTGCGCTGGATGGTCCACACGGTCAAGAAGGAGATCACCACCAGGGCGCTGATGCCGTAGAGGAAGCCCTGCATCATGCGCAGCGAGCCCTGCTCCGACTCGTAGGCGGGCAGCGCCGCGAAGGCGTCCCCGGTGTCCATGGCCACGGTTGCGGTGCGCTCCGTGACCCCCTCGGGCACGGTGTCCGTGGTGAGGGCCAGGGCGGTGGCCTGCTCGGGGTCGTCGGTGTGGGCCACGGCGGGAAAGTCCCCCATGCTGAGCCACACGACCGGCACGTGGCTGTAGTACTCGTCCGCCACGACCCCGGTGACCTTCAGGGACGTGCCGGCCAGGGTCACCGCGTCCCCCACGCCCACGGTCATCTCGCGAGCCAGCGTCTCACTGAGCACGACGGTGCCGTCCTGTGGGTGGGTGACCCCGTTGACGGCGCTCAGCCCGGGCGCGAGCCGCGAGCCCGGTTCGAGCGCGACACCGGCCACGGAGGTGGCCGACGCGGCGTCGGCGGAGGAGTTCACCCCGTCCCCGGCCCGCGCGGTGGTCTGCACGAGGCCGAGCCGCTCCACGTGGTGCGCGCCCACGGCGTCACGCCACGCGCGCGTTTCGTCCGCGGTGATCCGGGACGTCGTGAAGGACGGGTCGGACGCGTCCCCCGCCGGGGCGCTGAGCACGAACCGCTGCGCCTGCAACCGTTCCAGGGCCGAGGTGTTCTGGTGGCCCAGCCCGTTGGTCAACCCGGTGAGCAGTACGAGCAACAGCGTGATCAGGGCCACGACGGTCGCGAGCAACGCGAACCGCCCCTTGGCGAACGTGATGTCCCGTAGGGACAGGTACATGGTGATCTCCGATGGGTCGAGAAACTGTTCCCCTCAAGCCTCGCGGGAGGCGGCCGCCGGCGGATCGCCCCGCGGGTGGAGACCGTCCAGCCCCTCGGGGGATGCCGCTCTCAACCAATCGGTTGACCCGCCACTCGCGTCACATGCGTAGCATGGCGGGAGACCCGGCCGTGCCGTGCGCGCTGCTCGCCGATGGCGGCATCCGCCCGATCGCCGCGCGGCGATCGGGACGCTGCGTCTTGGTCGGGGCACCGCACTCGTGCGACCGCGCCCGGGACCCGGGCAGGACGACGACGCCGTCCCCGGCACGCCGCTCCGACCAACCAGTCCACCGCACGACCCGGAAAGGAGCCCCCGAGTGCGCGAGGACCTCTCCACCCCCGCCGTGCTGAGCGCCCTGCGGGTCACGTTGCACGTGAGCTTCGCGGCGCTGTTGGTGCTCGCCGCCGTGCGCGCGGTGCTGCACCTGAGCCGGGCCCCTGGCGGCGGGGCGATGATCGCCGTCGTCCTGGGACTGAGCGTGCTGCTCGCGGCGGTCTACCTCGCGGGGACCCTGGTGGAGAACCGTGTGGCACGGGGTCGTGCGAGCCGGGAATCCCTGCGGTGGGGTCCCGGGTGGCTCGGTCTCATCGCGGCGCTGTGGGCCGCGCTGGCCCTGCTGAGCCCGGACTTCTCGTGGGTCGCGTTCCCCCTGTTCTTCCTGTGCCCCGTGGTACTGCCCACCGCGGCGGCGCTGGTCGCGATCATGGTGCTCACCGGCGTCGTGGTGCTCTCCCAGTACCTACATGCCGCCCCGGGAGCGTTCACGGCGGGAATGGCGCTCGGACCCGCGATCGGTGCGATCGTCGCGCTGCTCGTGAGCTTCGGGTACCGCGCACTGTACGAGGACACCCGCCGCCACGTGCGCGCGATCCGCGATCTCGAATCCACGCGAGCCGAGCTGGCGCGCCAGGAACGGGACGCGGGGACCATGGCCGAGCGCGACCGGTTGTCCCGCGAAATCCACGACACCCTGGCCCAGGGGCTGACCTCGATCGTGCTAGTCTCACGGGCCGCACAGCGCTCGCTGGAGCGCGCCGAGCTCGACGCGGCCCGCGCGCAACTGGCCACGATCGAGGACACGGCCGCGGCCGACCTCGCGGAGGCGCGTCGGTTCGTACGGGACCTCGCCGCGCCGGCACCGGGTGACTCCCTGCCCGCCGTCCTCGCGGAGGTGTGTCACCGCACCCGGGAGGCGGCCCGCGCCGTGGGCGCGCCGCTCACGTGCGAGTTCACGGTGGAAGGTGCCGTCCCCGAACTGCCCGCCCCGCAGCGCACCCTGTTCGTGAGGGCAGCGCAGTCCACCCTTGCGAACGTGACCTCGCACGCGCGGGCGTCACGCGCCGTCGTGACCCTCGCGGGCTGGGACGACGCCGTGACGCTGGACGTCGTGGACGACGGCGCGGGCTTCAGACCGCGTTCCGCCGCCGACGACGCACGCAACGACAGCTTCGGACTGGCCCACCTGCGACGCCGCGCGCACGAGCTCGGGGCCGTCCTGACCGTGGAGTCCGAACCCGGCGCCGGAACGGCCGTGAACCTGCGGTTGCCCCTGCCCGCGCCCGAAGCCACCCGCCCCCTGCCGAATGGAGATTCGTCATGACCACCCGCGTATTGCTCGTGGACGATCATCCCGTGGTACGCGCCGGGCTGCGCGCGGTGCTCGAATCGGTGGGTGACATCGTGGTCGGCGCCGAGGCGCCGGACGGACGCGTGGCGCTCGAGATGCTGTCCCGCGCGGGCGGCTCCGTGGACGTGGTGGTCATGGACCTGCAGATGGGTTCCGGGATGGGCGGGCTGGACGCGACCCGGCGCATTGTCGCGGCGGGCGGGCCCCCGGTGCTGATCCTCACGACCTACGACACCCAGGCGGACATCGTCGCCGCGCTCGAGGCCGGCGCGACCGGTTACCTCCTCAAGGACTCGCAGCCCGAGACCATCGGTGCTGCCGTGCACGACGCCGCCGCGGGCCGCCCCGTACTGTCCCCCTCCGTCACGGCGCGGCTCATGCAGCGGGTGCGTTCCCCCGGCACGTCGCTGAGCGCGCGGGAGATCGAGATCCTGCGCGGGCTCGCCACGGGCGCGTCCAACAGGGCCCTGGCCAAGGAATTGTTCATCTCGGAAGCCACCGTGAAGACGCACCTTGTACACATCTACGACAAGCTCGGGGTGGACAACCGGACGGCGGCGGTCAACCGTGCGCGGGAAGAACACCTGATCTGACGGATGCGATCACGGCGGCGATCCGCTCGGGGTGATCCACCATGACGAAGTGACCGCTGCGTCGCAACACGATCGTGTGCACGGGCGCTTCCCGGGACAGGTAGGTGGCCCGGGCGAGCATATGGCGCACCCACCGGGTGACCCCGATCCGCGGCAGCCGTCCGTTCGCGGCCACCACCAGGACGTCCAGCTCCGGGTCCAGGGGCGTGTGGGCGGCCAGTTCCCGCAACCGGTTCATGCACGCCACGTAGCCCGCGAGTTCCCGCAGGGACCCCATGAGGAAGTTCGGGGATGCCAGATCCACGCGCAGCTGCGGCCACGAACGCATGAGGCGTCCGCGTCCGGGCACGAGTCGCCCGGCCACGACGGGGCCCATCACACGCCACACGGCACCCGCCACGCGGGACCGCGCCAGGGGCAGCGTGAACCGGCGGAACCGGCGGGCTGTCGCGGCCTCGTCGTGGGCCGGGTCCGCGCCCTCGGCCGAGGGCACGGACGCGTCCAGCAACACGAGGTGACGGATCCGCCCCGGATGCACCCGGGCCGCCACTTCGACCACCGCGCCACCGAAGGAATGTCCCACGGCCGTGACGGGTTCCCGAACGCCGCACACGGTGAGCACGGCGGCGAACCGATGCGCCTCCTCATCGAGATCGGGGAGTTGTTCGGACACCCGGTCCCCCTGGGCGTATCCGGGGCGGTCGTACACGATCACGCGGTGGTCCCGGCGTAGCCGTTCGACGACGGGAAGCCAGTCCCACAGGGTCGACGCCACGCCGGAACAGCACACGATGACCGGCCCGGAGCCCGCATCGAGGATCCGTACGGGGCCGCCCATAACTTCGCGGGTGCTGACATGATCCCCGATGCCCGACGGCGCGGAACCGTTGTCCTTTTCGTTGTGAGTTCCCGTGAGCGCAACCGCTGGGCGACGGGCACACCGGCCGCGGCGATGAGCCACACCGCGATTGCGGGAGGACATCACTTCGCGGGCCCGTCCGTCCCTCGCGCACCGTTCGGGAGAGCGCGCCACAGGGTCCGCAGCCGCGCAGAGGAGAACGCCGTCACCCCGGCGAGCACCACCCCGACCACTGCGTCCACGGTTCGCAGCACGGTGGCCCCGGCGAGGTCCGCGACGACGCACTCGGACACGAAGGACGTCCACGGGTGCAGTTCCCGGTTCACGAGCGGATAGAGGACCCACACCGAGTACAACAGCGCCGCTACGGCCCACAATCGGCGAGAAGCCAGAGTCACGGAACCGGGTCACCCGCCTGAGTCGTGGGCCGCACGTACGGAACAGCCGCCGAGTCTACTAGGCCGCGGCGGCTCCCGGAGGCGGGTGCCGCCCTGGATACGACGAAGGCCCCCTTCCGTACTGGAAGAGGGCCTCCGTGGTGGCTCCCCCGACTGGACTCGAACCAGTAACCCTTCGATTAACAGTCGAATGCTCTGCCAATTGAGCTACGGGGGAATGTACGCACTGCTGCGCAACGAGACGATACTTTACCGCCCCGTCGCGGCTTCCTCAAATCGAATCCCCGCCACCACCCGCAAGCGCCACACCCCTCTGAGTCGGGGTCACACCCCGGTGAGGCTGCGCCGCTGCAGTTCGAGGTCCAGCAGTTCGCGGTTGAGCTGTTGGTACAGCTCGGGTTCCCGTTGCGCGTTCAACCGGTTGAGGTGGGCCAGTTTGTCCGACTTCGCCCGGTTGATGTGCATCTCCACGAGCGAGGTGAGCACGCCCACCGCGTAGTTGCGCATTTGTTGCTCGGTGGCCGCGGGTAGCGGCGTGACGGACAGTTGTGCGAGGTAGCCGTGCAACGGTTCGGGCAGGTGGGCGCGCACGTGTTCGAGCCACGCGCGACCGCCCTCCCCGTGATAGTCCTCGTCCGCGCGGGCGGCCACCACGGCATCGTGCAAGACCTGGTGCACCCGGTACGTCATGCCGGCGGAATCGAAATGCTCCCAGTAGCCGTCCGGCACGAGGTCCGGGAGCTGGAGCACCACTTCGAGCGCCTCCCGTTCCATCCGGGACACGGGTTCGCGCGGATCCGGCAGCTCGGGCGCCTCGGGCCGGTGGTTCTCACCGGGGGCCGAGCCGGGCCCGGAGACAGGCCCCGAGCCATGCCTCGATCCGACCGAGTCACCGCGGTGGCCACGCGCATCCGGACGGTCCGGGGTCGACCCCTGAGCGCGCCCCCGCCCCGGTTCTCCCCGGCCGTTCTCACTGCGGGAGGCGGCGTCGACGGCGCGCAGCACCTCGTTCGTCTCGATCCCCAGCCACCCGGACAGCTCCCGCGCGTACGCGGGGCGCAGGGCGGGGTCACGGATCCCGGCCACGATCGGGGCGCACGCCCGCATGGCGCGGAGCCGACCCTCGAGGCTGTTGACGTCGTACTCGCGGATCGTGGCTTTCAAGGCGAACTCGAACAGCGGGGTGCGGGACTCCACGAGATCACGCACGGCCACGTCCCCGCGGGTCAGGCGCAGGTCACACGGATCCATCCCGTGGGGCTCGACCGCCACGTAGGTCTGGGCCACGAACCGCTGGTCCTCCTGGAAGGCGCGCAGCGCGGCCTTCTGTCCGGCGGCGTCGCCGTCGAACGTGAACACGACCTCTCCCCCGGCGGAGTCGTCCGAGAGGAACCGGCGCACGATCTTGATGTGGTCCGCGCCGAACGCGGTGCCGCACGTGGCCACCGCCGTGGTGATCCCGGCCAGGTGGCACGCCATGACGTCCGTGTACCCCTCCACGACCACGACCTGTTTGGTCTTGGCGATCGGCCGTTTGGCCAGGTCAATGCCGTAGAGCACCTGGGACTTCTTGTAGAGCTGGGTCTCGGGGGTGTTGAGGTACTTGGGGCCGGGATCGTCGTCGTAGAGCTTGCGTGCCCCGAACCCGATGACCTCCCCCGCGACCGCGCGGATGGGCCAGATCAGCCGCCCCCGGAACCGGTCGTAGAGTCCGCGGTTGCCCTCCGAGACCATGCCGGTGAGCTTGAGTTCCTGGTCCGTAAACCCGTGATTGCGCAGGTGCTGCAACAGGTGGGACCACCCCTGCGGTGCGTAGCCGATCCCGTAGGTGCGAGCGGCGTCATGATCGAAACCGCGCTCCCCCAGGAACCGCTGGGCCGCGGCGGCCTGCCGGGTGTAGAGGTTGCGTTGAAAGAACTCCGCGGCCACCTTGTGTGCGTCGAGCAACCGCTGTCGACGCCCTACTTCCTCCCGGTTGGGTGCGGAACCCTGCTCGTAGTGCAGCTCGTACCCGATCCGGGCGGCCAACCGTTCCACGGTCTCCGAGAACGGCGTGTGGTCCATTTCCATGAGGAAGGAGATGACGTCCCCGGACTCGTCGCACCCGAAGCAGTGGTACGTGCCCAGTTGGGGGCGCACGTGGAAGGACGGCGTGCGTTCGTCGTGGAAGGGGCAGAGTCCCTTGTACGAACCGATGCCCGCGGGCTTGAGGGTCACGTACTGTTCCACGACCTCGCGGAGGTCCGTGCGCGCACGGACCTCGTCGATGTCTTCACGCTTGATCAGTCCGGCCACTCGGCCAGTTTAGGCACCCCGTCAAACCGGATCGCGCACGCGTCACGGATGTGCAGCGGCCCGGAACGACTGGTTAACGGGCCCGCAAGGACACGCGATGACTCCGGCCACGGCGTCACCGAACGGTCCTGCGACGAACAGGGCGCGGGGTCAGCGAGCCGCCGGGGCGTCGTCGTTCCCGCCGACCACCATGCGGCGGTCCGGGGCACCCACGGTCTTGGAGCCGACCATAGCCAGGCTGCCCAGGGCACCGACCGCGGCGAACGCGAAGAAGCCCCACGGGTACGCGAGCCCGGCACCCAGCAGCGTGCCGCCCACGATGGGACCGCTGATCGCGCCGAGACGCCCCACCCCGGCGGACATGCCCAGGGCGGTCGCGCGCACGCGCGGCGGGTGGTTGGTCGCGGTGAACGCGTACACGAGCACCTGGGAAGAGAACACGAAGCACCCGGTCAGGAACACCATGACGTAGATCCCGGCCACGGGCAGCCGGATCGCGAGGGCCGCGAGCAGCACGGCCGAGGCCGCGAACCACATGATGCTCGCGATGCGGGGGGTAATCCGGTCCGCCACGCGGCCACCGATCCACAGCCCCACCACGGCGCCCACGTTGAGGATGAGCAGGAAGCCCAGCGCGTTGCCGAGGTCGTAGTCCGCGGCGCGCATGATCTGCGGCAACCACGTGTTGAGCCCGTACACGAGCAGCAGACCCATGAAGGACGCGATCCAGATCACCACTGAGTTGCGCGCGTACGTGCCGCTCAACAGTAGGGCCGCGCCCTTCTTCTCGGCCACCACCTGGGCCGACGGCGCTGCGGCACCGCGCGCGCCCGAGGCCGCGGGGGCGGCGTCGCCGATCTCCAAAGGCACGTTGTAGTGCGCGGCCACCCGGCGGGCATCCTCGAGGCGGCCCTTGGACGCGAGGTAGGACGGGGACTCGGGCAGGAACACGAGCATGAGCGGTACGAGGATCAGGGCGGGCAGCGCGCCCACGATGAACATGGTGTGCCACGTGAAGTGGGACAGCACCCAGATCGCAAGCGCTGCGGTGAGCACGGCACCCACGTGGTAGCCGGTCATCATGACCGTGGTGGCGTTGGAGCCGCGGCCGGGGCGGGAGAACTCGGTGACCATGGAGATGCCGGTGGGCAGGCAACCGCCCAGGCCCAGGCCCGCGAGGAAGCGCAGGATGCCGAACCACAGGACGGTCGGGGTGAACGCGGCGGCGAACGTGAGCACCGAGAATACGATCACGGCGCCGATGAGCATCTTGCGCCGGCCCCAGCGGTCCGTGAGGTAGCCCATGCCCAGGGCGCCGACCATCATGCCGAACAGACCGGCGGTCGCGACCGCGGTGGCCTCACCGGTGGTCATCCCCCACGCCTGGTCCGCGAGCAGGGCGGGCATGACGGCGCCGAGCACCACGGCGTCGAAACCGTCGAGCAGCACCGCGATCCAACACAGCGGAGCCACCCAGGCGGCGGATTCCAGGACGAGCCCACGCGATGGGGCGGCGGTTTCGGAACTCACGGGATCACTTCCGGTCGTGGGGAGGGAACACGGTGATCTTAGTCTCACGCGGACGTGACGCACCCGATTTTCCCGATCAACGGGACGCGATGTGGGGCACAGAATTGATGCCGCCGGACCTCACCAGAGCGGCTTGTCCCCCGTGCGCCAGTTGGTGCCCCGGATCCGGTCGTGCAGCGCGACCGCGGAGCGGTCCGTGAGGCACGCGATCTGATCGACCACGAGCCGCAACCGGGCGGCTTCACTGCCGGGGCCGTCCCCCAGGGCACGCCAGTCCGCGGCGAACTCGGGGGCCAGGAACCGCCCGTCCGTCTGCATCAGGGCGTCCACGAGGATCGTGAGGATCTCGTGCTGGTTGTCGTAGAGGGGCAGGGCGTCCCGCACGGTCATCACGAACGCGGTCGCGATGCCCTTGAGCACCCCGATCTCCAGCTCCGTCTCGCGCGGGACCACGAGGGACGCCCGGTACCGGGTGAGCCGGTCGTCCCCGGCCACGTCCCGGGTGGCCGCGACCGCGGACATCGCGAACCGGCCGATCAACTGGCTCGTCATGTTCTTCAGTCGTGCCAGATCCGCGCGTGTCCCGTGCAGACGGGGAATCCACACGGATGAGGACTCGAGCCGGGACAGCGCGGCGTCGAGCTCGTCCTCCGTGGCCGCGGGCAGGTACCAGCTGCGGGTGCACTCGATGACCCGGTGGCGGTGCGCGGGTTGCGTGAGGTTCTCGAGCTGCAGGGCGTGGGCCGCGACCGCGTCCTCGACGTCGTGGACGCTGTAGGAAATGTCATCCGCGAGATCCATGACCTGGGCCTCGATGCACTTGCGTCCGGGCACCGCGCCCGCGCGGAACCACTCGAACACAGGCAGGTCGTCCTCGTAGACTCCGAACTTGCGGTTGGGGCGCCCGTCCGGCCGGGGCGGGGCGTCCGCCGCGCTCCACGGGTACTTGCACGTGGCGTCGAGTGTCGCGCGGGTAAGGTTGAGCCCCGCGGGCTCCCCCGACGGCGCGATGATCTTGGGCTCGAGCCGCACGAGCAGGCGCAGGGTCTGGGCATTACCCTCGAAGCCCCCGATCCCGCGGGTCAGCTGCGCGAGCGCCGTCTCACCGTTGTGCCCGAACGGCGGGTGACCGAGGTCGTGGGACAGGCACGCGGCGTCCACGACGTCCGGATCGCACCCGAGCGACTTGCCCAGCTCGCGCCCGATCTGGGCGACCTCGAGCGAATGGGTTAGCCGGTTGCGCACGAAGTCGTCCGACTGCGGCGAGACCACCTGGGTCTTGGCCGCGAGCCTTCGCAGCGCGGAACTGTGCAGCACGCGCGCGCGGTCCCGCTCGAAGTGGCTGCGATGGCGGTTGTGGTGGTTCTCGACGACGAACCGCTCGGTGTCGGTGGGCTCGTAGTCCGGGGGCAGGATCGCCAGACGGTCGGGGGTGTGCAGTGGGATCAGCCTCCCGAGACGTCGAGCTCGGCGGCCGCGAGACCCAGCCGTTCGGCGTCGCCCAGGATGCGGGAGTCGAGCCAGCCGTCCGGCAGGTGGGGCTTCTTGGGCGAGCCCGCCCGGCCCCGAGGCCCTTCGACGTCCGCGCCCGGGTAGGGGGCATCCAGGTCGAGTTCGTCGAGCAGTTCGCGCAGCGCGGCGAGTGTGGGCACCTGCGCCATGCGGGCGCGTAACTGCCCGCCCACCGGGTACCCCTTGAAGTACCAGGACACGTGCTTGCGGATCTCGCGGCAGCCCTTGAGTTCGTCCCCGAACTCCTGGGTGAGCAGCTCGGCGTGGCGGTACACGGTCTCCGCGACCTTGCGCACACCCGGCCGGTAGCGGCGCGGGCTGCCCTCGAAGGCTGCCTGCAGGTCCCCGAACAGCCACGGCCGGCCCTGACAGCCCCGACCCACGACGACGCCGTCCACGCCCGTGTGCTCGACCATGCGCACCGCGTCCTCCGCGGAGAAGATGTCCCCGTTGCCCAGCACGGGGATGTCCGGGAGGGCCTCGCGCAGCCGCGCGATCGCATCCCAGTCGGCGTGGCCCGAATAGTGTTGTTCGAGGGTGCGCCCGTGCAGGGCCACCGCGGCGATCCCCTCATCGCGGGCCATGCGCCCGGCATCCAGGAAGGTCTGGTGTTCGCCGTCGATGCCGATGCGCATCTTGACGGTCACGGGGATCTCCCCGGCCTCGCGCACCGCCGTGCGGATGATCGCGCGGAACAGGTCGGTCTTCCACGGCAGGGCGGAACCACCACCGCGCTTGGTGACCTTGGGCACGGGGCACCCGAAGTTGAGGTCGATGTGGTCCGCGCGATCCTCCTGCGCGACCATCCGCACGGCCTTGCCCACGTTCACGGCGTCCACACCGTAGATCTGGATGGATCTCGGGGTCTCGTGGGGGTCGTGGTCGATGATCCGCAGGGACTCGGGGCGGCGTTCCACGAGTGCCCGCGCCGTGACCATCTCGGTCACGTATAGTCCCCCGCCGTACTCCCGACACAGGGTGCGGAAGGACTTGTTCGTGACCCCGGCCATCGGCGCCAGGACCACGGGTACGTCCACGGTCAGCCGGCCCAGCTGTAGGGGTTTCAAGTTCAACACGGCCGGTTCACGGTCCGCGGTCTCAGTCGTCTCGGTGCTCATCGTGGGCCATTGTCTCATTCGTCCGCTGCCCGGCGTCGCGGTCGGTGCGCGCGGACGCGTCCACCTGCTCGAGTCGCATCGCGAGCTTGAACGCGCGCACCTGCTCCTCCCTGCGACCCAGGGTCTTGTACACCGCGCCCAGGTCCCGCAGGCACTGCACCCACTCGCGGGTGTGGGCCTCCGGCTCGGGCAGCGCGGGGTAGAGGTTGCTTGCGGTGTGGAGGGCGTGGGCAACGTCGTTCCAGGCCATCATCCCCTCGGCGAGCGCCGCGAGCCCTTTCCAGCACATGATCTGCCCGGCCACGTCCCCGCGCGCTTCGCAGCCCGCGAGCACGGTCTCGTAGTGCTCGGCCGCGAGTTTGCGCCGCCCGGCCGCTTGCGCCGCGGTGGCCAGGTGGGACACCCAGCGCAGGTCCTCCCGCGTGACGAAGCCCGCACCGTCCCCGGCGGGTCGCGCAGGATCCACCCCCGCCGCCGCGGCCCCCTCCTGGAACTCGCGGTATGCGTCCCACGGGCGCCCGGCCAGCAGCAGCACGTCCCCGAGGTTCTCGAGGCACTGCACCCGCGCTCCCAGGGATCGCGCCGACCGTGGCGCGCGCTTGTACTGCGTCGCGGCCAGTCGGTAGTAGTGTTCCGCGTCCGCCCAGTCGCCGGCGTCCCGCGCGAGATTCCCCAACCACGACGCCGCCTGGCCCGCTTCCAGCCACGCCTCCCCGAGTCGCGCCGCGCGCAGGGCCGCCTCGTAGTGATCGCGTGCCGTGGCGGTGTCCCCGGACGACGACGCCGCCCGGCCCCGTTGCAGCCTGCGCGCCACCCTGGCCCGTGCGAACATGCGCCCTCCTCCTGTGCTCCTACCGCGTGATTCTTCCAGCACCGATCATTGCCCCGTGCAACCGATGCCGCAGGGGCGCGGGGTCAGAGGACCCTGCGGGCGGCGTCGGACGGGGTGAGCGTGAGGAACAGCGGATCGGGGAACCCGTTCTCCCCGAACCGGTGCTGCACCGCGCTCGCGAGTCGCTCCACGTGGGTCTCGGGAACCAAGGCGATCACCGAGCCCCCGAAACCGCCGCCCACGACCTTGGCGCCCACGGCCCCGGCGGCCAGGCAGCCCTCGACCGCCGTATCCAGTTCCGGGACCGTGACCTGGCAGTCGTCCCGCATGGACTCGTGGCCCGCCACGAGCAGCCGCCCCACGGCCGCCCAGTCCGGGTCCGCCTCACGCAGGAGTCGGGCGATCTTCTCCGAGCGCACCATCTCGGTCACGGAATGACGCAGGCGCAACCGGGTCCCTCGGGGGTCCTCGGTCAACGGAGCGCCCGCCCCGAGCAGGTGGTCGAAGCGCTGGAGGACCGCCGCGGCGTCGTCGAACCCCGGATCCTCGGGCAGTGCGTCGCGCAACCGGGAGACCCCGAGCACCGCGGCAGCGGCCTCGCACTCGGCGCGGCGGGAACTGTACTGACCGTCGGCCAGTTTGTGCGGGGCGCACGTGTCCACGGCGAGCCACGTGAGACCCGCGAGCGCGGGATCGGCGGGCAGACGGGCGACGTCGAAATCGCGGCAGTCCAGCGCGAGCAACTGCCCGGCGTGCGAGCGCAGGGACGCCGTCTGGTCCAGGCCGCCGGTGTTGGCGCCCACGATGTAGTTCTCCGCGTCCATGCAGGCTCGGGCCAGGGCGCGGCGCAGGGTGTCGTCCGGGTGGTCGTCGCCCGTGCGCAGCGAGAACAGGGCGAGCGCGACCGAGCACTCGAGCGCCGCGGAGGAGGCGAGCCCCGCGCCGATGGGCACGGTCGAGTCCACGAGCAGGTCCGCGCCGAAGTCCGCACCGAGCGCGAGTTCGGGCACGGCCTCGTGCTCGGAGTGCCCCACGGCCACGCGGTTCATCCCCCACGCCACGCCCGCGGCGTAGCCGAACCAGCCGTGGATGGCTCCGGGTTGGACGTCACTCACCCGGGCCGCGCGCGGCTCACGGTCCGCGACGGAGGCGTCCGCGTCCTGGAGGGACTGCGCGTGCAGCAGCCCGTCCGTGCGGGGTGCGGCGGCGGTCAACGTCACATACTGGTGGGCGAAGGGCAGGCACATCCCGCCCGAGTAGTCGATGTACTCGCCCATGAGATTTGCGCGGCCGGGCGCGGCCCACACCCCTGCGGGCGGGCGGGCGTAGACCTCCTCGAACTTCGTGCTCAACCGCTGCGCCCGCTCACGCACGTCCGGTTGCGCGACCCAGCGCGGGCGCGCGAAGTCTTCCGGGGTGGTGGTTTCGCTGAGCTCACAGGACACGGACGGTTCCTCACATGGTGTGGACGGGGCGTCGTAGGACGACTGACGAACCATTGTCCCCTACCCGGCGCGGAAGTAGCGCTCCAGCTCCTCGAGGGACTTGTCCTTGGTCTCCGGGGCCACGCAGTACACCCACACGATCGCGACGAGCTGGAGCACCACGAAGATCATGATCGTGTACCCCACGCCCAGCGCGTCCGTGAGCACGGGGAACGTGAGCCCCACCAGGAACGTCATCATCCACAGGATCCATGCGCACACACCCATGCCCACGCCGCGCACGTTGAGCGGGAAGATCTCGGACATGTACAACCACGTCACGGTGCCGATGCAGCACTGCATGAACCCCACGAACACCACGATGCACGCGAGGATCACCCACGCGCGCGCCGGACTGCCCTCGGGGATCGTCAGGTAGGACACCGCGAAGCCCGTCAACGACGTTGCCGTCCCCACCAACCCGGTCAGCAACAGTGTCCGGCGGCCCACGTGCTTGAGCAGGTACATGGCCAGGGCAACAGCCACGACCCCCATGATCCCGGGGATGATGTTGGCGTAGAACGCCCCGTTGCCCCCGAAGCCCACGTCTTGCAGCACCGTGACGCCGTAGTACTGGATCGCGTTGATCCCCGAGATCTGGTTGATCACGGCCATGGACGCGCCCAGCACGAAGATTCGTCTGATCCACGGGACGCGGACCAGATCCGTGATCCGGGCCGCGGGGCGGTGCTCGTCCTCGTGGGCAAGTTCCAGGACGGTCTCACCCTCGCGCCGGTCGTAGGAGTCCTCGCGGATGCGGCGCAACACCTGGAACATCTTCTCCACCGCTCCGTGGCGGGCCAGCCAGCGGGGGGACTCCGGCACCACGATCATCCCGATCCACAGCACGAGCGCGGGGACGGTCGCGAGCACGAGCATGACGCGCCACACGTGCGGGAGGTGCCCGAACGCCGTCGCCAACCCCGCGTTGAACACGAAGGCGAGCGCCTGGCCGCCCACGATCATCAGCTCGTTCTGAGCGACCACGCGACCGCGCAGGTGCGAGGGGGCGAGTTCGGCGAGGAACACGGGCACGATCACGGAACACGCGCCCACGGCCAGCCCCAGCAGGCAGCGGAACATCACGAGCACCGCGACGGTGGGTGCGATCGAACACCCGATCGTGGCGACCACGAAGACCACAGCCAGTATCATCAGCACCCGGCGGCGGCCGTAGCGGTCGGCGAGCTTGCCGCCGAACGCCGCGCCCCACGCCCCGCCGAACGGCAGGATCGAGGCCACGAGACCCTCCAGGAACGGCGTCAACCGCAGATCCGCCACGATGGACGGCAGCGCTCCGTTGATCACCCCGGTGTCGTAACCGAACAGCAATCCGCCGAACGTGGCCACCGTGGCGATCAGCCGCAACCGGCCGTTCATCTCCTGGCGTCGCGGTGGCTCCGTGCGCGACGGACTCGCCTGGGTCTCGGGCATGGGACTCCTTTCCTCCGTGAACGTCTTACCACGAACGACGCATTGCGGGGCCCGCGAGGCTGCTCGGCGCCGACCCGCTCGACGTCCTGTCGTCAGGTCAGTCCTCGGTGCCCGCGATCCTGGCCGCGGGCTCCACCGCCGTGGCGCTCGCGAGCGTGGCCGCGTGGCTCGTGACGGCCGTGCTGTCCCGGCACGAGCAGCACGCGGAGGCCTCGTAGACCGAGACCGGACGGCGGCGGTCAGTTCGCACCGCGGCCCGAACGGATCCCGTGATCGTGGAGCTCGTCCCGCAACGCGCGCCACATCCTGTCATACGTGAACCGCTCGGTGACCACGGCCCTACCCGCCTCCGCGAGCGCCTCCCGCTCGGCCGGGTGGCGCAGCAAGCGGTCCACGGTGTGTCGCCAACCCTCGGGGTCACCGACCGCCACGGGTGCCGCGAACCCCGCGCTGAGGTATTCGCTCAGGGCTTCGGTCGCGGTGAAGGCCACGGCTGCCCCGCCGGCCGCGGCCTCGAGTGCCACCGTTTGCCCGGTGAGGTACGCGAGCTCCCGCGTGGGAACGGCCGTGATCGGACCTGGCGGCGAGGACGTCGACGGCCCGCTGCGTCCCGTCGTCGGTGAACAGTTCCGGTGCGCAGCCGAACGGGATAGCGGCCGCCTGATCGGCCCGGAACCCTGCATCCACGAGGATGTCGATCTGGTTCCGGCTCAGCGTGAGGATCAGATCCACCGCCGAGAACCGGCGGACGAGCGCGCGTCTGCGATGGGGATCCGCTCGTCGGATCCATTCCATGAGCTAGCACGAAATCATCACCAGGAGTGTGCCTGCGTACGGCGGCACGTCCCGCCGCTTGAGCTGCGCGGCGAGTGCCGTGACGGGTTCGAGCACCCCCAGGACCAGTTCGGCGTTCCGCACCCCGGGCACGGCCCTGAGGGGCACGTCCACCATAGTGTGGGTCCGATGCTCCACGACGTCCCGCAGTTTCCGGGGTAGCCTGCCGCGCAGGGGTCGGACACCGGTGACCGGGAAACCCGGACCCGGAAACAGGTCGATGCCGTACGGGCACGCCGTGTGGTCACCCGCGTGGAGAACCAGTGTCCTCACCGCACCCGTCCTCCCCCCGCACCGGCTTGGACCGGCGGCCTTACACGCGGTCGTCCACCAGCGTGACCGTTTCCGTGACCACGTGCGCGACCCCGGCCTCCAGCAGGTTGTCCACCACGGCCACGAGCGGGGTCATGGAGTCGTCCACCTCGAGCTCCACGGGGTAGTCCCGGACCAGCAGGGCCAGCAGCGTCTCCACGGCCGCACCCGCCTCACGCGCGGAACCGTCATCGGAAGAGGCGCCCGGCACGTAGCCCAGCAACACGTCCGCGGCCTCGAACCGGGTGGCCCGGTCCTCGGGATCCTGCGGATCGAACGGGCGGTAGCTCACGGCGAACGCGGTGATCGGTGCGGGACCGTCACTCCCCGGAGCGCCCGCGCGCAGCACCAGGGCTCCGAACGCTCCGGCGGTGTCCGAGAGCAACTGCCGGTTCACCGCACCGATCCCGATCTCCGCGACCGGGTCCCATTCGTGGACCGAGCGGTAGAACTCCCACAAGGCGCGTGTTAGTTCCACGGAACCGGTCGCGAGATCTTCCACGGAGCGCACCCACGAGCCGTCCGCGGCCTGTCCGAGCGCGGGTTCGGGCAGGGCACCCGCGGCCACGCGCACCACGCGCGAGCGCATGGCCGGGGTCAGGCCCTCCGCCTTCGCGAAGCTCTCCCCCGCGGAGCCGGGGGTCACGCGGGAGCGCAGCGCCGTGACGCTCGACGGCGCGTCCGCGGCCACTTTCCGCAAGCGCGCCAGGAGCTCCCGGCCGATGCCTTCGCGCTGCCGGTCCGGAGCCACCTCCACGTACGCCCACAACCGGCGCGGGTGCCACGAGGACTCGTAGACCACCCCGGCCGCCACGGGGACGCCGTCGTCGACGGCCACGAGCGTGCGGGAGAACGCGGCGGCGTCGTCGGCACCCAGTCGCGCACGGAAGGCCTGCGCGGGTGCCGACGGCGCGTCCGGCCAGACCTCGAGCAGACGCAGGTCGTCGTCCTCGCGCCACGGACGGTACTCGATGCTCATGCGGTGCCTACTTCTCGAGGTGGTCGGCGAGGTACTGCTGGACGCGGTCCAGACCCACGCGCTCCTGGGTCATCTCGTCGCGCGAGCGCACGGTCACGGCCTGGTCCTCGAGGGTGTCGAAGTCCACGGTGATGCAGAACGGCGTGCCGATCTCGTCCTGGCGGCGGTAGCGGCGGCCGATGGCCCCGGCGTCGTCGTAGTCGATGTTCCAGCGCTTGCGCAGCTCGGCGTCCAGGTTCTGCGCGGCGGGGCGCAGGTCCTCCTTCTTGGACAACGGCAGCACGGCGGCCTTGACCGGAGCGAGGCGCGGGTCCAGGCGCAGCACGGTGCGCTTGTCCACGCCGCCCTTGGTGTTGGGGGCCTCGTCCTCCACGTACGCGTCCACGAGGAACGCCATCATGGAACGGGTCAGCCCGAATGACGGCTCGATCACGTACGGGGTATAACGCTCCCCCGAGGCCTGGTCGAAGTACTGCATCTTGGTGCCGGAGTGTTCGGTGTGGTTGTTCAGGTCGAAGTCCGTGCGGTTGGCCACGCCCATCAGCTCGCCCCACTCGGAGCCCTGGAAACCGAAACGGTACTCGATGTCGATCGTGCCGTCCGAGTAGTGCGCGCGGTCGTCCTCGGGGACGTCGTAGCGGCGCATGTTGTCGGGGTTCACACCCAGGTCCACGAACCAGTTCCAACACGCCTCGACCCACTCGTCGAAGTAGCGCTTCGCCTCGTCCGGGTGGATGAAATAC
Source organism: Kocuria sp. CPCC 205261 (assembly GCF_040981025.1). Lineage (NCBI taxonomy): Bacteria > Bacillati > Actinomycetota > Actinomycetes > Micrococcales > Micrococcaceae > Kocuria > Kocuria sp. CPCC 205261. The sequence continues at coordinate 43,833 of NZ_JAVKPU010000009.1, read as the reverse complement.
TCGATCTCCATCTGCTCGAACTCCCGCGTGCGGAAGATGAAGTTGCCCGGGGTGATCTCGTTGCGGAACGCCTTGCCGATCTGCCCGATCCCGAACGGGGGCTTCTTGCGCGCCGCGGTGACCACGTTGAGGAAGTTCACGAAGATGCCCTGAGCGGTCTCCGGGCGCAGGTAGTGCTTGCCCTCCTCGTTGTCCACGGGACCCAAGAAGGTCTTCATGAGCCCCGAGAACTGCTGGGGGTCGGTCCACTTGCCGTCCTGGCCCGTCTCGGGGTCCTTGACGTCCGCGAGCCCGTTGACCGGCGGATGCCCGTGCTTGGCCTCGTACGCCTCGAGCAGGTGGTCCGCGCGGTAGCGCTTGTGGGTGTGCAGCGACTCCACGAGCGGGTCTGTGAAGGTCTCCACGTGGCCCGAAGCCTCCCACACCGCGGAGGGCAGGATGATCGAGGAGTCCAGGCCCACCATGTCCGCGCGGCCGCGCACGAAGGTCTGCCACCACTCGCGCTTGATGTTCTCCTTCAGTTCCGCGCCCAGGGGCCCGTAGTCCCACGCGGAGCGCGAACCGCCGTAGATCTCACCCGCCTGGAACACGAAGCCCCGGCGCTTGGCCAGGGAGATGACATTGTCCAGGGTGGATTTGGCAGCCATGCGGTCTCACGTCCGTTTCTCGCCCGACCGCTGGCTGCGGCCGTGCGTGGAGTACTGGGTGGGTCGTTCACGGCGCCGACGACGACGCCGCGGGGCCGCCCACGCGGGACCGGCACCGAAGGGTGCGGGTGCGGTGGGGACGAGAACGCCCGACGGCGCGCGAAGGCGCTGTCACCAGGGTAACGAGGATGCCGAATCCCCGCCTAACCGTGCGGCCCTCGCTCATGAGGGACCGCGCCCGGTCGGTCACGACCCCGGGCGCGGTCGTGCGGGCACGGCTTCCCACTTCTGGTCGTCAGCTCCCGGCCACTCAGACGAACGCGGAAACCCCCGTCAGCGCCCGGGAGACGATGAGCGAGTTGATGTGGTAGCTGCCCTCGTACGTGTAGATGGCCTCGAGGTCCCCCAGGACCTTGGCGATCTCGTAGTCGCTCAGCAGGCCGTTGCCGCCCAGGGCGTCACGCGCCAGTGAGGCCGAGCGCCGGCCGAGCCGGGTCGCGGTGGACTTGGCGAGGGCCGCGTGCATCATGTCCATCTCGTCGCACGTTTGCAGGCGGGTGACTTGCACCATGAGCGCGGAGCTCGCCGCGAGGTTGCCCGCGATCTCCGCCATGGCCTGCTGGACCATCTGGAAGCTCGCGAGAGGCTTGCCGAACTGTTCCCGCCGCAGGGTGTACTCGCGCAGGACGTCCAGGATGGCCTGTTGGGCGCCCACCGCTTGCCACCCGACCCAGGCGCGCGAGTCCTTGAGCAGCATGTTGGCGGCGTCGAAACTCACGGCCCCGGGGAGCAGGGCGTCCGCGGGGACACGCAGGTCCGTGAACGTCACGTCCGCGTTCTGCATGATGCGCAGACCCATCTTGTTGCCGATCTTGGTCGCGGCGTACCCGGGTGTCCCGGTGGGCACGGCGAAACACTTGACCTGACCGTCGGCCGTGTCCCGCGCCCACACGAGGGCCAGTTGGGCCACGGTTCCGGCACCGATCCAACGTTTTCGACCGTTGATGACCCACTCGTCACCCTCGCGGGTGACCGTAGTGGCCAGGCCGCCGGCGATGTCCGAGCCGTGCTCGGGTTCAGTGAGGCAGAACGCCCCGATCGTGGAGAGGTCCGAGAGTCCGGGGAGCCACGTGTCCTGTTGCTGCTGCGACCCCAGTTCCACGAGGGTCCCCACGATCAACTCGTTGTGGATCCCGATCAGCGCGGACAGGGACACGTCCGCCCGGGCGAGCTGCGCATGCACGAGTCCCTGGAATAACAGGGACGAGCCGTCCCGGAACAGGTTGCCCAGGCCGAGCTCGGCGAGCGGGGGCAGCATCTCCAGGGGCAGGTGCTCCCGGTTCCACGGGTCGATCGACTGACGGCGGACGTTGTCCTGCAGGTGCTTCTCGATCCCCGCCAAACGGGTGCGTTCGTCATCGCAGAGCAGCTGCTGGATCTTCAGCAGGTCCACTCCGGGAAGCTCGGACGCGGCACGGGGACGAGAGGAGGTGATGGTGGTGGTCATCCTGGCCCTCGGGTGCTCGGTAATCCAATGGTGATCTTTTCAATTATAGACCGTCCAAGTACATATGTGTGTCACAGATCACATGAATTCGAGGGGGGGCGGTCATGACCGTCACGGACGAGATTCGCGCCGCACGCGACCACCTGGTGTCGCTCCAGCAGGAGTGGGAACGGGCCCGGGAAAAGTTCGTGTGGCCGCGCTTCGATGCTCAACAACCAGGTGGAGCTGTGGGAGTGCATGCTCGCGTGCATCAAGCTGGGGGCGGTGGTGATCCCCTCGACCACCCAGATGGAACCCACCGACCTCACGGCCGGGTGGAACGCGCCGGCGCCTCGCGGGCGGTGGGCGGCGTGGAGGATGCCGCCAAGTTCGCCTCCGGGCCCGGGGACTACGCGGTCGTGTACGTCCCGGGGGTCCGGGCGGGTTCCGAACCGGTCGCCGCCCCCGAGCTTCCCCACCGCACGTGCCTGGACTACCGGGACGCGTACGCGAGCTCGGACGAACTGGAACCGGACTCGCCCACGGGCGGGGACGCTACCCTGCTGCTGTACTTCACGTCCGGGACCACGTCCAAGCCGAAACTCGTGGAGCACACCCACACGTCCTACCCCGTGGGCCACCTCTCCACGATGTACTGGATCGGTCTGGAACCCGGCGACATCGTCTCGGTGGACGAGAACGGGGTGTTCAGCTACATGGGCCGCTCCGACGACGTGTTCAAGTCCAACAACTACAAGATCTCCCCGTTCGAGCTCGAGTCCGTGCTCGTGGAACACCCCGCGGTGCTGGAAGCGGCCATCGTCCCCACCCCGGACGAGCTGCGCCTCGCGGTCCCCAAGGCCTGCGTCACGCTCGCGCCCGGCCGCATGGCCGACGTCGCGACCGCCACGGAGATCCTGGCCTACTGCCGCACCAAGGTCGCACCCTACAAGCGGATCCGTCGGATCGAGTTCCTCGAACTGCCTAAGACCATCTCGGGCAAGATCCGTCGCGTGGAACTGCGCTCGGTGGAGACGCGGCGCTCCAAATCCGGCCGAGCGCCGGAGGGGTACGGGACGGAGTACCGCGAGGAGGATCTGTCCCTGGACCAGTAATGGCCGCCCGGTGACGGCCCTCCCGTGACGGTCGCCCGGTGACGGACGTTCGATGACAGGCCCTTGGTACCCTGACCGGGCCGCGGGAGGGCACCGACGGCATCCGATGAGGAAGGCGGGTTCCCTATGTCGACCACTCCCGGGCTTCCCAGGGACCCCATTGCCGAGGCCCAACGCAACTGGATGCGGCATGGGTGGGAGGACACCGCCGCGCCCATGGCGGCGGTCACGGCCATCATGCGCGTGCAACAGATCCTGCTGTCCCGGGCCGAGGCCGTCCTCAAACCGTTCGGGCTCACATTCGCGCGCTACGAGCTGATCGCGCTGCTGAGTTTCTCGCGCGAGCACCAGATGCTCATGAAGAAGGCCAGTGCCCTGTTGCAGGTCCACCCGACCTCCGTGACCAACGCGGTGGACCGCCTCGAGGACGCGGGCCTGGTGCGCCGCGAACCGCTGCCCAGTGACCGGCGGGCCATCACCATCGTGCTCACGGATCGGGGGACGGCCGTAGCCGCCGAAGCCACCGAGGCGCTCAACCGTGACCTGTTCCGCGACACGGGGTTCGCACCGGACGAGGTGGACTCGCTCATCGCGATCCTGCGGCGCTTCCGCGCACACGCCGGGGACTTCGCGATCGAGGGCTGACGCCCCTGCGACGCCAGGCCCCGCCATTTAAGCCCCGCCGCGCAAGCTCCCCGCTCAATCCTTGCTGGTCAGGCGATGCCATTCAGGCCCCGCGCTCGCTCTCGGCGCGGATGGTCTCGATGATCCCCGAGAAGTCCCGGTGGGCGCCGTCGCCGGCCGCGAACTCGCGGTACAGCTGCGCGGCGAGCGGGCCCATGTGGGCCGCGACCCCGGTATCGGTCAGTGCGGAGACGGCCAGGTTCAGGTCCTTGGCCATCAGGGCTCCGGCGAAGCCCGGCCGAAAATCGCGGTTGGCGGGACTCGCGGGAACCGGCCCGGGCACCGGGCAGTTCGTGGTCAGGGACCAGCACTGTCCCGAGGCCTGCGAGACGACGTCGTACATCGCGTCGTGCGTGAGCCCCAGTTTCTCGGCGAGCACGAACGCCTCGCTCACCGCAATCATGGACACGCCCAGGATCATGTTGTTGCAGATCTTCGCGGCCTGCCCCATGCCGTTGCCCCCGCAGTGCACGATCCGCCCGCCCATGATCTCGAGCAGCGGGAGCACCTCCCGGTATACGTCCTTCGGGGCGCCCACCATGAACGCGAGCGTTCCCGCCTCCGCCCCGACGACGCCGCCCGAGACCGGTGCGTCCGCCGCCCGGTGGCCCGCCGCCACGGCGAGTTCGGCGGCGTCCTGCGCGTCGGAGATGTCGATCGTGGAGCAGTCGAGGAACGTGGTCCCGGCGGGTGCCGCCGCGAGCAGACCGGGCGCGGCGTCGTCGCCCGTGTAGGCCTGCCGGACGTGTCGACCCGAAGGGAACATGGTGATGACGACCTGCGCCTCATGGACCGCGGCCGCGGGCGAGTCCACCACTGTGACCCCGGCCGCGCGGGCGGCGTCCATCGCGGCGGGGACCACGTCGAACCCCAGGACCGGGACGCCCGCGGCCACCAAGTTGGCGGCCATGGGCCCGCCCATATGGCCCAGGCCCAGGAAGGCCACCCGGAGATCTGTTGTGCCGGAGGTGTTCATGGTGCTCCCTGACGGTACGGAACCCGGGGGTTCGGGACGTTCGGTTCGGGCGTTCGGCTCGGGTCGCGAAGTGCGGGTCGTGAGGCGCGGGACCTATGGGGCGGGGACCAGGGCCGGGCCCCGTGGAAGGGAACCCGCGGCCGCCCGCGGGCCCGCTCAGCTGCCGGCGGGCATCACGAAGCTCGAGCCCTCCTTGGCCCCGGAGGGCCAGCGCGTGGTCACGGTCTTGGTCTTCGTGTAGAACTTCAACCCGTCCGTGCCGTGCTGGTTGAGGTCGCCGAAACCGGAGGCCTTCCACCCGCCGAAGGTGTAGTACGCGATGGGCACGGGGATCGGGACGTTCACGCCCACCATCCCCACGTCCACCCGGGACGTGAAGTCGCGCGCGGTGTCCCCGTCGCGCGTGAAGATGGCCACGCCGTTGCCGTACTCGTGCTCGGAGGGCAGGCGCAGGGCCTCCTCGTAGTCCTCGGCACGCACAACACACAGCACGGGGCCGAAGATCTCGTCCTTGTAGATCTGCATGTCCGGTGTGACGTGGTCGAACAGGGTGGCCCCGACCCAGAAGCCGTCGGGGTGACCCGCGACCTCCGCGCCGCGCCCGTCCACGAGCAGCGTGGCGCCCTCCTGCTCACCGATGCCGATGTAGCGCTCGATGCGTTCCTTGGCGTCCGGGCCCACGACCGGGCCGAAGTCCGAAGCCGGGTCGAGGGACGGGCCCAGGGTGAGTTGGTCAATGCGTTCGCGCAGCAGGTCGACCAACCGGTCTGCGGTGGCCTCCCCCACGGGCACCGCCACGGACACCGCCATACAGCGCTCCCCCGCGGAGCCGTAGGCGGCGCCCATGAGGGCGTCCGCGGCCTGCTCGAGGTCCGCGTCCGGCATGATGACCATGTGGTTCTTGGCACCCCCAAAGCACTGGGCGCGCTTGTTGTGCTGCGCGGCGGCCACGTAGATGGACTGGGCGATCGGACTCGAACCCACGAATCCCATGGCCTTGACGCGCGGGTCCTCGATCAGCGCGTCCACGGCGGTCTTGTCCCCGTGGACCACGTTCAGCACGCCCTCGGGCATCCCGGCCTCGACGGCGAGTTCCGCGAGCCGCACGGGCACGGACGGGTCGCGCTCCGAGGGCTTGAGCACGAACGTGTTGCCCGCTGCGAGCGCGATGCCGGTCTTCCACAGCGGGATCATGGCCGGGAAATTGAACGGTGTGATCCCCGCGACCACGCCGAGGGGCTGGCGGACCGAGTGGACGTCGATCCCCGTGCCGGCGTTCGCGGAGAACTCCCCCTTGAGCAGGTGGGGTGCCCCGGCGGCGAATTCCACGACCTCGACGCCGCGCTGAATGTCCCCGCGCGCGTCCTCCAGCGTCTTGCCGTGTTCGTTGGACAGCAGCTCGGCCAGCTCGTCCGCGTTCTCGTTAATCCGGTCCACCCATTTGAGCAAGAGCCGCCCCCGGCGTTGGGGGTTGAGCGCGGACCATACGGGGAACGCCTCCTGGGCCGAGATGACGGCGCGCTCGACCTCGTCCGCGGTGGCCAGGGGCACCTGCGCCGCGACCGTGCCCCGCACGGGGTTGTAGACGTCCCCGAATCGCCCGGACTCCCCCGGGACGCGTGTGCCTGCGATGAAATGTGGGATCTGGGTCATGGTCGTCTCCTCGCGGCGCTCCAGTGTGACGTGCGTCTCACGAAAAATCTAACGACAAACCATTACACGTGCAATCAATCGTGGGGCGACGGATTCCCGACCACACCACGCAGAATCGCGCCTCAGGAAAGGCGGCGTGAACCCCACGGGAGTGTGACGACCACGAGGCCCACGAGGGTGGCCAGCGTGCCCGCGACCGTGACGGGGGTGACCACGGTGGCCGCGGTGGGCACGGCGACGTCGAGCACGAGCGCCCCAAGCAGCATGCCCGTCACGAGCCCCAGGCTGGTCTGCAGCACACCCACGTGCCGGGCCAGCACCGCCCCGGCGGCCACGAACACGATGCCCAGGATCCCGCCCGTGTAGAGCCACCACTCGTGGGGCCACTGCACGGGTCCGGGGCGCGTGAGCCAGCGGGCCACACCGGCCACGACCACGAGTGCCACGGTCCCGGCCGCGAAGTTCGTGAGCGTGGATGTGAGGGGCGTCCCTGTGGCCGCGGCAATGTGAGCGTTCCACGCCGTCTGCACCGTGTTGAGCACACCCGCCAGAACCGGCAACGCCACCGCGCCCACGAGCGCCGGGGTGGACATGTGCAGGGAACCCGCCGAGAACCGCGGCACCATGGCCACGGCCACGGCGGCCAGGATCAGGACGGTACCGAGCACCCTGTAGCGGCTCAGCGGTTGCATCCCGCCGGGGCCGATCCCCCACCGGTCCACGAGCATCCCGCCCAGGGACTGGCCCACCACGAGACCCAGGATGAACACGGACACGCCCAGCAGCGCCGTCGTGAGCGTCTGCGCGATCACGAGGTACGCGCCGAAGACCCCGGCCAGGAAGTACCACCAGCGGATCCGCCGCGTGCGCAGCACGCCCGGCAACCGCGCCGCGCCGCGCCGGCCCGCAGGCAGTAGGACGGAGCCCACGAGCAACACTGCGAACCCGATCCCGAAGCTCACGAGCGCGGCGAGGTACGGGTCCCCCATGGCGCGGCCCAGCGCGCCGTTGAACCGCGACTGGACGGCCAGGCACGACCCCGCCAGGATACTCAGCACGACCCCCGTGAGCAGGACGAGCGGGCTCCGGGCGGGCGCGTGTGGAGTGGGGGCGCGACGGCGGACGGGGGTGGAAGAGGTCACCGATGAAGACTACTCCCGAGCCTGCGAGGATGGACCCATGCATCACGACGACTACGAAGAACTCCCGATCCGTGACGAGATGATCCGATTGGGCCAAGCGCTCAAGCTCGCGAACCTCGCGGAGGACGGCCAACACGCCAAGCACTTGGTGTCCGAGGGGCAGGTCACGGTCAACGGCGCGGTGGAACTGCGCCGCGGCGCGCAACTGCACGCCGGAGACGTGATCGCGGTGGTCGGGGCGGAGCTGCCGCCCGTGCGCATCGTGACGGGCTGACGCCCTACGAGGTCGCGTCCACGGCGGCCTGGAGATACTCCTTGATGTGCGCGAGTTCCTCCGGGCACACCCCGTGACCGATGCCCCGGTACTGGATCTTGGTCAGCTCGGTGTGATCGTTGGCCCACTCGGCGGTGCCGTCTACGAGCACCGAGGTGATCACGGGGTCCTCCGGGTCCCGGCCCCAGAACATGCGCAGCGGCTCGGCGCGCAGACGTTCGTCTTGGAAGAACCCCGCCTGGGCGTCGTCGGGCGCCACGGGCACCACGAACCCGGACATCCCCACGACGGCGTCCACGAGCTCGGGGACGTGACGCGCCACGGTCGTGGCCATGGCCATGCCCTGGGAGAACCCCAGCAGGAAGACGTGCGTGTGCTGCTGGGACTCTTCGCGCAACCACTCGATCACGGCCTCGGCCGCGGCGACCACGGCGTCCGTGGTGAACGCGAGATCTGCGGCTAACGGGAACCATTGGAAACCCATACCCGCGCGCTGCGGTGCGCGCACGGACGCGTACGTGTAGCCCTGCGGTAGCGCGAAGCTCAGGGCCATGAGGTCTTCCTCGTACGAACCGTAGCCGTGGAACATGACCACCAAGGGTGTTCCGGCGCGGTCCTGCGGTTCGTTGTTCCAGATCACGTGGGGAGCTTGTTGCATGGTTCCATCCTGACATGCCCACCCGGCGCTGCCCGCGGGCCTGAGTCGTTCAGGCGGGTGTGTTAGAACCCTGGTATGGATAAGAGCACGCACTCCCGAGCCCCCTCCGACCCGAAGCACCCTTGGCACCGCATGGTCTCGATCGGCGATTCTTTCACGGAGGGCGTCGGCGATCCCGACGACGCCGTCCCCGGCGGTGTGCGCGGTTGGGCCGATCGCGTGGCCGAGGAGCTCGCGCGCCACACCGACGACTTCGCGTACGCCAACCTCGCGATCCGCGGTCGGCTCTTCCAGGGCATCGTGGACGAACAGCTGGAACCGGCCATCGAACTGCGCCCGGACCTCGTGACCATCAGCGCGGGCGGCAACGATATGCTGCGACCCGGTGCGGATCCGGACGACATCGCGGTGCGGCTCGACGCCGTGATCGAGAAACTCGCCGCCACGGGTGCCACGGTCACGATGTTCGACGGCCCGGACATCGGCAACACCCCCGTGCTGCGCGGCATCCGCGGGCGCGTGGCGATCTTCAACGAGAACGTGCGCGTGGTGGCCGCCCGGCACGACGCCGTGATGGTGGACCTCTGGGGACTGCAGCAACTGGGGGAACCTGCCATGTGGGCACCGGACCGGTTGCACTTCTCGCCCCTGGGCCACCAGCTCATCGCGTGCGAGGTCCTGGACTCCCTGGGGGTCGAGCACGACCTGGTTCCCGGTGAACTCGGGGACCGCCCCGCGCGCACGTGGCGCGAGGCGCGTCGAGAGGACCTCGTGTGGGCCGGGAAGTACCTGGTCCCGTGGGTCGGCCGCCGGATCCGGCGTCGCAGCTCGGGGGACAACATCACCGCCAAGCGCCCTTCGTTCGGGCGCACCACGATCCCCGGTGCGGGCGAGGGCATCCCTGTCGAGGACCGGGAGGCCTGAGCCGGCCCGGGGCCGGGTCACCCAGTCCCGCCAGTCAGGGCCGCGCCCACTGAAGCCGACCCGTTCCCACCGGGTCTCACCGCTGAAACCGACCCGTCAGGGCTCCCTGCTCAATCCCGCAGCACGGTCTCCCGCAGCAACATGCCCACCTGCGGAGTTTCGATCAGGAACCCGTCGTGCCCGCTCGGGGACGTGATCGTGTGCAGCTCCTGCTCCCCCGGTAGCGCAGCCACGAGTTCGGCGGATTCCGAGGGGAAGAACAACCGATCGGAGTCCACCGCGGCCACGAGCCACTCGCACCGCGTGCGGGCGAGGACGTCCCGTAGCTCGCCGCGGCCCCGAGCGACGTCGTGCGACATCAAGGTCTCGTTGACACTCAGGTACGAGTTCGCGTCGAAGCGGCCCGCGAGTTTGGACGCCTGGTGGTCCAGGTAGCTCTCCACCTGGTACCGACCGCGGTCCGCGACGTGGGTGGCCTCGGGGTCCTCACGGGGTTGGGGTTCGCGGCCGAAGCGCGTCTCCAGCTCGTGCGCGCTGCGATAGGTGATGTGCGCGATCCGCCGCGCGAGCCCCAGACCCGCCTCCGGGTACTCGCCCGCGTAGTAGTCGCCGCCCCGGAAGTTCGGGTCCTGGCGGATCGCGAGCGACTGTGCCTGTCCCCACGCGAGCTGCTCGGCACCCACGCGCGCGTTGGCCGCGATCACGGCGCACGCGGCCACCCGATCCGGGTGGGACACGGCCCACTCGAGGGCGCGAGCTCCGCCCATGGACCCGCCGATCACGAGCCGCCACCGGGAGACTCCGAGCGCCCGAGCGAGCAGGGCCTCCGCGGTCACCGAGTCCCGCACGGTCACGCGCGGGAAACGCGAGCCCCACGGGACGCCGTCCGGTGCGGGACTCGCGGGTCCCGTGCTGCCGTAGCACCCGCCCAGGATGTTGGCGCACACCACGAAGTAGCGGTCCGTGTCGATCGCGGCACCCGGGCCCACGAGTCCGTCCCACCAACCGTCCGCCGCGGCGGCCGCGCCCTCGGGAGCGCTCGCGGCGTCCTCGTGTCCCGCGCCACCGCGCGCCACGTGCGTGTCACCCGTGAGCGCGTGCTCGATCAGCACCGCGTTGGAACCGTCCGCCGCGAGCTCGCCCCACGTCTCGTACGCGAGGTGCACGTCCGGCAGCCGGAACCGGGACTCGAGCACGAGCTCGCCGAGTTCGGCCCGCCGTACGACGCCGTCGCGCCGCGTGCGCGGCCCGTTGCCCACGACCGTCATGGTCAGTTCCCCGTGTCCTCCGCCGACGACGCCGCGTCACCGGCAGCGTCGCCGCGCGCACCCACCGCGGCGAATCCGGACTCGAGGTCCGCGAGGATGTCGTCGATGCCCTCGACACCCACGGACAGCCGCACGAATCCCGGTTCCACGCCGGCCGCGAGCTGCTCCTCGTCCTTGAGCTGGGCGTGCGTCGTGGAGGCGGGGTGAATCACGAGCGAGCGCACGTCACCGATGTTCGCCACGTTGGAGTGCAGGCTCAGGGCGTCCACGAACGCGACACCGGCGTCCCGGCCGCCGTCGAGCACGAAACCGAGCACCGACCCGGCACCGTTGGGCGCGTACTTCAGGGCGCGGTCGTGCCAGCGCGAGGACTCGAGACCGGCGTAGGACACCGAGCGCACCTCGGGGCGGGCCTCGAGCCACTCGGCGACCTTCTGCGCGTTGGCCACGTGACGTTCCATGCGCAACGACAGCGTCTCGATGCCCTGCTCGATCAAGAACGCGTTGAACGGAGAGATCGAGGTCCCCAGATCACGCAGCAACTGCACGCGCGCTTTGAGGATGTACGAGAGGTTGACGCCGAAGGCCCCGTCCGCACCGAGATCGCGGGCGTAGACGAGCCCGTTGTACGTCTCGTCCGGTTGGTTGAAACCGGGGAAGCGCTCGGGGTCCCGCGAGTAGTCGAACGCTCCGGTGTCCACGATGAACCCGCCGATCGCCGTGCCGTGGCCGCCCAGGAACTTGGTGGCCGAGTGCAGCACGATGTCCGCGCCCCACTCGATGGGCCGCACCAAGTAGGGCGTGGCGATCGTGTTGTCCACGATGAGCGGGACACCCGCCTCGTGGGCGATCCCGGCGATCGTCTCGATGTCGAGCACGTCGTTGCGGGGGTTCGGGATGGATTCACCGAAGAACGCCACGGTGTTCTCGCGCACCGCGTCCCGCCACTGCGCGGGATTGTCCGGGTCCGAGACGAACGTGGTCTCCACGCCCATGCGCGGCAGCGTGTGCTTGAGCAGGTTGTACGACCCGCCGTACAGGGACGGGCTGGCCACCACGTGGGTTCCGGCGCCGCCCAGGTTGAGGATCGCGAGCGTGGCCGCGGCCTGTCCGGAGGAGACCATCAGGGCCCCCACGCCGCCCTCGAGGGACGCGACCCGGTTCTCCACGACCTCCGTGGTGGGGTTGGTCAGGCGCGAGTAGATGGGGCCCATCTCCTCGAGCGCGAACCGGGCCGCCGCCGTGCGGGCGTCCGGGAACACGAAGGACGTGGTCTGGTGGATCGGCAGGGCGCGCGACCCGGTCACAGGGTCGGGGTTCTGGCCCGCGTGGATCTGTCGGGTTTCGAACGACCAGCCCTGGGGATTGTCGGGGGTGGGAGCGGTGCTCATGGCCGTACTCCTTCTCGGAGGGATCAGGGGTCCGGTGGCGATCCGCACGGTGCCCGTGCTGTGACCGGGCACCAACGACCCGCGCTTGCCGCATGACGTCGGTCGACGCCACGGCCAGGTCCTCACCCAGGGCACCCCACCGCGGAAGGGAGGGTTGCCGGTCAGCTAGCTGGGGCTTCGCGCTGACTCTCGTGACCTATTACCTCATTGTCCGAACCCGGCGGGGCGGGAGTCAAGCCGGGGACGCTGCGAGCGGGCTCGGGGTCAGTGGCCGCTCGTTCCTGCTGTTCCATCTCCCGGGTGTGCAGTTCCCGGTCCTTCATCTCACGTGGATGGACGTAGAACAGACCCGTGAGCACCGCGATCACGAACACCGCGAGCATCACGAAGAACAACGGCCGCACGCCGGTCAGGTAGATGACGGGGATGGCCAGCACCGTGACCAACCCGCCCCCGAAGAACGGTTCGAACACCAGCTGCTTGTAACCGAACGCCTCGAACACCGGGTCTTGGCCTCCGGGCCCACCACGCGCATGAGGATCAGCCCGGTGGCGGTCACACCCATGGACTGGCGGAAGTCACCGATACCGCGCCCGAATTAGTAGCGACCGATGATGTGGGGTGCCAACCACAGGAAAATGGCCACGTTGAACGCGATGCCGACCACCGCCAGGATGGTGAACGCCGCCAGCCACGGCCGCGATGGACATGTGCAGGGAGAACGGTTCCACGGAGGACGGGCGGCTGGTCATGGTGCCGGCGGGGTAGTACTCGTCGCTGCGGAACAGGCCGTTCTCGCCCCACGGCCCGTCGAAGCGGCCCAGCACCTGCGGGCCCAGGAGCAGGAGGATCGCGCCGCCGATGATGGAGCTCGGCAGGAACAGGCTCTGGACCCAACCCACCTTGACGTGCACGAACTTCCCCAGGAGCAGGGCGACTCGGAGGATCAGGAGTGTGAAACCGACGGCATTTGCGGACACGGGAACCACCTCGTAGTGATCGGGATCGATATCGGTCTCAGGTCACATAGCGAGGGCCCGGTCGGAGACTCCCCGGCTGATGCTGCGGACTCCAGCCTCTGAGACGCGCGTCTCGTTGACCTGGACCAACACAGTCCCCGCCCGGATCAGCCGTCCCGATGTCAGGTCTCGGGAGGTGCGGAGAGCCGGCCCTGCCCACCGGACCGGGCGGCGCAGGTCACACACTCGCCGGGCTCGCGCTCGATTTGGTGGCCCGTGTGGCCGGTGCCACCATGGCGTCATGAACTTGGATCACGTTTCCTTCGCGGCTCAGCCCGACGGCCTCGAGGCCACCACCGAACGCATCGCGAACCGGTTGGGGATCGAACCGGTCAAGGGCGGTGTGCACCCCCGTTTCGGCACCCGGAACATGATCCTGCCGCTCACCGACCACCAGTACGTGGAGGTCGTCACGGTGCTCGAGCACCCCGCCGCGGAGAAGGCGCCGTTCGGTCAGGCCGTCCGTGCCCGTTCCGACGCCGGCGGCGGCTGGCTCGGCTGGGTCGTGGAGGTCCCCGACCTCGCGCCCTTCGAGGCCAAGCTGGGCCGCCCCTCCGTGCCCGGTGGCCGGTTGTTCCCCGACGGTCGGCAGCTCGAATGGCATCAGATCGGCGTGAAGGGTTTGATCTCCGACCCGCAGTTGCCGTTCATGGTGCACTTCGATTCCGAGGACGAGATGCACCCGTCCCAGGCGCGGATCACGGACGTCCGGTTGAGCGGGATGGAGATCGCCGGCTCCCCCGACCGCGTCACGGAGTGGCTCGGCGGTCCCGTGGAGGACGTCCTGGGCTCGCTGGACGTCACCTGGTGCGCCCCCAACGGCACCCCCGGGGTCATGGCCGTCTCGTTCGACACCCCGGACGGCACCGTCACCATTTGATCTGGTTCCCTTCGGTGCGGCCGACGACGCCGCTCCACCGGTCTCCGGCATCAGCCCGCGAGCAGTTGCGGGGCCAGGAAGCCCACGGTGTCCAGGAGGGCGTGGGCGATCAGCAGCGGCATGAGTCGACCGCCGCGGCGGTAGAGCCACACGAACACGAGTCCCATGACCAGGTTCCCGAGCGTGGGTCCGAACCCCTGGTACAGGTGATAGCTGGCCCGCACCACCGCGGAGGCCACCGCCACGAGCCACCACGACCATCCGAGGGATCGCAAGCGCTCGCACAGGAACGCCACCACGATCATCTCTTCCACGATCGAGTGGCGCAGCGCGGAGAGCACGAGCAAAGAAACCGCCCACCAGGTCTGCTCCATGGTGGATGTGGTGATCTGCGCGGTGATCTCCAGGGACCGGCCCACCTGATAGAGCACCAGGGTGCCGCCGCCCATCACCGCGAACAGGCCCATTCCCCACAGCGTGTCCCACACGGGTCTGCGCCCATCCACCCCGATCCTGCACAGCACGCCGGGGATCCCCCGCGCCACCCCGGCCATGAGGTACAGGGCCAGCAGCACGGGGACGAGCGCGAAGCCGATGCCCGTGAGCTGACGCAACGCGTCGATCAGGGGGACGCTGCTCAGGGGCCGGTTGAGCGTCGTCGTGGTGTCGGCCAGCGAGGACCGCATGAGCACCTCGGCCAGATCCAGCACGGCGTAGACCGCGGACGTCCCGAGGGACACGCCGAGCACCAGGACGATCTGAAGCCACGTGTCGGCGCGCGACATGCCGCGCTGCGAAGGGGTGGGAGTCTGCACGGGACCATTGTGGCCGCTCGCGAGCGGGACCACGTCTGCGCGTCCCCACCCGTCCCTAGACTGTGGGCATGACTTCCGAGCAGCCGTCCTATCCCGTGGCCCCGAGCCGCCCGGTGGAACGCACGTTCCACAGGCACACCTTCGCCGATCCCTACGAGTGGCTCCGGGACAAGGACTCCCCCGAGGTGCGCTCGCACCTGGACGCCGAGAACGCCTACGCGGAGGCCACGACCGAGGATCTGGCGCCCCTGCGCGAGCGGATCTACGGGGAGATCAAGGACCGCACGCTCGAGACGGACCTGTCCGTGCCGTCGCGTCGCGGGGACTGGTGGTACTTCACGCGCACGGTCGAGGGCGGCGCCCACCAGATCTTCTGCCGCGTCCCGGTCACCGACCCCGCGCAGTGGACACCGCCCACCGTGGAACCGGGCACCGCACTGGACGGCGAACAAACCCTCCTGGACGCTAACGCCGCATCCCAGGAGCACGACTTCTACGCGCTGGGCGCCTTCAGCGTGTCGGAGGACGGCTCCAGGTTGGCCTGGTCCGAGGACACCGCAGGTGACGAACGGTTCACGATCCAGGTCAAGGATCTCGCTACGGGACAACTTCTCGCGGACCGGATCGAGCAGACCTCGTACGGCGCGTTTCTCACACCGGACGCCTCCCAGCTGATCTACATCGTCGTGGACGAGTCCTGGCGGCCGTGGCGCGTGTACCGGCACGTCATCGGCCAAGACGCATCGTCCGACGAGCTGCTGTTCCAGGAGGACGACCCCGGTCTGTGGCTCGGGGCCGAGCTCTCTGCGGACAAGCAGTGGCTCATGCTGTCCTCGTCCTGCTCGGAGTACAGCGAGTACCGGATCCTGCCGTTGACCGAGCTGGCCGGCTCCCCCACGGATGAGCCGGTCGCCGATGCGTCCGACTACACCGCTGGGCCGGCTTCCCTGCCCTGGCGCGTCATGATCTCGCGCGAGGACCGGGTGCTCTACGAGGTGGAACCCCTCACGGTGGCCGGCCAGGACTACGTGCTCCTGACCCACGACGCGCACGCCCCCAACGGCCGGGTGAGCCTCATGCCGCTCGGGCACGCGGGCCGTGCCCTCGCGGACCTCGAGCTCACGGATGTCATCCCGGCATCGGAGGACGTGCGGATCGAGTCCTGTGTTCCCACCGCCACCCACCTGGTCGTGGCCCTGCGCGCGGACACCACGCCCCGGGTCCGCCTGATCCCGCGCCGCGCGGTGGACGAGATCGTTGCGGGCCCACGCGAGGCCGTGCCCTCGACATCGGACACGGGCTCAGGACGCCTTGCGGACTCGGACGACGCCGCGGCGTCGAGCGCGGCGGCCGGTGCGGCGTCGTCGTCGCTGCTGGACGGGGCCGAGGCCGCGTTCGACGAGGAGCTCTACACGAGTGGCGTGCTCTCCGCGGAGTACGAGAACCCCGTGGTGCGGGTGTCCTACACGTCCTTCGTGACGCCGCCGCGCGTCTACGACATCCCCACGGCCGAACCCGGCGAGTCCGGGACGAACGAGTACGGCGTGGGCGAGCCCGTCCTGCGGCGCGAGGCCACCGTACTGGGCGGGTACCGCAGCCAGGACTACACCGTGGAACGGGACTGGGCCGTGACCGAGGACGGGACCCGGATCCCCGTGAGCATCGTGCGCCGCGCGGACCTGGACCCCACCCGCCCCGCACCCGTACTCCAGTACGCCTACGGGTCCTACGAGATCAGCACGGACCCCGGCTTCTCCGTGTCCCGGTTGTCGCTGCTGGACCGGGGCGTGATCTGGGCGGTCGCGCACGTGCGCGGCGGTGGCGAACTCGGTCGCGGGTGGTACGAGAACGGTAAGAAGGACACCAAGACCAACACGTTCACCGACTACGTGGCCGTCACCCGCCACCTCGCCACCCGCCCGGACGTGGACGCCCAGCGGATCGCCGTGATGGGTGGCTCGGCCGGCGGCCTGCTCGTGGGAGCCGTGCTCAACCTCGCGCCCGAGCTGTACTGTGCGGCGCTCGCGGCGGTCCCGTTCGTGGACCCGCTGACGTCCATGCTCATGCCCGAGCTACCGCTCACCGCCCTCGAGTGGGAGGAGTGGGGCAACCCCGTGGACTCGGCCGAGGTCTACGAGTACATGCGTTCGTACTCCCCCTACGAGAACCTCCGGGACGCGGACTACCCGCCCGTCCTGGCGGTCACGAGCCTCAACGACACCCGCGTGCTGTACGTGGAACCGGCCAAGTGGGTCGCCGCCCTGCGCACTCGTGCCCGGCACCCGGAGACCGTGGTGCTGCGCTGTGAGATGGCGGGCGGCCACGGTGGCGCGTCCGGGCGCTATTCGCAGTGGAAGGACACGGCCTGGGAGTACGCGTGGCTCGCGCGCTACCTGGGGGTCGCGGACTGATCGGGGGAGCCGTCCGGGGCCAGAGCATCGCGAGTGGCGGGGCTGAGCCAGTCCCCTACCTCACCGCGCAGCACCAGTTCCGCGGCGGCCCTGGCGAGTGCCGAACTCGTCTGGAACCCGTACCCGCCCTGGCCCGCGAGCCAGAACATCCCCGGTGCCACCGGGTCCCAGCCGCACACGGGGACGTCGCTCGGACGCTCCGTGCGCAGCCCGGTCCACGCCTTGACCACGCCCGTGATCCGCAGGCTGGTCTCCCGCTCGATCGTGGCGATCAGCCCGGCGACGGCGCCCTCGTGCGGTTGGGCATCGCACGGTTCGCTGGCTTCGGCCTCCCCGAGCGAGATCATGGCGCCCACGGCGTCGGGGCGGTAGTACCAGTCCTCGGCGGCATCGTCGACCATGGGGTGTTCCGGCGGCATGGGCTCGGCCAAGGTCACGAGGGCCGCCGTGCGCCGCAGAGGCCGTAATCCTTGGGGCGCCGCGCCGAACAGCGCTCCCACCTCGTCCGCCCACGCACCCGCGGCATTGACGACCGTGGCGGCACGCACGGTCTTCGGCGGGGCGGCGTCGAGGGTCAGCTCCCACAGGTCCCCGGCCCGCCTGGCATCGGTCACGCGGCTGTTCGTCCGGATCTCGACGCCGGCCGCCAGCGCTCGCTCGCGATGCCATGCCACGAGGGCGGTGGCATCCGTGCGCACGGCGGACTCGTCCACAGCGGCGGTCCGGAAGCGCTGCGGGTTTACCCGCAGTTCGGGGCACAGCTCGAACAGTTCGGCGCCCTCAAGGGTACGCAGCCCGGGAACAGTCATGGCGGCCACGTCCTCGGGCGAGCCGGCGACGACGAACGAGCTGGGCCACGCGAGCGGCGCCGCCAGATAGTTGCCAGCTTCGAGCAACCGGGCAATGCTCCAGCGGGTGAGCTCGAGCACCGGTTCCGGACCGTAGCTCGGGATCAGTTGCTGCGCGGACCGGGAGGACGTGTGCATGGCCGCGTCCCGTTCCGCCTCCACCACGAGGATTCCCTCGCCAGTCCCCCGGTGTTCCGCCAGCTCCGAGGCCGCGGACAATCCGGCGATGCCTGCTCCAATGATCGCGATCTCAGTCGTCATGACCTCATTGTGGCACCCCACAGGTCGCATCCCGGAAGCCGGAGAGGAATCCTCCGGCTCGGCAATCGGGGCCCCGCAGGATGCCGTGGCGTGAAGCCCACACCGTGGGATCCGGACCGGTTCCGGGTATGACGAAGCCCCGCCCCACACCGGGATCGGTGCGGGGCGGGGCTTCGAGGGGTCAGCGGCGGACCTCGGTCCACCGCATCACCCGGTCATCGCGAGCGATGAGTGCCTGGATCAGGCGGGGATGTTCAGAACCTGGCCCGGGAAGATCAGGTTGGCGTCCGCCACGGTGCCGGAGTTGGCGGCGAACAGGGCCTGCCAGCCACCGTTGACACCCAGCTTGTTGGCGATGGTGCCCAGGGTGTCCCCGGCCTGCACGGTGTAGGTGCCGGCGGCGGGAGCGGCCTGCTGCACGGGAGCCGCGGGAGCGGAGTAGGTCACGGCCGGAGCCTGGGCCACGGGGGCAGCCTGCTGAACCGGAGCGGCCTGCTGCACGGGGGCAGCCTGCTTCACGGGCGCGGCCTGCTGGACCGGAGCGGGAGCAGCCTGCTGCACCGGGGCAGCCTGCTTCACGGAGGACGCCTGGGTGCTCACCGAGGCGGCGGAGGCGACGCCCCCACCGTTGCCGGACAGGCCGAGCTTGGCGGAGCAAGCGGGCCATGCGCCCCAGCCCTGACCCTGCAGGACGTTCTCGGCCACGCGGATCTGCTCCCCCTTGGAAGCCCCCTGAGCGGAACCGGTGCCGCCGAAGGCAGCCCAGGTGCTCGGGGTGAACTGCAGACCGCCGGAGAAACCGTTACCGGTGTTGGTGCCCCAGTTGCCACCGGACTCGCACTGAGCCAGGGCGTCCCACGTGGAGACGGGAGCGGCGTTGGCGGGAACGGCGAAGGCGCCCACGGCCACGCCGCCCATCAGGACAGCAGCGGCACCACGGCGAATCGCGGTTGAAGTCTTCATTATGCTCCGTAAGGCCACCTACGCTCGTTCCCATCCCTGGGTGTCTTCGCGCCGTCGTCCACCCTTGACAGTTGGTGTTAGGGGTAGAAACTACGGAATGCTGCCATACAGACGACGTACGGTGTTGCGGCAACATCCAGCACAAGCCGAGCCACGGATCGAGCGGGCCCGGAAGCGAACTTCCGCTCACGAAAGTCCGCTGAGGAAGTTGATAATAACGATAACGTAACGTTCCGGGCGTTGCCAAGCAGAAAGTTACTTTTTCGTTATCCCGTTTCTGGGGACACCCCCAGTCGCGGACACGTATCACGGCCACCACGGCCGATCAACTCCGGCCACGCTAGGCCACCCGCGACGAACGGGTCAACCCGACCCGGGTTCCCGGCTCGCATAACGGTGTGATTGCCAACCGATAACGGTGTGATTACCACTACTCAGCGCGGGGCCCAGGCCGCGATCACACTGGTCACGCGGGTCTTTTCGTATGCGTTCGCGATCGCACTGCCCGCTGAGTGTTCTTGCTCACTCAGCGCCGGTGGAACGGGCAGATCGGGGCGCTGCACCACCGCCCCGGCCTCGTGGGCGATCAATGCGCCGGCCGCCCAGTCGTGCTCGTGCAGTCCACGTTCGGAGTAACCGTCCAGGGTGCCGTCGGCCACCATGCAGAGATCCAGGGAGGCCGCTCCCAGGCGCCGCATGTCCGAGAAGTTCTCCATGATGTCCAGGAACGAGCCGAATTGCTCACGCCGCACGGCGGGGTCGTACGAGAAACCCGTGCCGTAGAGCGCGCCCCGGCGGCCGGGGACCGGACCCGTGAGCCTCGTGTCCCGTCCGTCCCGCCGGACCCACGCACCCAGGCCTGCGACGCCGTAATAGATCCGCCCGAGAGCGGGGGCGTTCACGACCCCTACGAGCCAGTTCCCGTGCTCGTCGCACGCGGCCACGGAGGTGGCGTAGTACACGATGTCCCGGATGAAGTTGGTGGTCCCGTCCAGCGGGTCCACCGACCACCGCACGGGGCTGCGGTGCTCGGGCACGTACGTTCCCGATTCCTCCCCCGTGATGGCGTCCCGGGGCCGTTCACGGCGCAGGACGGCACTCACAGCCTCCTCCGCGGCGACGTCGAAGGACGTCACCCAGTCGCCGTCCGAGGACTTGGTCTGTGCGTGGAACTCGGCGCTGTCACGACCGCTCAGGACATCGGCCCCGGCCTGTGCGGCGCGCAGCGCGACCTCCAACAGCTCCTGCAGTTCGTCCGACCCCGGACCCAACCCTTCCAGTGCATCCGCCATCTCGCGTCTCACTTCCCCGCGTTGTCGTGGGATGCAGCGGCATCCGGGGCGTCAGCCGCGGCGCCCTGGCCATCCGACTCGGCCACGTCCGGGGCCGAGGCCTCCGGGTCACCGTCCTGGGCGTCCTCGGCCGAGGAAGCTCCCGGTGCGGCAGCGGCGTCGTGGAACGCCGACGGGCCCTGCGCGAGCAAGCGCTCGAAACCGGCCTCGTCCAGCACGGGAACCCCGAGGGACTCCGCCTTGTCGAGCTTGGAACCCGCGTTCTCGCCAGCCACCAGGAACGCCGTCTTCCTGGACACCGACCCGGACGCCTTGCCGCCGCGTTTTAGGATGGCCTCCTTCGCGGAGTCCCGGCTGTAGGCCTCGAGCGATCCCGTGACCACCACGGTGACTCCCTCAAGTGTGCGGGGGGTGGACTCGTCCACCTCTTCCTCCATGCGCACACCCGCGGCGGCCCAGCGGTCCACGACCTCACACCGCCACGGCTCCTCGAAGAACTCGATGACGGCCTGCGCGATGACGGGGCCCACCCCGTCCGTGCCCGCGAGCGTGTCCAGGTCCGCCGAGCGGATCGCGTCCATGCTGCGCAGGGACGTGGCCAGCGAGCGCGCGGCCGTGGGACCCACGTGGCGGATGGACAGCGCCACGAGGATCCGCCACAGGTCGGTGTCCTTGGCCTGTTCCATCTGCTGGAACATGATCTCCGTGGTCTTGGAGGGCACGCTCGGCTTGTTCTTGGTGGGCTTGGTCCAGAAGTACGGGACGAGTTCGGGGGTGACCCGCTGGGTCTTCTCCCCCGTCTCCTTGTCCGTGACGGTGCGCCGGGAGTCCCGCCACACCTTCACCTCCTTGAGGTCCTCCGGCGTGAGATCGAACAACCCGGCCTCGTTGCGCAGCGGGGGCACGGAGAACTCGGTGCCGTCCGGTGCGTCCTGGGGAACAGGTTGGGTCAGGGCCTTGGCCGCTTCCTCGCCCAGTGCCTCGATGTCGAAGGCCCCGCGACTCGCCGCGTGGTTGACGCGCTCCTTGAGCTGGGACGGGCACGTCTCCGCATTGGGGCAGCGGATGTCCACGTCCCCCTCCTTGGCGGGACGCAGGGGCGTGCCGCACGACGGGCACTCGGTGGGCATCACGAATTCCCGCTCCGTGCCGTCCCGCAGTGCGACGACGGGCCCCACGATCTCCGGGATGACGTCACCGGCCTTGCGCAGCACCACGGTGTCCCCGATGAGCACGCCCTTGGCCTTGACCACGTCCTGGTTGTGCAGGGTGGCCATCTCCACGGTGGAACCCGCCACGCGCACCGGGTCCATGAGCCCGAAGGGCGTGACGCGACCGGTACGACCCACGTTGACCAGGATGTCCACGAGTTTCGTATTGACCTCCTCCGGCGGGTACTTGTACGCCACGGCCCACCGGGGGACGCGGGAGGTGTAGCCGAGCCGGAACTGCGTGCGGCGGTCGTCCACCTTGATCACGATGCCGTCGATCTCGTGCAGCAGGCTGTGACGCTTCTCGCCGTACTCGGCGATGAACTCGAGCACCTTCTCCATCGAGTCCAGGACCCGGGAGTACGGGCTCACGGGCAGTCCCCAGTCCCGCAGGACGTCGTACGCCTGCGACTGCGTCTCCAGCTCGAAACCGCGGGAGAACCCGATGCCGTGCACGAACATGGACAGCGGCCGTCGCGCGGTGACCTGCGGGTCCTTCTGGCGCAGGGACCCCGCCGCGGCGTTACGGGGGTTCGCGAACGGCGCACGGCCTTCTTCCACGATGGCCTCGTTGAGGGCGCGGAAATCCTTGGATGAGATGAACACCTCGCCGCGGATCTCGACCTCTTCGGGGAAGTCCTCACCGGTCAGCCGCTGCGGGATGGTCTTGATGGTGGCCACGTTGTGGGTGATGTCCTCACCCGTGGTGCCGTCCCCGCGCGTGGCGGCCCGGACAAGCACACCGTTGCGGTACAGCAGGTTCACGGCCAGGCCGTCGATCTTGACCTCGCTCAACCACGCCACGGTGGGCGCACCCGGCAACTGCTCGACCTGCTGCTGGGCGCGGGTCAACCACGCCATGAGCTCGTCCGTGGAGAAGACGTCCTCGAGCGAGTACATCTTCTCGAGGTGCTTCACGGCGCTGAACGCCGCGGAAACGTCACCGCCCACCTCCTGCGTGGGGGAATCGTTCGCCTTGAGTTCGGGATGCAGGGCCTCGAACTCCTCGAGGGAGCGGTACAACCGGTCGTACTCGGCGTCCGACATGACGGGTTGGTCGTGGACGTAGTACGCCGTGCGTGCTTCGCGGACGCGGTCCGCGAGATCGGCGTACTCCTCCCGCAGTGTCTCGCTGGGCTCGTCCGGATTGAGGCTCTGGCCCGTGGCGTCCGTGGCCCGCCGCGCGTTGTCTGTGCTCACGCCCCCCATTGTGTCCCACCCCACCGACAGACACGAACACCCCCGGAACCTCGGTCCCGGGGGTGTTCGTCAGGCGGATCAGCGAGCGGTCACAGGGCCGTGACCGTGACCTCCGCGTGTGGGCGTTGCCGCTTGGGGTCCCACACGAGGACGCGGGAACCGCGCCAGTGGGCGCCCCGACCGTCGTCGTCCACCGAGACCGCCACCGTAGTTGGCAGCTGCACCGGGACGGCGAAGTCCACGGACCACGCGAAGGGGACCTCCGCGGGCACGCCGGTCAGCGCCAGCGCACGCGAGGCCGTGTACATCCCGTGCGCGATCGCCCCTTTCATCCCGAGCGCCTTGGCGGACGGGTCGGAGAGGTGGATGGGGTTGTAGTCGCCGCTGACCGCCGCGTAGTCCCGCCCGGTCCCGGCGCCCAGGACCCACTGCGCGGTCTGCTGCGGCGGATCAAACGGTGCGCGCTCGTGGGAGGACTCCTCGGGAACGCGCGCGCCCTCGTCCGCGATCGCGGTGTGCACGCCCTTGGCCAGGTACGTGGAGCGCCCGGCCCAGACCACGGACCCGCCCTCGCGGGACAGTGTCACCACGGCGTCCACCGTGGTCCCGGACCGGTGGGTGCCCAAATTCTCGGTCCACGCCGTGGCGGTGAGCCGCTCCCCCACGGCCACGTCCGTGACGTGGCGGATGGTGTTGCTCAGGTGCACCATGCCCAGCACGGGCAGGGGGAAGTCCTTGCGCGTGAGCACCGACATGGCCACGGGGAACGCGAGCGCGTGCAGCGCACCCGAGAACACCGTGGTGTGCTGCGACCCCGGGGCCACGGGATGCGTGCTTGCGTGCACCACGCGGCAGAACTTCTCGTGCCACTCGGGTTCCGCGCTAACGTCCTCCACGACGTGGGCCACGCGCGGCACCTGCAGGGCAGCCCCCACGCGTTCCGTGCGGGGCTTACGCAGCGCGCCGGGCAGCACGCGCCCCACGGGCGAGTCGCGCAGAGCCGGGAGCACCTTGTGCGTGGCCGCAGCGGCGGCGTCGGAAGCCGCCGACGACGCCGCGCGCGCCCCCGCGGACGCGTACAGCGCGGGCAGCTTCACCGAACCCGCCGGCTGGACGAGTTCGTAGTCGGAGGGAACGGTGGGCAGGACCGGGTCAGGAGTGCTCATGCGATCATGCTCCCACGAGGCTCTGGCCGCACACGCGCAACGTCTGACCGTTGATCCCACCGGCGGCGTCCGAGAGCAGGAACGTGATGGCCTGTGCCACGTCCTCCGGCGTGCCGCCCTGCTGCAGGGAGTTCAACCGGCGGGAGATCTGGCGGCGGGCCGCCGGGATCTTGGCCGTCATGTCCGACTCGATGAACCCGGGAGCCACGGCGTTGATGGTCCCGCCCTTCTCCGCGATCAGCGGTGCCGTGGCGGCCACCGCACCGATCACCCCGGCCTTGGAGGCGGCGTAGTTGGTCTGACCGCGGTTACCCGCCACGCCGCTCGTGGACGCGAGGCACACGATGCGCGGCGCCGGGCCCAGCTGATCGGAGGCGAGCAGGGTCTCGGTGATCCGCAACTGCGATTCGATGTTAACCGCGATCACGGAATCCCACTTGGCCTGGTCCATGTTGGCAAGCATCTTGTCCCGCGTGATGCCCGCGTTGTGCACCACGAGGTCCAGCCGGCCGTACCGGGACACCGCGAGGTCCAGGATCTTCTGTCCGGCCTGCGGGTCCGTGACGTCCAGCTGCAACGCGGGCACGCGCAGTTCGTTGGCGAGCTTGCTCAGCGCGTCACCGGCGGCGGGCACGTCCACGGGGATGACCGTGGCACCCGAGGCCGCGAGCGTACGCGTGACCTGCGCGCCGATCCCGCGTGCGGCACCCGTGACCACTGCGACCTTGCCCGCGACGGGGTGCACCCAGTCCACGTCCGCGTCCCCGCGGTCGTCACCCACGGTCAGGAACTGCCCGTCCACGTACGCGCTGCGGCCCGAGAGGAAGAAGCGCAGGGCGCCCGTGACACCGGGAGCGTCCGCAGCGACGTCGTCCGCGAGCAGGACGCCGTTGGCGGTCACGCCGCCGCGCATCTCCTGGGCGATCGAGCGCAGCATGCCCACGACACCCTGGCGCGCCGCGGCCTGCGACGGGGTCAACTGCCGCGCGCCGGGCAGCGTGCCCGACGCCGCTCCGGTCCCGATCCCGGGCGCCGGTCGCGACAGCGTGATGACCCGCCCGCCCGGGCGCAGCTTGCGCACGGCCGAGGCCAGCTCGAGGGCGGCGTCCGCGAGATCGGCGGGGCTGTCGACCTCCGTGTAGTCGATCACCACCGCACCCACCCGGTCCACGTCCTGAGCGTGCCGGCGCACGTCCAGGTCCCAGCCGAGCAGGGCCGACGACGCGGCGTCGCCCGCCGCACCCCGGCCGAGCACGAGCACGGAGCCGCTCGGGAAGTCCCCGTCCGCGGTGAACCGGCGCAGCGTAACCGGGCGCGGGAGGCCCAATTTGCCCGCGAGCTGCTTGCCCAGCCCCGAATTGACCATGTCCAGATATGTGTCCGTCACTTGTGTCCTCTCCCAGAAATCGTGGTGTCTCGCCGTGGCCGTGAACTCGCTTAGACCGAGCGCAGCAGCATGGCCACACCCTGACCACCGGCGGCGCACACCGAGATCAGCGCTGTCTGCGGCTTGCCCGTCTCCTTGGCACGTGCGGCCAGTTCCTTGGCGGTGGAGGCAACGATGCGACCACCCGTGGCGGCGAAGGGGTGCCCAGTGGCGAGTGAGGACCCGTTGACGTTGAGCTTGGCGCGGTCCACCGAACCCAGGGGCGCGTCCAGGCCCAGGCGGTCCTTGCAGAACTCCGGGGACTCCCATGCGGCAAGGATCGACAGCACGGTGGAGGCGAACGCCTCGTGGATCTCCACGAGGTCCAGCTCCTGCAGCGTGAGGCCGTGGCGGGCCAGCAGACGCGGCACGGCGTAGGCCGGGGCCATGAGCAGGCCCTCGTTGCCGGTCACGAAGTCCACCGCGGCGGCCTCGCTGTCCACGACCTCGGCGAGTGGGGTCAGGTGGTGCTCACCGGCCCACTCCTCGGACGAGATGAGCACCGCGGAGGCACCGTCCGTGAGCGGCGTGGAGTTGCCGGCCGTCATGGTGGCCTCACCGGAGAGCTTCTTGCCGAACACCGGGTTCAGCCCGCCCAGCTTCTCCACGGTGGAGTCCGGGCGCATGTTGTTGTCCTTGGTCAGACCCTTGAACGGGGTCACGAGGTCGTCGAAGAAGCCCCGCTCGTACGCGGCGGCCAGGTGCTGGTGGGAGGCCGCGGCCAACTCGTCCTGGGCCTCGCGTGTGATGCCCCACTTCTGGGTGGTCAGCGCCTGGTGCTCACCCATGCTCAGGCCCGTGCGCGGCTCACCGGACGAGGGCACCGACGGCGCGAGGTCGCCCGGACGCAGGTCCTTGAACGCCTTGAGCTTCTGGGCAGTGGTCTTGGCGCGCTGCAGCTTGAGCAGCGCGCGGCGCAGCCCCTCGCTCACGGCGATGGGAGCGTCCGAGGACGAGTCCACACCACCAGCGATCCCGGCCCGGATCTGGCCCAGCCGGATCTTGTTGGCGATCGAGCTCACGGTCTCCATGCCCGTGGTGCACGCCATCTGGACGTCGTATGCCGGGGTCGCGGGGTCCAGCGCGGAGCCCAGCACGGACTCGCGCGTGAGGTTGAAGTCCCGGGAGTGCTTGATCACGGCACCGGCCGCCACGGCGCCCAGGCGTTCGCCCGCGATCCCGGTCCGGGCCACGAGCCCGTCGATCGCGGCGGTCAGCATGTCCTGGTTGGACGCGTTCGCGTACGGCCCGCCCGCGCGGGAGAAGGGGATGCGGTTGCCCGCCACGACGACGGCGCGGGCTCCCGTCGCTCCGCCCTGCGGCGCGGAGGAGGCGGCCGGGGCCGCAACTCGCTTGGCGGCTTCGGAACCGGTTCCGGTGGCCGGGGTGGACGGTGCCGTGTTCTGCGTGTTCTCGCTCATGCGTAGTTCCTTTCGGGGAATTTATGCGATCTGGATCACTCGGGATCCAGAATAGCTGATACTCTCGGTATCGTGAAACAGGTCACCCACCCCGTGGACGGCAGGAGCTCGCGTTGGCAGCGGCACCGCGCCGTGCGGCGGATCGAACTGATCACGGCCGCGCGCGACGCCGTGGCCGCGAACGGTGCTGCGCTGTCCATGGAGGAGATCGCCACGGCGTGCGGGACCTCCAAGTCCGTCTTCTACCGCTACTTCAAGGACAAGGCCGGCGTGCAGGCCGCGGTGGGTGAGTACTTCGTGACCCGGATGCGTCGACGCATGGTGGCCGCGGCCAGCGAAGCGGACACGTTCGCCGCCATGATCCACGCCCTCGTCTCCGAGTACCTCAAGTCCGTGGCGGCCTCCGGTGAGGTCTACCGCTTCGTGGTGACCGCACCCACGGAACGGGGTTCCACGATCGAACGCTTCGTGGATTCCGTAAGGGACCTGCTCATGGAGCAACACATGCGCCACCACGGCAGCCGGGCCACGCCCGAGGGGGTCCTGAAGTGCTGGGCCGCTTCCACCGTGGGCATGGTCCGCGGTGCGGGTGAGGCCTGGCTCGAACTCGGCGGCGATACCGCGAAACCGGATCGCCACACCATGAGTCGGATCATCACCACGTGGGCCGTGGAGGGCCTGCGCCCCGTGACCGGCAGTGAATCCGCACCACCAACTTCCCCCATCAGGACGACGGGTAAACCACCCGTCCCAGAGAACCGTCAGGAGTCATGATGTCCATTACCTCGGTCAGCGGAACAGTTCCCAATACCGACCGCATCGAAGACCTGCCCGAGGACGGTGCCACCACCCCGTCCGGGATCAACACCGCCGAGCTCGGCGCCATCCTGCTGGGGCGCTGGCCCGAAGCACGCAAGGCGGCACGCGAGCGGGCGAAGGATCCCCGCTTCCAGTCCCAGTACGACCAGTCCTTTGCGGACCAGCGCAACGTCACGTTCGAGCAGCTCAAGCTGCTCGCGGATGCCGGGCCCCAGTACCTGGGCATGCCCGAGAGCGTGGGCGGGGCCATGAGCCCCGGCGCCAACCTCTCCGCGTTCGAGGAGCTCGTGCTCGCGGACCCGTCCCTGCAGATCAAGTCCGGTGTGCAGTGGGGCCTGTTCGGCTCCGCCGTGCTGAACCTGGGCACCGAGGAGCACCACAAGAAGTGGCTCCCCTCCATCCTGGACCTCAGCATGCCCGGTGCGTTCGCCATGACGGAGATCGGCCACGGTTCTGACGTCGCCTCGATCGGCACCACCGCCACGTACGTCGCGGAGACGGACGAGTTCGAGATCCACACGCCGTTCAAGGCCGCGTGGAAGGACTACCTCGGCAACGCCGCGGTGCACGGCCGCGCGGCCACCGTGTTCGCGCAGCTCATCGTCAACGGCACCAACCACGGTGTGCACTGCCTCTACGTGCCCCTGCGGGACGAGAACGGCGAGTTCCTGCCGGGCGTGGGCGGCGAGGACGACGGCCGCAAGGGCGGGCTCAACGGCATCGACAACGGCCGACTGCACTTCGACCACGTGCGCGTGCCCCGCACCAACCTGCTCAACAAGTACGGGGACGTGGACGAGAACGGCGTCTACTCCTCCCCCATCCCGTCCCCGGGCCGGCGCTTCTTCACCATGATCGGCACGCTGGTGCAGGGCCGCGTGTCCCTCGACGGCGCCGCGACGATCGCGAACCAGGCCGCGCTGAGCATCGCGGTGCGCTACGCCGAGCAGCGCCGGCAGTTCACCACGGACTCGGACATCCAGGAGCAGACGCTGCTGGACTACCAGCGCCACCAGCGCCGGCTGATCCCGCGGATCGCCGAGACCTACGCGATGACCTTCGCGCACCAGCAGCTGCTCGACAAGTTCCACGAGGTGTTCTCCGGCGAGGATGAGTCCGACGGCAACCGCCAGGAGCTCGAGACCCTGGCCGCGGCGTTCAAGCCGATGTCCACGTGGAGCGCCCTTGACACGCTGCAGGAGTGCCGCGAGGCGTGCGGCGGTGCGGGCTTCATGGCCAAGAACCGCCTCGTGGAGCTGCGCGCGGACCTGGACGTGTACGTGACCTTCGAGGGTGACAACACCATCCTGCTCCAGCTCGTGGCCAAGCGCCTGCTCAACGACTACTCCGCGGAGTTCAAGAACGCGGACGTGGGCGTGATGGCCCGCTACGTGGCGGACCGCGCCACCGAGGCCGGCTTCAACCGCTCCGGGTTGCGCAAGCTGACCCAGGCGTTCTCGGACACCGGGGACTCCCGCAAGTCCGTCAACGCCCTGCGCGATCCCGCGGCCCAGCGCGCGCTGCTCACCGACCGGGTGCAGACCATGATCGGCGACATCGCGGACGAGCTGCGGGCCGTCTCCCGCAAGTCCCGCACCGAGCAGGCAAAAGCGTTCAACGACAACCAGAACCGGCTGCTCGAGGCCGCCCGCTCCCACGCCCAGCTGCTGCAGTGGGAGGCGTTCACCGCTGGTCTCGAGAAGATCGAGGACCCGGACACCAAGCGCGTGCTCACGTGGCTGCGGGACCTCTTCGGCCTGCACCTGATCGAGCAGGACCTCGCGTGGTACCTCTCCTACGGTCGGCTCTCGATGCGCCGCGGCCGCGCTCTGGAGTCCTACATCAACCGCCTCATTGCGCGCCTGCGCCCCTACTCCCTGGAGCTGGTGGACGCGTTCGGGCTCTCGCCCGAGCTGCTGCGCGCTGAGATCGGCGGCACGGTGGAGGCCGAGCGCCAGGAGGAGGCCGCGGGCTACTACCGCCGGTTGCGCGCGAGCGGCAAGGCCCCCGTCAAGGAGCCCAAGCCCGCCAAGGACCCGGGCGCCCAGACGCGCGGCCACCACGCCTGACCCGGCCGGCTCGCGCGGGGGTTCCGCGTCCGCGTGAGCCGTGCCCCGACCGTTTCATTGCGAACGAAACGCTCGGGTTGAGGCGCGCACGCAACGGGCCCGAGCGGCGTGGTCCATCACGACGCCGCTCGGGGCCCGTTCGCGTGCCCAGGCACCGGCCGCGCGATGCCCGAGACGTGAACTCAGCGGATCCTGGGGATGGACGTGGTGTTGGCGCGGGGGTCGTCCGCGCGCAGCACGTCCGCGACCACAAGCGTGACATTGTCTCGGCCACCAGTGCGCAGCGCGGCCTGGACCAGGACGTCTGCGGCCTCCTTGGGGTGCGGGACCGAGTGCAGGACGCGGGCGATGTGCGCGGGCGAGAGTTCCCCCGTGAGACCGTCGGAGCACATGAGCAACCGCTGCCCCGGCACCGCGGGCACCACGATCACGTCCGGTTCCCAGATCTGGCCCGTGCCAAGGGCGCGCGTGATGACGTTGCGCCGCGGGTGCACGAGCGCCTGGGCCGGGGTGAGCTGGCCGATCGAGACGAGGTACTGCACCTCGGAGTGGTCCACGGTCAGCTGGGTCACGCCCACGGGTCCGGTCTCGGTCGTGGGCGGCTCCCCCACGGGCGGGCCTACGAGCTGGTAGGTGCGCGAATCCCCCACGTTGAACACGAGCCACAACCAGGTACCGGCGATCTCCACGAGCCACGCACCCGTGACCGTGGTCCCGGCGCGCGTGCCGCACTGGGCCTGGATGGCCTGGTCCGCTTCCCACAGCACCGAGCGCACCCGGTGCACGGCCTCCAGTGCCTCGTTGGGCACGTCCGGGTCGAGCTTGAGCTGGCGGTCGATCGTCGCGCGGAACCGGGCGACGTCCGATCCGGGTGCCGGTTCCACGATCACGTAGTCGCGGAAGTCGTCGAGCGAGAACAGGTCCGAGCCACCCAGCGTGGACACGCACAGCGCGCTGGCCACCTCACCGGCCTCGTGACCGCCCATCCCGTCCGCGACGGCACACATGGTGTCCGTGACGATCAGTGCGTCCTCGTTCGTCTCACGACGCAGTCCCCGATCGGTGACACCGCCCGATCGGATGGTCAGGGGAACGGTCATTCGACCTCGTCTTCCAGAAAGGGCCCGTGGCCCTGGGTGATCGACACGGGGCGCACGTCCCCGAAGCCGCGCACGTTGCGGGTGGGTTGCGGGGTCAGCACGAACCGGTCGTCGCCGTCGAGTACACGGGCGGTGGAGGCGTCCACCATGACACCCCCGGGTTCCGTGAGGGCCACGAGCCGGGACGCGAGGTTCACGGTGGGCCCGTAGAGATCACCGAGTCGCGGCAGCACGCGCCCCCACACGAACGCGACGCGGGCCTGCGGCAACAGGGGATCGTTCTTGATCACGCGGGCGAGTGCGAGCGAGATCTGCGCCCCGCCCTCGGGGGTCTCGGACAGGAACATCACTTCGTCGCCGATGGTCTTGATCACGCGGCCACCGCCGATCGAGATCACCTCCGCGCACCGCTTCTCGAAGCGCTGCACGAGGTTGGCCAGGGTGCGCTCGTTCATCTGCCGGGACAGGGACGTGTAGGAGACGAGGTCCGCGAACCCCACGCCGCGCGCGAGCGGCAGGGACGAGGAGCCCACGTCCGGGCCCGTCATCCCGAGGCTCACCGTGGACCCGTCCGCGCGTTCACCGCGCATGGCCAGTCGTTGCACGGCTGCGGAGAGCTGACGGCGCCACGCGTAGTCGAGCAGGTTCTCGAGCGGTTCGAGAATCTCCGGGAGCATGCGCAGCAGTTCGCGCCGTGCCTGGGCGTCCGTCATGTCCCGGTGGGCCACCATGTCCTCGACGAGCGCCTCGATCTGCCACACGACCATGCGGTCGGTCAGTTGCGCCACGGAGCGGGCCAGGGACAGCGCGGCCTCCTCGCTGAGCTTCTCCTCCTGCACGAGGTTGGAGACCACCCGCAGGGCCCGGACGTCCTCGCCCGTGAAGTAGACGTCGTCGTCGCTGAGGTTCGGGAAGCCCAGGGCACGCCAGATCTTCCGGGCGGACGCCGTGGACAGCCCCGCTTCACGCGCGGCCTCCCGGCGCCGCAGGTGACGCTGCGAACCCAACAACAGGGAGTCGAGGTGGCGCGCCGCCGCCTTGGACTCCTCCGACCCGTACAGGTTGGACTGCACGGGATTGTGCACGTTCAGGTTGAGCTGTTCGGTCTGCGGCCCGGTGACGTATCCGTCCGTGTGCTCCGAGGGGTCGTCAGCCACGCGGTCCTCCTTGCTGGGCGATATGGGTTCCGGGATACCCCGGTCCGGCCGTGTTGCCTCCACCACTGTAGTTGCCCGCGTCCGCCGCGGACTCGCGGACCAACGCGGCGAAGCGGGCCGGTTGCGGGCAGCTGGCGAGTTTGAGCCCGCCCAGGCCCCCGAAATCCGCGAGCACGGTGCCGCGGTCCAGGCCCTCGCGGGCCTCGCCGGGCCGGGTGGCCCCGCGCGTGACGCGCACCGAGCGCAGTTCGTTCAGGGGCAGGAACACAGCACCGTCCCGCGCCGGGGGCCCCACGAGGGCAAGCCGCGCGGTGGTCAGCACGAAGCGCGTGCGCAGCCAGCGCCACGCGGGCGAGAGCACGAACCGCCACGCGAGCAGCAATGCCGCAATGAGCAGCAGCCACCCCACGAACGCGTGCAGCGTGGTCCATGGGGTGGCTGTGGGCCGCCACGTGAGGTCCAGGACGCGGCGCAGGGCCGAATAACCGAACACGATCGCCCACGCGGCGAGCGCCGGGGCCACGAGTTTCACGGGGTGGGCGCGGGTGGCCACGACCGTGTCCTCCCCCGGTGCCAGGTCCAGGGCGCGGCGCGAGCGTGTCATCGGGGCCTCTCGTTCTCGTGTCCGGCGTCCTCCGGGGTGCGGGGGCCGGGTCGCACGTGGACGACGTCGCCCGCGCCGTACTCGTGCTCGCGGCCGTCGTCGTCGCGCACGCGCAGCTGACCGGACGATCCCAGTCCCACGGCGGTGGCGGGCAATGGCGCGTTGCGCCCGGGCAGGTGCACGAGCACGCGGCGTCCCAGGGTGTCGAGAGCGGATTCGAGCTCCCGTCGCAGTTCCCCACCCGGCCCGAGTTGCGCGGCGGGGTCCACGCTCGCGCGGTCGAGGGCGCGGGAGAAGTGGGCGAGCACCCCGGTGAGCACCGCGCTGCGGGTGGGGACAGCGGCGTCGTTCCCGGTCTCGAGGCGCAGGGACGTGGCGCCGGGGACCGGGAGGTGGCCCTGCTGGACGTTGATGCCCGCGCCGAGTACCACGGTGGGTCCTTGGTGTGCGGCACCGGGGGGCGAGGGTACGAGGGACGCGAGGATGCCGCAGACCTTGCGTTCGCGGATCAGGACGTCGTTGGGCCACTTCACCGCCGCGGGGACGCCGGTCAGCTCGCGCACGGTGGCCGTGACACTGTGCGCGAGCATCAGCGTGAGCCACGGCAGGAGGTCCTGCGGCCACGCGCGGCCCGAGCGGTCCCGCGGCGTGAGGGCCACCGAGAACGTCACGGCGGTGCCCGCGGGGGTGAACCAGCTGCGGTCCAGGCGCCCCTTGCCGCGGCTCTGGAATCCCGCAACGACCGCTCGCAGCGGTGCCCCGGCGGCGTCGTGCGCCGCGTCCCGCGAGAGCTGTTCGACGAGCCACTCGTTGGTGGACGGGACGCTGTCCAGGATCGTGAGGCGGCACCCGTGGCCGCGCAGCGCCCCGTCCAGCTCCGCGGCGCGGTAGTCCGCGGCGGGCCGGTCCTCGGTGGCTTCCATGGGTACTCCTCACATGACTGTGCCGACGACGCATGTCGACGACGGGGCGGTACCGCAAGTTTATGTCTAGCGTCGTGAGCCGGGCATATGCTGGGACCAGCCAGTGCCACCACGAGAGGACCCGGTATGAGCGTCTACGCCTTGAACTACGTCTACGGCGGCCCGCAGGACATCCTGACCGAGCACCGCCCCGCCCACCGCGCGTTCCTGCGCGAACTGCACGAGCGCGGCGTCGTGATCGTTTCGGGGCCCTTGGAAGGTGACGCCGCATTGATCGTCCTGCGCGCGGACAGCGCCGAGGAGATCGAACGGATCATCGCCGAGGACCCCCTGGTGGTCCACGGTGTGGTCACGGAGCACACGATCCGGGAATGGACCGTGACGATCGGCTCGGTGGGGTCCGACACCTCCGTCTGAGGGACCCGGGACGCTCGCGCCCGTCGAAAGAGCACCGGCCTGCGTTGTGGGACTTCTACAAAGGCGCGTGTGGGCCCTGCAATTACACTGGGGGGCGTTCCCAGGGCTCGCGGTACGCCCAACCAGTACCGATCACGATGACGCGAGGTGTTATGAGCCACGACCTGTCCACCACAGCAGGCAAGATCGCCGACTTCCGGCAGCGCCGCGAGGAGGCCGCGGTACCGTCCGGACAGGCGGCCGTGGACAAGCAGCACGCGCGCGGGAAGAACACCGCCCGGGAACGCATTGAGATGTTGCTGGACCCCGACTCGTTCGTGGAGTTCGACGCCCTGGCCGTGCACCACAGCACCATGTTCGGCATGGAGAAGAAGAAGCCGCTGGGTGACGGCGTGGTGAGCGGTTTCGGCACCGTGGACGGGCGCCTCGTGGCCGTCTACTCCCAGGATTTCGGCGTGTTCGGGGGCTCCCTGTCCCAGGTCAACGGCGAGAAGATCGTCAAGGTCCAGAAGTTCGCACTGCGCAACGGGTGCCCGGTGATCGGGATCAACGACGGCGGCGGCGCCCGCATCCAGGAGGGCGTGGCCTCCCTGGCGATGTTCGCGGACATCTTCCGCATGAACGTGCGCTCCTCCGGGGTGGTCCCGCAGATCTCGCTCATCATGGGCCCGTGCGCCGGTGGCGCCGCCTACTCCCCCGCACTGACCGACTTCGTGGTCATGGTGGACAAGACCTCCCACATGTTCATCACGGGCCCAGACGTCATCAAGACCGTCACGGGTGAGACCGTGGACATGGAGACCCTGGGTGGGGCCCGCTCCCACAACGAGCGCACGGGCACCGCCGCCTACCTGGCCTCGGACGAGCAGGACGCCTTCGACTTCGTCCACGAGCTGCTCGAGTACCTGCCCGGCAATAACCTGCAGGACAGCCCGGTGCTCGACCACGACCAGGTCGAAGAGGTCACGGACGAGGACCTCGCCCTGGACACCTTGACCCCGGACTCCGCGAACCAGCCGTACGACATGCGCACCGTGATCGAGACGGTCGTGGACGACGGGCACTTCATGCAGATCCAGGAACTCTACGCCCCCAACGTGATGGTGGGCTACGCCCGCGTTGAGGGTCACACCGTGGGGATCGTGGCAAACCAACCCATGCAGTTCGCCGGGACCCTGGACATCGCGGCCTCCGAGAAGGCCGCGCGGTTCGTGCGTCACTGCGACGCCTTTAACATCCCGATCCTCACGTTCGTGGACGTCCCCGGGTTCCTGCCCGGCACGGACCAGGAGTTCAACGGGATCATCCGCCGCGGGGCCAAGCTGCTCTACGCGTACGCGGAGGCCACGGTCCCCCTGGTCACGCTCATCACCCGCAAGGCCTACGGCGGCGCGTACATCGTGATGGGGTCCAAGAAGCTGGGCGCGGACATCAACCTCGCGTGGCCCACCGCCCAGATCGGTGTCATGGGCTCCCAGGGTGCGGTGGAGATCCTCTACCGCCGGGACCTCAAGGCCGCCCAGGAAACTGGTGAGGACCAGCAGCTGCGCGCCGAACTCGCGCAGAAGTTCGAGGAGGACCTGCTCAACCCCTACCAGGCCGCCGAACTTGGGTATGTGGACGCGGTGATCTGCCCGTCCGAGACCCGCGAGCAAATCATCCGGGCCCTGCGCGGGCTCGCGGACAAGCGCGCGTCCACCCCCGCCAAGAAGCATGGGAACATCCCGCTGTGAGCACGGCCGAGAACACCTCACCGGCCTCACGGGCGGCCGGTGACGTGTCCCGTCCCGCCCATGATCCGGGGACCGCGGCGGTCGCTTCGCTGCCCGAGACCACGAGTCGCCAGGACCCCCTGTTCACGGTCACCCACGGCAACCCGACCCCGGAGGAGCTGGCCGCGCTCACCGTGGTGTTCTCCGCGCAGGCCGCGGCGCAGGACGCCCAGCCCTCCCGCGCACCCAAGCCTCCGCGGTCCCAGACCCGGCGACTGCGCCTGGGCCTGCGGTTGCGACCGGGGCGCGGTGCGTGGCGGCGCACCCTGCCCGATCGTTGAGCCCAGTCCGCCGCCCCCTTGTCGGCTTGTCAGCGCACATGAGGAGGATGCATCGAAATGGATAATGTTTCCGTGGCTGTCATCTCCTCGTCCTCCCTGGGTTCACTCGCCCTCGTGCTGCTGATCAGCGGGGTGGCCAAGCTCGTCTCCCCCTCCACCGGCCCGTCCCTGCTGACGTCCCTGCCCACGCCCCTCACGGCGCGTTGGCTACAGGGCGTCCTGCCGTGGCTCGAACTGGTCCTGGCGATCGCGCTCCTGCTGGCCTCCGGGGTGGTGCTGTGGGCCGCGGCCTCCGCCGCCACGGTGCTGTTTTCGGTGTTCACGGCCGCGGTGTTCCGCGGCACCCGGCAGTCGGATCCCGCCTCGTGCGGGTGCTTCGGCTCCCTGTCCCGCGCCCCGGTGTCCAGGCGGACCGTGGTGCGCAACCTCGCCTTCACGATCGTGGCCGCCCTGGCCCTGCTGCTCGTCACCGTGGGCGGTTACGACGGGCCGGTCCTGGACGTCCCGTGGTGGGTCGTCGCGGCGGTCGCGATCCCCGTGGGACTCATGCTCGTGAGCCTGTGGAGCGAACGCCCGGGTCCGTCCCACGCCGGTGACCCGCACGCGCTCGCCGGGATCCCGCCGCTGCCGGGTTCCTCGCACGACGACGCCGCTGTGCCCGCCTACGCGCTCACAGCGGGTACTCCGGTCCCCGCGCAGGCGGGCCCACCAGCGGGTGCGGTCCCCGGCGCCGTCGCGCCTCGACCCGCGGGAGACTCCGCAGCCCCACGACCGGCCGGCATTTCCAAAGCCCCCGAAGAACACGACGTCTACGCGCGTTTACCCATTCCCTACGCGGGGCTCACGGACGCCGCCGGCAACCCGGTGACCCTGCGTGGGCTGGCCGCCACCGCGGCGCGCGCCCTGGTCCACGTGAGTCCTTCGTGCGGGGCATGCACCCCCGCGATCGACCGTGCGGCGGGGATGCCCGACCACCTGGGGCCGGTCGCGGTGCACGCCGTGGTGGCCCGCGAGGAGGACCGAGATCTGCTCCCTCCGAGCCTGCGTGCAGCGTGTTTGGTGGACCGCGAGCACGAGGTGAGCGCCATGTTCGAGCACCCCGGTACCCCGTGGGTCGTGGTGCTCGGTGCCGATGGGCTGCTCGCCGGCGGCCCGGTCGCGGGTACGGACGCAGTGCTCGAGCTGCTCGCGGAACTCGAGGAACGATTCGCGGGCTGAACTCGCAGCCCCGGTGCTTCGCGGCGGCCACACCGGTGAGTACACCGGCGCGCTCCCCGGTGCCGAGGGAACCGCGCCGTCGCCGCGCCGAATTGCGACAGCGCCGACGTGCGAGCGCACACCGCCCGGGCGTGTCGGACTCGCCAGGGTGCTTGCCGCCGGCCGGAGCGTGACTAGGGTGACACTCTGTGACGCACATCGACTCCACCCCGCAGAGCCGCGAACCCCTGGCACCCCTGGGCACCACGCACCGCTCCGCGACCGCCGTGGACACCCTCGCAGAAACCTACTTCGACCATTGCATGGCCCTGGATCCCAGCGCCGCCACGTTCAACGGCATTCCCGGCCACGAGACCGACTACCCGGACTACGGGCCCGCGGGCCGCGCGGCCGCCGCGGAACTGGCCCGCACCACGCTCGAGCTCGTCGAACGGGCGGAGCCCCAGGACGACGTGGACCGCGTGACGCTGCACGCGCTGCGCGACGAGCTGCGCCTGCAGCTGGACCGCCACGAGGCGAACCTGGACGTGTCCGTGGTCAGCAACATCGCGTCCCCGGTGCAGGAGATCCGGCAGATCCTGGACGCCATGCCGCGGGACACGGAGCAGGAGTGGAAGCACATCGCCGGCCGGATGGCCAACATCCCCGCGGCCCTGGAGCAGTACCTCGAGGGCCTGCGCGAGGCCGTGGAACTGGACCGCCCGCCGTCCGCCCCGCAGATCGTGGAGGCCTCCCAGCAGGCGGAGCAGTACGCGTCGGACAAGGGCTCCTTCGCGGTGCTCACGAACGACCCCACCGCGCCGGAGGGCGTGCGCGAGGAGCTGCGCCGCGCCGCGGACGCTGCGCGCGAGGCATACCGCGGCGTCGCCCGGGCACTGCGCGAGGAGTTCGCCCCCGGGGCGCGGGAATCGGACGCGTGCGGGATTGACGACTACCGGTTGCACCTCGCCTCGTTCCTGGGCGCCCGGCTGGACCCGCGCGAGGTCTACGACTGGGCGGTGCAGCAACTGCTCGAGCTGGATGCCGAACAGCGCCGGATCGCGGAGCAGATCCAGCCGGGAGCGAGCATCCCCGAGGCGATGGCCGCGCTCACCGCGGACCCCGCACGGCAACTGCACTCCCCCGAGGAGCTGCAGACCTGGATGCAGCGGCTATCAGACGCCGCACTGGACACCCTCGCGGACACCCACTTCGAGATCACCGAGCCCATGCGCGAACTCGAGTGCCGGATCGCCCCCACGCACGACGGCGTCATCTACTACACGCCCCCGAGCGGTGATTTCACCCGGCCCGGGCGTATGTGGTGGTCCGTCCCCGAGAACGTCTCCCAGCACGCCACGTGGGAGGAGACCACCACGGTCTACCACGAGGGTGTCCCCGGTCATCACCTGCAGATCGCCACAGCCCTGGCGAACGCGGGTGAGCTCAACAGATGGCGCCGGATGGGCATCTGGGTCTCCGGTCACGGCGAGGGCTGGGCGTTGTACGCCGAGCGACTCATGGCCGAGCTGGGCTTCTTGGACGACCCCGGGGATCGGATGGGCATGCTCGACTCGCAGCGCCTGCGGACGGTGCGCGTGATCTTCGACGTGGGATTCCACTGCGGCTTCGAGATCCCGGAGGTGCTCGGGGACCTGCTGGGCGGCGCGCGCGCGGGTGAGACCTGGACCTCCGACGACGGTTGGGCGTTCCTGCGCCACAACGTAGTGATGGCCGATTCCGTGCTGCGCTTCGAATGGTTGCGCTACATGGGATGGCCGGGTCAGGCGCCGTCCTACCGGATCGGCCAGCAGATGTGGCTCGACGCCCGGCAGCAGGCCATGGCGCGCGAGGGAGCGGACTTCGACCTCAGGCAGTTTCATGCCCGCGCACTGCGCCTGGGCTCCGTGGGATTGGACACACTCTCGTACGCCTTGGCCCTGTAGGCGGCGGATTCTCAGGGATTCGTCAGGGTGCGGGATTTTATTCCCGTGTCACGCTGTCATATTTCGTCATGTGACCCGTGCCGTTTAGGATACCCGGGCCTATCCTGGGCGCATGAATTCCGCAGAAAGTACTCGCCGTCTCCCGCGGTGGATGACGTCGTTCGGGTGGCAGATCCTGATCGCTCTGATTTTGGGTCTTCTCCTCGGATCGCTGGCCGCTGCCATGGGTGGCGACCCCGAGGAGAACCCCAACTGGCTCATGACCACGTTGGACACGATCGGCACGAGCTACGTCACCATCCTCAAGGCCGCCGTGGTCCCGCTCGTGGTCACGGCCGTGATCTCCTCCATCGCCAACCTGCGTGACGTCTCCAACGCCGCGCGCCTCGCGTGGAAGACCCTGTTGTGGTTCGCCATCACCGCGTTGATCGCGGTGGTGATCGGCATGCTGCTCGGTGTCATCGCGCAGCCCGGTGTGGGCACCGGCCAGGAACAGCCCGGCACGTATTCCGGCAGCGAGGGCTCGTGGCTCGGGTTCCTCAAGGGCCTGATCCCCGTGAACTTCCTTGGTCTGGAGACCAGCTCCAAGGTCGTGGATCCGGAGACCGTGACCACCGCCGTGAACTTCAACATCCTGCAGATCCTGGTGGTCTCGCTCGTGATCGGCATCGCCGCGCTGAAGGTCGGCAAGGCCGCCGAGCCGTTCCTGACCTTCATGCAGTCCGCGCTGGCCATCATGCAGAAGGTCGTGTGGTGGATCATCCGCCTGGCTCCCCTGGGCACCCTGGGGCTCATCGGCCGCGCCGTGTTCGAGTACGGCTGGACCTCCATGGGTTCGCTCGTGAAGTTCGTGATCACGGTTTACGTGGGCCTGCTGCTCGTGGCCTTCGTGGTCTACCCCCTGTTGATCAAGCTCAACGGGCTGTCCGTCAAGCAGTTCTTCTCGGGCGTGTGGCCCGCCATGCAGCTGGGCTTCGTCTCCCGTTCGTCCCTGGGCACCATGCCCATGACGCAGCGCGTGAGCGAGCGCAACCTGGGTGTCCCCGGGCACTACGCGTCCTTCGCGATCCCGCTGGGTGCGACCACCAAGATGGA
Source organism: Kocuria sp. CPCC 205261 (assembly GCF_040981025.1). Taxonomy (NCBI): domain Bacteria; kingdom Bacillati; phylum Actinomycetota; class Actinomycetes; order Micrococcales; family Micrococcaceae; genus Kocuria; species Kocuria sp. CPCC 205261. Next base: position 3,322 of record NZ_JAVKPU010000009.1, on the reverse strand, counting down.
CGGTTGCGCCGCGATCTACCCGGCGATCGCCGCGATCTTCGTCGCGCAGTTCTACGGTGTGCCCCTGACCCCGATGCACTTCGTGCTGATCGCGCTGGTCTCCGTCCTGGGTTCCGCCGCGACCGCCGGCACCACCGGTGCCACGGTCATGCTGACCCTGACGCTGTCCACGCTGGGCTTGCCGCTCGACGGCGTGGGCCTGCTGCTCGCCGTGGACCCGATCCTGGACATGGGCCGCACCGCCCTGAACGTCACCGGTCAGGCCCTCGTGGCCACGATCGTCTCCAAGCGCGAAGGCATCCTGGACACCCGGCTCTACGACGCCCCGCGTTCGAGTGAGCCGTTCAAGGACGACGCCGCCCTCATGGAGCAGCCCGCCCACTCCGGTGAGCAGGGTTCGCACGCGTACGCTCCCGCCGCGCCTTCGGACGGGCAACGCACCGAGTAGGCGCCACCGACCACCGGCACTTTCTGTGAACGGGGCAGTCCGGGTTCTCCCGGGCCGCCCCGTTGCGTGTGCACATTGTGTACGCATAAGGGGGCATGCGGGTGCCTGTCATGATGTCGGGGGCCTGGCTATAGTGTGGTGCACCTCACTTTCGGACAACAGGATGGTCGCCATGAGCGTGTACACCCAGCCCGGCACGGACGGATCCGTCGTCAGCTTCAAATCCCGTTACGAACACTTCATCGGCGGCGCGTGGGTGCCCCCGGTCAAGGGGCAGTACTTCGAGGACGTCACCCCCGTCACGGGCAAGGCGTTCACCGAGGTCGGCCGGGGAACGGCCGAAGACATCGAGGCCGCACTCGACGCCGCGTGGGCCGCAGCGCCGTCGTGGAACGCCTCTACGCCCGCGCAGCGAGCGCTCATGCTCAACAGGATCGCGGACCGCATGGAGGAGAACCTCGAGGTGATCGCGGTCGCAGAAACCTGGGACAACGGCAAACCCGTGCGCGAGACGCTCAACGCGGACATCCCCCTGGCCATCGACCACTTCCGCTACTTCGCCGGTGCGATCCGCGCGCAGGAAGGGCGGCTGTCCCAGCTGGACGAGGACACCGTGGCGTACCACTTCCACGAGCCCCTCGGCGTCGTCGGCCAGATCATCCCCTGGAACTTCCCCATCCTCATGGCCGTGTGGAAGCTCGCCCCGGCGCTCGCCGCCGGCAACTGCGTGGTGCTCAAGCCCGCCGAGCAGACCCCGGCGTCCATCCTGGTGCTCATGGAGCTGATCCAAGACCTGATCCCGGACGGCGTGGTCAACATCGTCAACGGCTTCGGCGTGGAGTGCGGCAAGCCGCTCGCGTCCAACAAGCGCATTCGCAAGATCGCGTTCACCGGTGAGACCACCACGGGCCGACTCATCATGCAGTACGCGTCCGAGAACATCATCCCGGTGACCCTGGAACTCGGGGGCAAGTCGCCCAACATCTTCTTCGAGGACGTCGCCCAGCAGAAGGACGGCTTCTACGACAAGGCCCTGGAAGGCTTCGCGTTCTTCGCTCTGAACCAGGGGGAGATCTGCACGTGCCCGTCGCGCGCGCTGATCCAGGAATCGATGTACGACCAGTTCCTCGCGGACGGGGTCGAGCGCGTCTCTCGCATCACCGCCGGCAACCCGCTCGACACCGACACCATGATCGGCGCGCAGGCCTCCACGGACCAGCTCGAGAAGATCCTGTCCTACCTGGACATCGGCAAGAAGGAGGGAGCGAAGGTTCTCATCGGCGGCGAGCGCGCGGAGCTCGAGGGCGACCTCGCTGGCGGCTACTACGTGCAGCCCACCGTGTTCGAGGGCACCAACGACATGCGCATCTTCCAGGAGGAGATCTTCGGTCCGGTGCTCTCGGTGGCGAAGTTCGGCTCGTACGACGACGCTATCTCGATCGCCAACGACACCCTCTACGGTCTGGGCGCCGGTGTGTGGGCTCGTAGCGGTAACACCGCCTACCGCGCCGGCAGGGCCATCCAGTCCGGCCGCGTGTGGGTGAACCAGTACCACAGCTACCCCGCGCACTCCGCGTTCGGCGGTTACAAGTCCTCGGGCATCGGCAGGGAGAACCACCTCATGATGCTCGACCACTACCAGCAGACCAAGAACATGCTCGTGAGCTACACCGAGAACGCGCAGGGCTTCTTCTAGACCCTGACCGGAAGGCGAGGAACCGTCATGAGCACCCCTTCATCACCGGCGGACCCGTCCCCGGCGGACATCGCGGATCCCGAACACCCCGTGGTGCTCGAGGCGACCGCTGCGGTACCCGGTGAGACCACCTCACGGGTCGGTTTCACCGGGCCCGCAGTGGCCCTGTTGCAGGAACTGTGGGAGCAACATGGACCCCTCATGTTCCACCAGTCCGGGGGATGCTGTGACGGTTCCTCGCCCATGTGCTTCCCCGCCGGTGAGTTCCGCACGGGCGCGGCCGATGTCCTGCTGGGCACCGCCCGGTTGCCGTCCCCGACCGGCGAGGATCTCGGGGGCCTGGAGTTCTGGATCTCCGCCGAGCAGTTCGAGTACTGGCGGCACACGCGGTTGGTGATCGACGCCGTTCCCGGCCGCGGTGGGGGCTTCTCCCTCGAGGCCCCTACGGGCCGGCGCTTCCTCACCCGCAGCGAACTGTGTGGGATCGAGGTGTACTGATCGGAGACGTTGGTCAATCGTGAGAAGGGTGGCTGGTTCCCGCAGGCTGTGTGGGGGCGGTGGTGGTTGTAGTAGTGCAGCCAGCCCTCGGGTTTCCCGCGGCGCTCGGCCTCGCTCGTCTAGCAGCGGGCGTAGCCCCAGCCGTCGGCCAGGGTGAGGTGGAACCGCTCGATCTTCCCGTTGGTCTGCGGCCGAGACGGCCTCGTGCGTTTGTGCCGGATGCCGAGGTCGATGCAGGTGTCTCGCCACAAGTGTGAGCGGTAGGCGCCGCCGTTGTCGGACAGCACCTCTCGACGGTGACACCACGCTGGTTGAACCACTCGACGGCCCGGACGAGGACGGCAGTGGCAGTGAGGGCAATGTCGTCGTCGTGGATCTCGGCGGGGCATTCAATCGCTGGGCGAAAGGCTCACCAGGTGGGAAGTTCGCCGTGGCCTGGGGTGACGCGTCGCTCATCCTGACCAATGGGACGGTCGTTGATGCTGGCCTCGCGATGGGTCATGTAGCCCTGTGCGTCGAAACGCCACAGCTCATTGCCGTAGGAGCGCCACCACCGGCCGTCATGGTCGTGCCACTCGTACTGGAATCGCACGGCGATCTGATCGTCGGTGAAGCGCCCTGGGTTTCGTTCCGAGGTCAGGACGCAACGGGCGCTACGTCGTGGTCGTGAGTGTAGGCTA
>NZ_JAVKPU010000081.1:0-500 GCF_040981025.1 Kocuria sp. CPCC 205261 | reverse complement strand
CAGCGGCCCACGCGGGAGAGGATCGCGGTGAGCGCGGCCCGCACCCCGGTGGACAGCGTCGGCTCGAGCGCCGGGGCGAAGAACGGGGAGTGGTTCACCGGCACGGGCCCCTCCGCCTCGAGGGTGGCGGCGTCGTGGCCGCCGAACATCCAGAACACCGAGGGCACCCCGATCGCCGCGCCGAGGGCCCCGAAGTCCTCCGAGCCCATCATCGGTTCGACCTCCACCACGTTGTCCTCCCCCAGCACCTCGCGGAAGCGCTCGACGAGAGCGGCCGTGGCCGCCGGGTCGTTGTAGTTGCGGGGGAAGGTCGAGAGCTCCTCGATGGTGGGCTCCGGGGCCCCCGAGGCCGCCGCCTCCGCGGCGATGATGCGCCGCAGCGCGCCCAGGACGTGGTCCCGGACGGCGGGGTCGAAGGTGCGCACGTTGAGCGTGAACTCGGCCGAGGCCGGGATGATGTTCTCCTTGAGCCCGCCGTGGAAGGTCGCCACGGTGACCAC
>NZ_JAVKPU010000080.1:0-501 GCF_040981025.1 Kocuria sp. CPCC 205261 | reverse complement strand
ATCATATTCGTCAATCAGTATTACCACTTGCTTGCCCGTTTCCCTATAGGCAGTCTGGATAAGTGAGATGAGGCGGACGTTGGCATCAACAGCCGGATTCGTAATGCCCCATTTCTGCTCTTGTTCTGCAAGTTGCTGGTCGAAATATCTTTCCAGCTGGGCTATCTCCATGTGTTTGCCCATGCTCATATCGAAATGAAGCACCGGATAGCTTATCCAATCCTTTTCCAGCTTTTCGATGGCGAGTCCTTTGAAAAGCTCCTTCTTTCCTTCAAAATAGCTCTTCATGGTAGTCAGCAACAGCGACTTTCCGAAACGGCGTGGACGGCTCAGGAAGAAATAAGTACCATCAGTATGTGCCATACGATATACATATTCCGTCTTGTCAATGTAGAACTTATCTTCCACTCTGATTCGTTCGAAAGTTTGTAATCCTATCGGATATAGTTTTCTTGCCATAATTGCTCGCCTTTCTTTTAAGTGATATTCTCTTTGTTGGCA
>NZ_JAVKPU010000008.1:0-163399 GCF_040981025.1 Kocuria sp. CPCC 205261 | reverse complement strand
CCGCCGGCACCAGCGGTAACACCGGAGGCGACGCCTAACCCACCAACCCACCACCACGACGCCCCCACACCGCGCGGCACAGTGACGTACCGCCGCGCGTGCACCGTGTCCGGGCCGTGATGGGCCGGCGAGAAGCACCCCGTATGACTGCCCGATGAGTCGATTGGTTCGACGACGCAGCCCGCAGGCTAGGGCCCCGCCCGCGTGGCACCGTGATGCGCAGCCGAATTTCATCTGCGAATCGTCCATTGGAAATTTTCAGTTTGACTAGTGGCGATGTCCGGGATCCAGGCTGTGGTGCACATCAGCACACTTCCGGGGGCCTGCACATCATGGAACTCAATCGCCGAAATCTGGTCGCGGGAACAGCAAGCCTGGGCGCGCTGGCGGCGGGCGGCCTCGTCACCTCCCCCGCCCACGCCCACCAGGGTGGGCGCCATGGTCGAGACCCCTCCGGACTGCCCACTGCACCGCGGACCCCCGCAGGCCGCCTGGCCCGTGACGAGAAGTACTGGCGCACCGTCGCACGGCATTTCCGCATGGACATGCCCGTCACCAACTTCGAGAACGGGTACTTCGGAGCGAACCCTCAGAACGTACGAGATGCCTATGCCCACGCCAACCGGACCATCCAGGAACAGAACTCTTGGTTCCTCCGCAACGCGTACGAGGAGCGCATCACAGATGTGCGGGCTCGACTGGCGGAAGCTGTCGGGTGCTCCGTGGAGGAGATCGCCATCACGCGCGGCGCTACGGAGGCGCTACAGGCCCTGATCGGTGGCTACAACAAGCTCAAGCCCGGTGACGCCGTGGCCTACGCCGATCTCGACTACGACTCCATGCAGTACGCCATGAAGTGGCTCAAGGACCGCCGCGGGGTGGACGTGATCGCCACCGCGATCCCGGAACCCGCGACGTACCAGAACGTGATCGATCATTACACCAAGCTGCTCCGGGACAATCCGCGGATCACATTGCTCCTGCTGACCCATATCTCCCACCGCACGGGTCTCAAGCTGCCAATCGCGGAGATCAGCCGGATGGCCGCGCAGCACGGGGTCGACACGATCGTGGATGCCGCGCACTCGTGGGGCCATGTGGATTTCAGCGTCAGGGATCTCGAGAGCCCCTTCGTGGGGTTCAATCTGCACAAGTGGATCGGCGCACCGCTGGGCTGCGGCTTTCTCTACATCAAGAAGGATCGCCTTCCCGATATCGATCGTCATTTTGCGGACGAGGACCACGACGCCGATGACGTGCGATCACGGATTCACACGGGAACCGCCAATTCGGCCAACTACCTGGCAGTCCCGGCGGCTCTGGACTTCCACCGAGCCGTGGGAGCCGCCAACAAGTTCGCGCGCCTGCAGTACCTGCGTGATCGCTGGGTGCACCAGGTCTTGGACGTGTCCAATCTGACCATCATGACTCCGGAGGATCGGCGCATGTACGGCGCACTGACGTCCTTCCGGATCGACGGGAACACGACCCGGGAACGCAGCGTGGCCATCACGGACTACCTCACCAAGGCGTGGGGGATATTCACGGTGCGTCGCGGCGGTGTGACGAACGGCGAGGTCATTCGTGTGACCCCCGCCCTGTACAACACACCGCAGGACAGCGACCGCTTGGCGCGGGCATTGAGGGCTGCCGCCAGGCGGTTCTGAAGCCCGTGGACCAAACGGTACCGGGACCGACGCGGCGTCGAGACTCGGACGAAGGCGTTCAGCCGGCCTGGGCCAGCTGTCCGCACAGCCGCTCGGCGGCCTCGCGCAACAGGGGCACGGCGCGGTCGCCGAAGTCCCAGTCCACGCGGGACGTGGGCCCGGACACCGAGATCGCAGTGGGTGTGGGTGCATCCGGCAGTGCCATGGCAAAGCAGCGCACGCCGATCTCCTGTTCCTCGTCGTCCACGGCGTAGCCGCGTTCTCGGATCTTTTCGAGATCGGCGAGAAGCTCGTCCACAGTCCCGAGGCTCTTCTCGGTGGGGGTAGGCATGCCCATGGACGCCACGATGGACACGACCTGCTGTTCGGGCAGGGTCGCCAGGATCGCCTTGCCCACACCGGTGTCGTGCACGTGGGCGCGCCGGCCCACCTCGGTGAACATGCGCATGGAGCGGGAGGACTGCGCCTGACCCACGTAGACCACCATGTGACCGTCCAGCACCGCCATGTTGGCAGACTCCCCCAGCTCGTTCACGAGCCCCTGCAGGACTGGTTGCGCGTAGGTGCCCAGTTGCAGGCCCGCCGCATAGCCGAGGCGGATCAGTCCGGGGCCCAGCGCGTAACTGCGGTTGGGCAGCTGACGCACGTAGCCCAGCGGGATCAGGGTGCGTAGCAACCGGTGGATGGTGGGCAGTGGAAGATCCGCCCGGGATGCGAGCTCGCTGAGGGAGGACTCCCCTCCGGACGCGGTGATGATGTTGAGCAGGTCGAAGACCCGCTCCACCGATTGCACGCCGCCCGCACTCTTGCCTTCGGCCATGGCCGTTCTCCCTCTGCTGCCGGAGCGATCACCGCCCCGCGTGGGGTCGCGTACGGTGACCGCAATGTGAAACAAGTCTCACGAAGACCTTGTCATGCCTCGTACTCTACGCCTAGGATTCAATTAATGAAATTTATTTTCCACAATACGGATAGGTAGCGGGCCACCGCGGTTCCGCTCGACTCGGAAGGAAACCCGTCACATGGCGGCTCCCCACCCCGGCTACTCCATGGTTCTGCGCATGGAAGCGCCCGCGACCTTCAACTCCACGAGTGAGATCACCACGGCGGCCGCCGCCGGTGCCCAGGTGACCGCACTGGACATCGTGGAGTCCTTCCCCAACAGCGTCGTCGTGGACATCCGCTGCAACGTGTCCAACGCCGAGCACCGGGACGAGATGCGCGACGCGCTCAACGCCCTGGACGGCGTCAAGGTCCACAAGATTTCCGACCGCACCTTCCTGATCCACCTGGGCGGCAAGATCGAGGTCACTCCGCGCGTGTCCCTGCGCAACCGTGACGACCTCTCCCGCGCCTACACACCGGGCGTGGCCCGCGTGTGCATGCCCGTCCGAGAGAGCCCCAAAGACGTCCGGCGGCTGACCGTCAAGCGCAACACCGTGGCCGTGGTCACGGACGGCACCGCGGTACTGGGCCTCGGTGACATCGGACCAGCCGCGGCCCTGCCAGTCATGGAGGGCAAGGCCGCCCTGTTCAAGGCGTTGAAGGACGTCAAGGTGGTCGTCTCCGGCGTGGGTGCCGCGGACGTGTTCATCGGCGTCTCCGCCCCCAATGTCCTGGACGGCAACGACATCGCGACCATGGCCGACGACGCCATCGTCTTCGCCATGGCCAATCCGGAGCCCGAGGTCCACCCCCGTGGAAGGTGCCGAGCACGCGACCGTAGTGGCTACCGGTCGGCCGGACTTCCCGAACCAGATCAACAGCGTGCTGGCCTTCCCCGGGCTGCTGGACGCGGGCGCTTGCGAGATCACCTCAGAGGTGCTCGCGGCCGCCGCGAGGGCCATCGCCGACTGCGTGCACGAGGACGAGCGCAACGCGAGCTTCATCATCCCCAGCGTGTTCGACCAAGAACGTCGCCCCGGCCGTGGCCGAGGCCGTGAAGTCCGTGGCGGAGGCCCCCCAGGCCGGCTGACGGGAACGACCGGGTGCGGCGGCGTCGTACCGAGTGCAGGGCCTGCCGCACCCGCAATGAGCAGTACAAACTACACCGAAAATCCAGGAGGCAACCCATGAGCATCACCCACAACACACCCGACAACATCCCCGCCGCGAACGAGATCCTCTCATCCGACGCCCTCGCATTCGTGGAGGCGCTGCACGAGAAGTTCGCGGACCGTCGTGAGGAGCTACTCGGCAAGCGCGAGACCGCCCGCGCGAAGGCCGCCGAGAGCGGCACCATGGACTTCCTCCCCGAGACGCGCGAGGTCCGGGAAGGCGACTGGAAGGTCGCCCCGGCCCCCGCAGCCCTGCAGGACCGGCGCGTGGAGATGACCGGACCGGCGTCGCCCGCGAAGATGGCCATCAATGCCCTGAACTCCGGCGCCAAGGTGTGGCTCGCGGACCTCGAGGACGCCGCCTCCCCCAGCTGGGCCAACCAGGTGGACGCGATCGCCAACCTGCGCGACGCCGCCCGCGGCACCCTGGGCTTCACCTCCCCGGAGGGCAAGGAGTACAAGCTCCGCGAGGACGTGCCCCTGGCCGTGGTGGTCATGCGCCCGCGCGGCTGGCACCTGCCCGAGTACAACATCACGGTCAACGGGAAGACCGGTTCCGGTTCCCTCACGGACTTCGGGCTGCACTTCTTCCACACGGCGAAGCAGCTGATCGAGAACGGCCAGGGGCCGTACTACTACCTGCCCAAGATGGAGTCCTACCTGGAGGCGCGACTGTGGAACGATGTGTTCACGTTCGCGGAGGACTACCTGGGCATCGAGCACGGCACCGTCCGCGCGACCGTGCTGATCGAGACCATCCCCGCCGCGTTCCAGATGGACGAGATCCTCTACGAGCTGCGGGACCACGCCTCCGGGCTCAACGCCGGACGCTGGGACTACCTGTTCTCCATCATCAAGTACTTCCGCGACGCCGGGGAGAAGTTCATCCTGGCGGACCGCTCCGCCGTGACCATGACCGCTCCCCTGATGCGCGCGTACACGGACCTGCTGGTGCAGACGTGCCACAAACGCGGCGCGTTCGCGATGGGTGGCATGGCCGCGTTCATCCCGTCCCGCAAGGATGAGGAGGTCAACCGGGCCGCCTTCGAGAAGGTCCGCAACGATAAGACCCGTGAGGCCAATGACGGCTTCGACGGCTCGTGGGTGGCCCACCCGGACCTCGTGCCCGTGTGCCAGGAGGTCTTCGACGGCGTGCTCGGCGAGAAGCCCAACCAGGTGGACCACCAGCGCCCCGACGTGGACGTGACCGCCGAGATGCTGCTGGACGTGCCCTCCGCGGGGGACCAGCGCACCGAGAAGGAGCTCAACGCCAACCTGTACGTGGCCATCCGCTACGTGGCGGTGTGGCTGTCCGGCAGCGGCGCGGTGGCCATCCACAACCTGATGGAGGACGCCGCCACCGCGGAGATCTCCCGCTCGCAGATCTGGCAGCAGATCAAGAACGGCGTGGTCTACACGGACACCGACAACACCGCCACGCGCGAGCTCGTCTCCGACGCACTGGACACGCAGCTCGAGGTGCTGCGCGGTGAGATCGACCAGGAGAACTACGAGAAGTGGTTCGTGCCCGCCGGGCGGCTCATCTCGAACATGGTGCTCAGGGAGGACTACCCGGCGTTCCTCACGCTGTCCGCCTACGACCTCATGGAAGGCAGCAAGTAACACCGGCGCACCTGGACGCCACCCCGGCCCCCGCCACGACCGCCCCGCGCGGCGGGGGCCGCACCCTCTCCGCCAGCGGGCTTCGGTCACCGCGCGGACCTGCTGCTCGCGGGCACGGACGCTGACCTCGCACGGTTCCTCCCCGGGGACTCAGGGACCCGCCAGCCCGTGCACACGTGCTACGTCCTGGCGGACCTCGTCACGGAGCGGACGCCCGCCGAGTGGGGTGCCGCGGCGTCGTCGGCGGCCGGGCAAACGGGTGGTCTCGCGGCCCTGGCTGAGCTCGCCGGGATCGACGCCTCGGTCGGTCGCACCCGATCTCGTGGCCCGCGTCCACAAGAAGCTGCGCACCGAACCGGTCGAGGACACGAACGCCTCCGCTTCCGGGTGCCTGCTCCCCCGTGAGCTGAAGGTCCACCGTTTGTTCGGCGAGCAGGAGACCACGCTGGCGATCGTGGTGGCGATGAGCAGCGCAGTGGTGGGCTTCTTCTCCAGCACCGTCCACTTGAGGAGGACGTTGATGCCGATGGTGGTGAGGTAGCAGATGCCACCCACCGTCAGGAACCGCATCTGACGTTTGCCCCGGGTGGTCGAGGTCGATCCGGTGCCGGCGGACTGCGTCGTGGTGCCTTCCCTGTCAACGTGTCAGGCCCGTGTTCAGGGGTGCTTTCAGCGGACGGGAGCGGCTCCACAATCTACACGGGGGCGGGACACGGCCCGTGCACGCACAACGCCCCGGACCGTAGTGGTCCGGGGCGTTGTGCGTGCTGCGCGGTTGCTCAGATGGTCTTCGCGTCGATCACGAAGCGGTAGCGGACGTCCGAGTCCACCACGCGGTCGTAGGCCTCGTTGATGTCCTCGGCGCTGATCAGCTCGATCTCCGCGGTGACACCGTGCTCGGCGCAGAAGTCCAGCATCTCCTGGGTCTCGCGGATGCCGCCGATGTTGGAGCCCGTGAGGGACTTGCGGCCGCCGATGAGCGAGCCCGCGCTGACCTCCAGGGCCTCGGTGGGCAGCCCCAGCAGGACCATGGCACCGTGCGGGCGCAGGGTGGCCATGAACTCCTGCACGTCTACGTGGGCGGAGACGGTGTTGATGATGACGTCGAACTCGCCCTTGTGGTTCTTGAGGGCCTCGGGATCCTCCTTGCGGGCGATCCAGTCGGTGGCGCCGAAGCGGCGGCCGTCCTCCTCCTTGGAGCGGGTCTGGCTGATCACGGTGACCTCCGCGCCCATGGCGGCGGCGAGCTTCACGGCCACGTGGCCCAGACCGCCCATGCCCACCACGGCCACCTTGGAGCCCTCGGTGACGCCCCACGTCCGTAGCGGGGAGTACGTGGTGATGCCCGCGCACAGCAACGGCGTGGTCGCGGCCGGGTCCAGGTTCTCGGGGATGTGCAGCGCGAAGGCCTCGGAGACGAGGATTTCGGTCGAGTACCCGCCGTCGGTGGGGCGCCCGTCGAAGCGGTCCTTGCCGTTGTAGGTGCCCACGGCCTTCGGACAGTTGTTCTCCTCGCCCTTCAGGCACCACTCGCACTCGCGGCAGGAGTCGACCAGGCAGCCGACGCCCGCGCGCTCGCCGACCGAGAACTTCGTGACCTCGGAACCGACCTCGGTGACGCGGCCGATGATCTCGTGTCCCGGGACCATGGGGAACTCGATCGGTCCCCACTCCTCGCGCACGGTGTGGATGTCGGAGTGGCAGATGCCGGCGAACTCGATTTCGATGCGGATATCGTCCGGGCGCAGGTCCCGGCGCTCGATGGTGCCCTTCTCCAGCGGGGCGTCGGAGGCGACGGCCTGGTAGGCAGCAACATTGGTAGTCATGGGCCGTGACTCTAGACCCCCGCCGTGGCCTTGTCACGTCACTCCTCTCACAGGGGACCATATCCGCAGACAGAACAACATGGACCCGGCCGTTGCTCGCCCAGCCCATCCTCGAATGCCCCACCGTGCGGGGCGTTTCGAGGAGCCGGGAATATCCGCGGACACCTCCCCGCTGTTATTGATGAGTTTCATCGAGATGAGTGAGGAGTCATCATGGCTTTCCGTACGGAGAATCCCGCCACCGGCATTGTGGAGCAGGAGTTCACCTCGGCCACCGATGCTGATGTCACCCGCGCGATCGAGCGCGCCGACACCGCATTCGCTTCCTGGCGCAAGACCCCGGCCGCTGACCGCGCCAAAGCGCTGGCCGGTGTCGCCCAGGCGTTCCAGGACCGCGGGGACGAGCTCGCGCGCGTGATCAGCACCGAGATGGGCAAGCCCTTCGCCCAGGCGCAGGGAGAGGTCGCACTCTCGGCATCGATCTACCAGTGGTACGCCGACCACGGCGAGGGCCTGCTGGAGGAGGAGAGCCTGGACGTGGGTGACGACGCCAAGTCCGTGGTCGTCGCCGAGCCCATCGGTGTGCTCATGGGTGTCATGCCGTGGAACTTCCCGCAGTACCAGGTGGCGCGTTTCGCGGCCCCGAACCTCATGTTGGGCAACACCATTCTGCTCAAGCATGCCTCCATCTGCGCCCGGACGGGTGAGCTGATCGAGGAAATCCTGCACGCCGCGGGTATCCCGGAGGACGCCTACATCAACTTGTTCGTGAGCACCGACCAGGTGACCACGATCATCGAGGACCGGCGGGTGCGGGGCGTGTCCCTGACCGGCAGCGAGGGTGCCGGTGCCGCGGTGGCCACCACGGCCGCGCAGAACCTGAAGAAGAGCGTTCTGGAGCTCGGCGGGTCCGACCCGCTGATCGTGCTCGACGACGTGGACGTGAAGGAGACCGCCACGACCGTGGCGACGGCGCGGATGAGCAACGCAGGCCAGGCCTGCAACTCGCCCAAGCGCATCCTGGTGCCCGCCGGCATGTTCGACGAGTTCGTGCAGACGGTCGTCGAGACCGTCGAGGGCATGCCGGTGGGGGACCCGCTGTCGGAGGACACCGAGATCGGCCCCCTGTCCTCCGTGCAGGGCCGCGACGACGCCGTGTCCCAGGTCGAGCGCGCGGTGGAGCAGGGTGCGACCCTGCACACCGGTGGTAGGGCTCTGGATAAGGACGGGGCGTGGATGTCCCCGGCGGTGCTGACCGGTGTGACCCGGGAGATGGATGCGTTCAAGGAGGAGATCTTCGGTCCGGTGGCGGTGATCTACTCCTACGACTCGGTGGACGAGGCGGTGGAGATCGCCAACGACTCCGACTTCGGTCTCTCCGGCTCCGTGTGGAGCAAGGATGAGGCGAAGGCTGAGGAAGTCGCGCGTCGTCTGGAGGTGGGCATGGCCTACGTCAACGAGCACGCGACGACGAAGGCGGGCCTGCCCTTCGGCGGCGTGCGCCGCTCCGGCTACGGCCGTGAGCTGGGCCGCTGGGGCTTCACCGAGTTCGCCAACACCAAGCTGGTGCGCGTCGCCGGCTGACACCCGCCCGGCGCCCACCACGAGAGAGGTTTGCACTATGGCTCGCATTACCAAGGCTCTGCAGTCCCTGACCGCACCGTCTCCCAAGCCCACTGCGACGGAGACGGCAGCGCGCCTGGCCCTGGGAGCGTTCATGTCCACCGCGGGCATATCCCACCTGACCTTTGCCCGGGAGGACTTCCAGGCACAGGTTCCGGACTGGTTCCCCATGGACAAGGACACCGTGGTTCTGGCCTCCGGTGTGGTGGAGATCGCCTTTGGTGCCGCACTGTTGGCGCTGCCCAGGCAGCGCGCAGCCGTGGGCGCCGGTCTGGCCGCGTTCTACGCCGCGATCTTCCCCGGCAACATCAGCCAGTACGCCGAGCGGCACGACGCATTCAATCTGGACACTGATGCCAAGCGGCTGGCCCGGCTGTTCGGTCAACCGGCCTTGATCGCCGCGGCCCTCCGGGCCGGGGGCTTCCCCCGGAAGTAGTCGGAAAGCGCAGGACGCGAGCCGACCTCACCGCCCGAACGGGAAACCCTTCAGGTCCTTCGGCAGAGGGTTCGCGTATGTGCGGACCTTGGAGGTCCTCAGCCCCAGCCACACCAGCGACTGCGCCACGGTGACCGCAGCAGCCACGCCGTCCGTCACGTGCACGCCGCACCACTCGAGCACGGCGTGCTCAAGGGCGGCCATCCCGCCGCAGCCGAGGACAACCACCTCGGCTGCGGCCCTGTTCGATGGCCCGCTGCGCTTCAGCGACGATCGTCTCGACCGCCGCGTTCTCATCCCGCTCCAGGTCCAGCGCGGAGGTGTTCGACGCCCGCACGGACGCGCAGCGCTCCATCAGCCCGGCCAGCCGCAACCGGTCCTCGATGAGCGGCACGGTGCGGCCCAGGGTGGTCACTCCCGGTGTAGCTGCGCCTCATGAAGATGGCGATGGAAGCGGCCGCCTCGGGATGTCCACGACGGGCTGGTCGAGGAGCTCCTGCAGACCTTCCCGCCGGTGCTCGCCGAACCTGGCCTGGATCACAGGGTCGAAGGGCGGGTCGTAGGTCAGCACCGCGTCCATCACCCCCCACCGCGGCGAGGTAGGACTCCACGTTCCCTTCGCACGACGACGCCGTGCTCCACCCTGCGGGGCGAGCGGGAGGCAGCCTGCGGCGGCGTCGTTGGGCGCGATCTCGTGCGAGACGCAGGGTCGGTGCGAAGTGGCGACCACGATGGCTTCACCGTGCTGGTCGCTGCACTCGAGCTCGCGCTTGGCGGTGACCAGGTAGCACCGGGCGCCCAGGTCGGCCCCAATGAACTACGAGAACTCGCCGACGGCCTGGAAGACGGGCAGCAGGGCGACCGCCAGAGAGGGCAGTATCGTGGGGACGAACGCCCCGATTGCCCGGGGGTCACGCCGCCGCGGTAGACGTACTCGCCGTCGTGGGTGTCCATGGAGAGCTGGGGCACGTTCACGCTGGAGCGGCGGATCAGCCAGTAGTCCACCATGATGATCCCGAAGAGCGACCAGAGCAGCGGCACCCAGCCCACCCAGGAAGCACACGATCACCACGGGCGAGGTGTAGAGGTTCCACGGCAGGATCAGCAGCGCTAGGGACGCGAGCACCTGCAGCGCGCCCACACCCAGGACCGTGAGCACCTGCCCCGCACCGAGTCCGAGGGCGAAGAGGCCGATGGCGAAGCCGTAGTTGCCCAGGGAGTGCACGTCGTTGGCCCTCATGGTGAAGATGCTGTACGCGCTCCACGTGCGCCCGTAACGGCTGGTGGGAGCGAGGTCCACGTTGTAGAGCCTGTCGCTCGTGTCCGAGCGCGGCTCGTGGGCGACGCCGGGCGGTGCGTGCGGGCGCCCGGGCTCGGGGCGCCCGCCCGCCTGCTCCGTGGTGCGAGGGAAGTCCTGGAGAAAACCGTGAGACGACGTCGCACCGTTCAGCTCCCAAATCTCACACCACGGGTTGACGCGCATCACACCCCGTCGATAACTTTTTCATTCATCAGAACTTGAATTTCACGTCATGGAATCAAGGCGTAAGAAAACGGGGCGGCCGCGCCACCGCCCCGGGGAGAGCCCACCGTGCGGTACACCGTGAACGCCTCGATCATGCTGACCGACCTGCCCGTGCTGGAGCGCCCCGCCGCCGTGGCGCGCGCAGGCTTCTCCGCGGTCGAGTTCTGGTGGCCGTTCCCCGCCACCACCCCGTCCGAGAGGGAGATCGAGGACTTCGCCCGGTCGCTGGAGGACGCGAACGTCCAGCTCACGGGCCTGAACTTCTTTGCCGGGGACATGCCTGCCGGTGAGCGGGGAGTCCTCTCCCACCCCACGCGCACGGATGAGTTCCGGCGAGGCGTGGACTCCCTGGTCCGCGTGGCCCGGGCCACGGGCTGCCGGGCCTTCAACGCCCTCCACGGCAACCGCCTGCCGGACGTGCCCGTGGCCGAGCAGGACGACGCCGCCATCGAGAACCTCCGGTACGCAGCGGACGCGGTCGCGGTCTTCGGCGGGACGGTCCTGGTGGAACCGCTCTCCGGCGCCTCGACGTATCCTCTGCGCACCGCAGCGGACGTCATGGCCGTGCTCGACCGCGTGAACTGCCCGAACGTGAAGCTGCTCGCGGACTTCTACCACCTGGCGGTCAACGGGGAGGACGTCGAGGCCCTGATCGAACGGCACGCCGCGGAGTTCGGGCACATCCAGCTCGCGGATGCACCCGGCCGCCACGAGCCGGGCACGGGCGATCTGCCGCTGCTCCGGTGGGTGGCCCGGGCCCACGAGCACGGCTACCACGGACCGGTGGCGCTGGAGTACGTCCCCTCCCAGGACGACCCCTTCGCGTGGCTCCCCCGCGACCGGCGCGCGTGAGGCCGCACGCTTGTTCGGCACACCGACGCCGCACAGCTGCGCACCGCGCGGCCGGGCCCCGAGCGGGCGGGCACGCCGGGCGGGTGCCACTTGAACAGGTGCCGAGCGAGCGCGTACCGCGCGGGTGGCGTTGTGCTGGAATGGTCCCGGAACCGGACATCCCCAGAAGGAGGGCACCGTGCGCGTCGTCGTGGCACCGGACAAGTTCAAGGGGTCGGTGACCGCCCACGAGGCGGCGGCCGAGCTTGCGGCGGGCATCGCCGAGGTGCGCCCGGACGCCGTCGTGGAGGTCCTCCCGGTCGCCGACGGCGGAGAGGGGACGCTCGACGCCGCCCTGGACGCGGGCTTCGAGCGCCACGACCTCACCGTCACCGGACCCGCGGGAGGTCCCGTCCCCGCCGCGTGGGGTCGACGCGGAGACGAGGCCGTGGTGGAGATGTCGTTGGCTTCGGGCCTCGCTGTCCTCCCCATCCAGGACGGCCGCCCCGTGCTCGCACCCCGCACCGCCACGAGCCGCGGCACGGGCGAGCTCGTGGCCGCCGCGCTAGATGCCGGCTGCACCCGCGTGCTGCTCGGCGTGGGCGGCAGCGCGACCACTGACGGCGGCGCGGGGATGCTCGCCGCGCTGGGGCTGCGCCTGCTGGACGTGAACGGCCGCGACCTGCCCACTGGCGGCGCGGCGCTCGCCGAGTTGCATCACGTGGATGCGGCACAGCTGCACCCACGCATCCGGGACGTCGAGTTCGTGCTTGCCGTGGACGTCGACAACCCTCTGCTCGGCCCGCACGGTGCCGCCACGGTCTTCGGCCCGCAGAAGGGCGCCTCCGAACGAGATGTCTTGGACCTCGACGCCGCCCTGGCCGTGTTCCGCGACCGCCTCGCGGACGTGCTCGGCGAACCGGCCCGCCAGGCCGCGGATGCCCCCGGCGCGGGGGCCGCGGGCGGCGTCGGATATGCGGGACTCGCGGTGCTGGGGGCGCGGCGCAGGCCGGGGATCGACGTCGTGCTCGACCTTGTGGGGCTGGATGCCGCCGTGGCCGGCGCGGACCTGCTGCTCACCGGCGAGGGCAGCCTGGACGAGCAGAGTCTCGGCGGGAAGACGCCGCTGGGCGTGCTGCACGTGGGGCGGCGCCACGGCGTGCCCGTGGTGGCCGTGTGCGGGCGCACCACCCTGGATGCCGCGACACTTCGCGAGGCGGGGTTCGCAGCCGTCCACGAACTGCGTGCGCTTGCAGCGGATCCAGAAACGTCGATGCGAGAGGCACCTCGCCTGCTCCGGGAGGTCGGTCGCCGCATCGCCTCGCAGTGACGGAGCTTTCCATTTCCACGGGCACTCGAGAGCGAGCAGCCCCTCACGCACCGCACCGCCCGGCCACGAGCGCCGGAACGCGCCAGCGGAAGGGCACCACTTCCATGAATGCCTCCCCGCAGCACGGTTCACCTCAAAAGAAGACCCCCGGCCCGGGGCGACCGCAGACCCGGAGGTCGACGAGGAGCGCGCGAACGAGCGGGTGCGGGCGACGGTGGAGCAGGCGCATGCCCCTGAACTCCGTGCCCGCCACCGTGAACATGCCCGCCTTGGAGTACGAGCGACTGTTCGCGGCGCAGAACGCGTTCGTGGACATCGGCTTCCGGGGCGGCGCCGTCCCCGGCAACAAGGAGGACCTGCGCCCCCCGCACGATGACGGCGTGTACGACTTCAAGTGCTTCCTGCTGCACTCCGGGGTGGACGAGTTCCCCCACCTGGAGGCGGACGAGATGGCGGAGGCGCTCGCGGAGATCAAGACGTTCAACTCGCTTCTGATCGTGCACGCGGAGGACTCCCGCACGATCGACAAGGCGCCCCAGCCCAACGGGGACGTGTACGAGAACTTCCTGAAGTCCCGCCCGCGCGGTGCGGAGAACATCGCGATCGCGGAGGTCATCGAGCGCACGCGCTGGACCGAGGCGCGCTCGCACATCCTGCACCTGTCCTCCTCGGACGCCCTGCCCATGATCGCCTCCGCCAAGCGGGACGGCCTGGACATCACCGTGGAGACGTGCCCGCACTACCTCACGCTGCTGTCCGAGGAGATCCCCGACGGCGCGACCGCGTTCAAGTGCTGCCCGCCCGTGCGCGAGGTCTCCACCCGGGAGAAGCTGTGGGAGGGTCTGTTGGACGGGACCATCGACTTCATCGTCTCGGACCACTCCCCCTCCACGCTGGACCTCAAGGACCTGGGCAACGGCGACTTCGGCGTGGCGTGGGGCGGCGTGTCCTCCCTGCAGCTCGGGCTGTCCCTGATCTGGACCGAGGCACGACGCCGCGGCGTGGGTCTGGGCCGCGTGTTGCAGTGGATGTCCACGCGCCCGGCCGAGCGCGTGGGTCTGCGCTCCAAGGGCCGGTTGTCCCTGGGGTACGACGCGGACATGGCCGTGTTCGCGCAGGACGAGAGGTTCGTGGTGAACGCCAAGGCCCTCAACCACAAGAACCCCATCACGCCGTACCAGGGCAAGGTGCTCTCCGGGAAGATCCGCAAGACCTTTGTGGGCGGCCAGGAGGTCGACTACCAGACCCCCACGGGTCGTCTACTCGGCCGCGGCCAGGTGTGAGCCGATCGCCGGATTGTTGACAATAGGCGGATTTTTTTCAATCATGAACCATGAACTCGTGGGATGAGACCGAGAATCATGGTTCCCCCGATCCGGTGTCCACGGATGCCGGATCGGGCTCCCCCGACGTCCGTGAGCCCCTCTTCTCCGAGCAGGAATACGCGCACCGTCTGCACCGCGTCCGCGAGAAGATGGCGCACCAGGGACTGTCCGCCCTGATCGTCACGGATCCGGCCAACCTCTTCTACCTCACCGGCTACGACGCGTGGTCCTTCTACGTCCCGCAGATGCTGTTCGTCCCCGCCGAAGGCGACATCCTGTTGTTCCTGCGCGAGATGGACGCCCGGGGCGCCTTTCGCACCTCCTGGCTGCCCGAACACCAAATCATCGGGTACCCCGAACGCTACGTGCAGCGCCCCCACCTGCACCCCTTCGACTGGGTGGCCTTCGCCCTGCGGCGCCGCGGACAGATCGCCCCGTCCGCGCACGGCTGCGTGGGCCTGGAGATGGACGCCCACTTCTTCTCACCCAAGGGCTACCGGGCCCTGGTCAATGCCATCCCCGAATGGTCGTTGGTCGACTGCTTCGAACTGGTCAACTGGGTTCGCTCCGTGAAGTCGGACGCCGAGATCCACTACATGCACGTGGCCTCGCGGGTGACCACCGCGGCCATGACCGCGGCGATCGACGCGATCGAACCCGGGGTCCCGCAGAACAGGGTGGCCGCCCGCATCGCGGCCGCCCAGGCGGAGGGGGACGGCGAGGCCTGGGGTGACTTCCCGGCCATCGTGCCCATGCTGCCCACCGGTGCGTCCGCGGACACACCCCACCTCACGTGGTCCGACCGTGTCCTGCGCAGCGGCGACGCCGTGGTGGTCGAGTTGAGCGGTGTGCACCGGAGATATCACGTCCCCCTGGCGCGCACCGTGACCCTCGGTCCCCCGAGCGATGCGATGGACCGCTTGGAGGAGGCGGTCGCCGACGGTCTGCGTGCCGTCCTGGACGCGACCGCCGCGGGCGTCCCCATCCGTGAACTGGCGAGCGCCTGGAACTGGAAACTGGCCTCGTACGGGCTCGAGAAGCCCAGCCGTCTGGGGTACTCCGTGGGCATCGGGTACCCGCCGGATTGGGGCGAGCGCACCATCAGCATCCGCTCCGAGGACGAGACGGTACTCGAGGAGAACATGACCTTCCACCTCATTTGCGGCATGTGGATGACGGGATACGGCTACGAAGTTTCGGAGACCATCCGAGTGACCAGCACGGGGGTGGAGACCTTCACGTCCTTCCCCCGCCAGATCATCAGGAAGTGAGCTCATGACCATGACCCCGCACGTCACCACCGTCCGGTCCCTGGACCCCTGCCCCACCGCGGGTGTCTCGGGACCGGCCACCCAGGGCCTGCTCCCGCTCGCGTCCCGCTCGGACGGGCTCGTGGGCTCGGTCATCGATTCGTCCACCTCGCTGCTGGCCGCCCAGACCCACGACATCGTGCGTTTCGCGATGGGCGCTCCCGCGGCGGAGGTGATCCCCACGGAGGAGTTCCGACGGATCGCCGGGGAGATCCTCACGGACGCCAGTTTCACGTACGGCGCCACCGAGGGTGAACCGGACCTGATCGACACGGTCGTGAACCACTTCTCGGACAGTGCCTCCGATCCGGAGCGCATCGTGATCACCTCCGGCGGGATGCAGGGTCTGGATCTCGCGTTCAAGCTGTTCGTGGACCCCGGTGACCTGGTGGTCGTGGAGAGCCCCACCTACACCAACGGTTCCGGCACGGCGCTCAGCTACGGCGCGGACGTCCTGGAGGTCCCCGTGGACGACGACGGCATGGACGTCGACGCCCTCGAGACGCTCGTGGCCGATACGGGCCGCACGCCCCGGATGATCTACACGATCCCCAACTTCCAGAACCCGTCCGGCACCACCCTGAGCGAATCCCGACGGCGCCGCCTGCTCGATCTCGCGCACACGTGGGGCGCCATGATCCTCGACGACGACCCGTACGGCGAGCTGCGCTTCTCCGGCGATCCCGTCCCCGGGTTCCGCGAGCTCAGCCCGGACGACCCCCTGGTCTTCTCGGTGCGCACGTTCTCCAAGATCCTGGCCCCGGGCCTGCGGGTGGGCTGGGTCGACGCCGATCCCCGGCTGCGCGAGCTGCTGATCGCCGGGAAGCAGGCCATGGACACGTGCGCGAACGTCCCTGCCCAGCACATCGTGGCCGAGTACATCGCCCGCGGCGGCTACGACGAGCACCTCGCCGGGTTGCGCACCGAGTACAAGCGCCGCAAAGAGGCCATGGACGCCTCCATCGCCGCCCACCTGGGCGATCGAGTGCGCACCACGGACCCGGACGGCGGCTTCTTCCTATGGGTCACCCTGCAGGGCGACGACGCACGGGTGCCCTCCTCGCGGTTGTTCGAGATCGCGTTGGCCGAGGGGGTCGCGTTCATCCCGGGCCCGGCGCTTTCACCCTCGGGGCGGTTCCAGGACGCGTTCCGGCTGTGTTTCGCCTCGAGCACCCCCGAACGCATCGAGGAGGGACTGCAGCGACTCGCCCGGGCCCTGGACACCGCCCGGGGAGAGCTCGACCGATAGCTCCGACCCGGCCACCTCGGCGCAGCGCCACCCGTTCGGACTGGATAAGGAGACCCATCATGAGCCACGACGGCGTGCGGTGCAGCCCGCAGGAGCAGGCCGTGCTCGACCTCATCGACACGGACGAGCTCGTGGACCTCACGTGCGCCCTGGTGAATGCCGCCGGCGAGAACCCCGGGGGCACCGAGGAGGACACCGCCCACGTCCTGGAGCGAGCAGCGAGCGAGCGCGGATTGACTGCTCGCAGCGACGTCGTGTCCCCCGGTCGGCCGAACGTGGACGTGGATCTGCCCGTGGGCGGTCCCGTGGCGGACGGGCCGGGGCTGCTGTTCCTGGGCCACTCGGACGTCGTGCCCGCGGGGCCCGGGTGGACGCGGGCGCCGTACGACGCGGTGGTCGACGGCGACCGGCTGTACGGGCGCGGGGCCACGGACATGAAGGGCGGGCTCGCCTCGGTGCTGTGTGCCATGGACGCCCTGCGCCGCTCGGGTGTGTGCCTGTCCGGACCCGTGAGGCTGTCGTCCACCGTGGACGAGGAGGACCTGGGTCTCGGGATCCGGCAACTCACCGCGCGGGGGCTGGGGCGTGCGTTCCTCGGCTGCGTGGTGGCCGAACCGACCGACCTGCAGACCGTGATCGCATGTCGTGGGGACGCGTACCTCGAGGTCGAGATCACCGGGGTCCCGGCGCACTCGGGGCGCCCCGCCGACGGGCGCAACGCGATCGATGCCGCGGCGGCCCTGCTGCGCCTGATCCGGCGGGACCACGAGGAACACGCCCGCCGCAGCGATCCGCTGCTGGGGTCGCCCACGTGGAACGTGGGCAAGATCGAGGGCGGCCGGGCCACCTCCATGGTGGCGCCGTCCTGTCACGTGTGGTTGGACCGGAGGCTCATGCCGGGTGAGGACCCCGAGCGCATCGTCGCCGAGCTGCGCGCGGCGGTGGACCGTGCGGGGATCACCGGCGACGGGATCTCCCTGGACGTGGAAATCACCATGTCCATGCCGGGTTTCCGCACCGACCGGGAGCACGAACTCGTCACCACCGTGCACGACGCCGTGGCGGACGCGGGCGGCGCAACGTCGATCGGCGGGTGGACGGCCGCGTGCGACGGCGGGTTCATCGCGCGGGACCACGGCGTGCCCACGGTGGTCATGGGACCCGGAGGACTCAACGACCAGGCGCACCAGGTGGACGAGTCCGTGAGCGTGGAAGAACTTTCGCAAGCGGCCAGGGCGTACACCCTGACCGCGTTGCGTCTGCTGTCCCGCTGAACGGACCGGCTACCGCCGGGCGACCACGGGCATCTTGCCCGTCTCCGGGATCTCCGTGCCGCGCAGGGACGCCCCCACGGTCTCCTTCATGAACTTGGCGGCGATCAGGCCGATCACGCATGCGCCCATCATGTAGAACGCGGGGATCAGCGGGTTGCCGGTCGCCTCGATGAGCGCCTCGTTGACCAGCGGGGCGGTGCCGCCGAAGATCGCCGTGGACACGTTGTAGGTGATCGCGAACCCGGCGTAGCGCACCTGCGTGGGGAACATCGCCGGGAACGTGGCGGAGATGCACGCCAACTGGGGGATGTAGAGCAGCCCCAGCACCGCGAAGCCCAGCAGTGCCCACCAGAAGCCGTTGGCCATGAGCATGTACATGGGGATGGACATCACGATCAGACCAATGAGCGAGAAGTACCACATGGGTTTGCGCCCAAGCTTGTCGGAGAGTTTCCCGGCGAACGGGATCACGAGCATCATGGCGAACTGCGCGATGAACATGATGGTCAGCACCGTCTGTGAGGACATCTCGGTCTGACCCTCGAGGTAGGTGGGCATGTAGCTCAGCAGCGTGTAGTTGACCACGTTCACGGACACGACCAACCCGGCCATGATCAGCATGGGCTTCCAGTAGGTGGTGACCAGTTCCTTGAGGGCCATGCCCGCGGATTCCTCCGAGTGGCCGGCTTCCTCGAGCTCCAGGAACACGGGCGAATCCGCCAGCTTGGACCGCAGGTACAGGCCGATCAGGCCCAGCGGGCCGGCCAGCAGGAAGGGGATCCGCCAGCCCCACTCCATCATGGCGTCGTTGCCCAGGGTCACCTCGCCCATCAACACGATCAGTGAACCCAGCGCGAAACCGCCCAGGGTGCCGAACTCCAGGAAGCTGCCCAGGAAGCCGCGCTTCTTGTCCGGGGCGTACTCGGCCATGAACGTGGCGGCACCGCCGTACTCACCGCCGGTCGAGAAGCCCTGGATCACACGCAGCAGCACGAGCAGGACGGGTGCCACGAAGCCGATGGTCGCGTGGGTGGGCAGGATGCCGATGCAGAACGTGGCACCGGCCATCAGGATGATGGTCAACGCAAGGATCTTCTTGCGTCCCAACCGGTCACCGAGCGGGCCCCAGAACAGTCCGCCCAGAGGGCGGACCAGGAACGACAGGGCGAACGTACTCAGAGCCAGCAGCGTGCCGGCCTCCCCCGGGAAGAAGTTCTGGGTGATGTACACGACCGACACGGCGTACACGCCGTAGTCGAACCACTCCGTGGCATTACCGATCGCGGAGGCGGCCACCGCGCGGCGCACGGTACTCGCGTCCGGTTCCGGGTGTGACGACGCCGCGGGGGACGTCATGTCGCGCGGGTCCCGCGATTCGTGGGGCAGATCGGATTGATGTTGCGAATTCATGGAAACCTCCATGGTGCAATCGGTGGGCGTCGGCGCGCCCGGGATCGGTCCGGCATCGAGAGATCATGGAGCCTGGCGGCCCGTGGACCGTTTGATTGTCGACAATCCTACCCATAGGCTGTGCGATACGTAAGACTTGGATGCGCGGACCTTCGGGTCTGCCAGGACCGGAGGCGGCCATGCCCGGCAATCTGCTGCGACCCGTGGTACAGGAAACCACCCCGTCCTTGTTGGCCCGGCAATTGCGTCAAGCCATCGGTGCGGGCGAGCTGGCCCCCGGCCAACAACTCAACGAGATGGAGTTGAGCCGCGCCCTGGGCGTGAGTCGGGGTCCGTTGCGCGAGGCCATGCAGCGCCTCACCCAGGAAGGCCTTCTGCTCAGCGTGCGCAACCGCGGGGTGTTCGTCACGCAGATCACCGACGACGACGTCCGGGACCTCTATCTCGCCCGCGGCGCCGTGGAGCGCGCGGCGGCCGCCCGGGTGATCACGACCGATCCGGAGGCTGCGGCACAGCGTCTGGGTGAGAAGGTCGAGGCGATGTCCCGGGCGATCGATCACGGGGACACCGCCTCGCTCACGGAAGCGGACGTGCAGTTCCACGCGTTGCTCGTGGAACTCTCGGGCAGTCCCCGTCTGATCCGCATGCACGACACCCTCATGGTCGAGACCCGCATGTGCATGACCGCTCTGGAGACCCGGTACGCATCGCACAGTTTCCGCCTGGAGGAGCACCGCGAGATCACGGAGGCCATCGGGGCGGGTGACGCTCCCCGCGTGGACACCCTGCTGCTCGAGCACATGCGCGATGCCGTGATGCGGTTGACCTCGAGCGACGACTGACCCGCCCCCCGACTCAGCCGCGCGGCACGGCCACGTACTTGTACTCGAGGAACTCCTCGATCCCCACGCGTCCGCCCTCGCGTCCGAGCCCGGACGCCTTGACGCCGCCGAACGGTGCCGCGGGATTGGAGACGATCCCCGTGTTCAGGCCCACCATCCCGACCTCGAGGGCGTCGCTCACGCGGAAGCTGCGATCCACGTCCTGGGTGAACAGGTAGCCCACGAGTCCCCACGGCGTGTCGTTGGCCAGCTCGAGCACCTCGTCCTCCGAGTCGAACGGGATCACCGGCGCCACGGGACCGAAGATCTCTTCACTCATCAGTTTGGAGTCCGGGTCCACCCCCTGCAGCACGGTGGGCTTGTAGAAGAATCCGGGCCGGTCGGGGCGGGAACCACCGCACTCCACGGTGGCGCCGCGGGCCACGGCGTCGTCCACGAGTTCCTGGACCTTGTCGAGCGCCTTGGCCTCCACGAGGGGCCCGACGTCGGTGCCGTCCTGGGCGCCGTCGCCCACCGAGAGTGCCCCGAGCCGTTCGGCGAGCTTGCGGGAGAACTCGCTCATCACCGAGCGGTGCACGAACAACCGGTTGGCCGCGGTGCACGCCTCCCCCATGTTGCGCATCTTGGCCGCCACGGCGCCGTCCACGGCGCGATCCAGATCCGCGTCCTCGAAGACGATGAACGGCGCGTTGCCACCCAGTTCCATGGAGGAGCGCATCACGTGCTGCGCCGCTTGTTCCAACAGCCGCACGCCCACCTCGGTGGACCCGGTGAAACTGACCTTCCGGGCGATCCCGCTGGCCATCCACGGGCCCACGACCGAGGACGCCTTCTTGGTGCACACCACGTTGAGCACCCCGCGGGGCAGTCCCGCCTCGATCAGGATGTCCACGAGGGCCAGCGAGGACAGCGGAGTGAGGTTGGCGGGCTTGAACACCATGGTGCACCCCGCGGCCACGGCCGGGCCGATCTTGCGGGTGCCCATGGCCAGGGGGAAGTTCCACGGCGTGACCAGGACGCACGGCCCCACGGGCTCCTTGGACACCATGATCCGGTTCTTGCCGTCCCCGGTCATGGTCTGATCACCGCCGATCCGCACGGCCTCCTCGGAGAACCACCGGAAGAACTCGGCGGCGTACGCCACCTCGCCCTTGGCCTCGGCGAGCGGCTTGCCCATTTCCGTGGTCATGACGAGCGCCAGTTCGTCCTGACGCTGCATGATCAACTCGTACGCCCGGCGGAGGATCTCGCCGCGCTCACGCGGCGGTGTGGCCGCCCACTGCTTCTGCACGCGCCCCGCGGTCTCGATCGCGCGCCGGGCGTCCTCCGGGCCGCCGTCCGCGACCGTGGCGATGACCTCCTCGGTCGCGGGATTGACGACGTCGAACCGGGCACCGGAGGCGGCCTCACCCCACTGGCCGTCGATGAACGTGCCCGTGCTGACCTTGGCCACCGCGTCGAGGGCGGCCCGGGAGGTGCGGTATTCGGTGGTGTGTGCGCTCATGAGGATTCCTTCGTCGGTCGTGGGTACGTGTCGGAGAGCGTCGGTGGGCCTGATCACGCGGTGCCCGATGGTTGGGGTCCGGTCGCTGCGGGCCCGGGGTCCAGGATCTGTGCGATGTGCAGGCCGCGAGCGCCGGGATCCACGTGGCCCACCTGCATCGCGCACGAGAACCCGTCCGTGAGAACGGCGGTGTCCGGTGCGGCCGCGCGCAGCGCCGGCGCCAGGGACGTCTCGGCCACGAGCATGCTGACGTCGTAGTGCTCGGCCTCGAAACCGAAGTTGCCCGCGACGCCGCAGCACCCGTTCGCCTCGCTCACCTCCGCCACTCCCGCGACGGCCAGGGCCCTGCGCTGGGTCGCTGGGCCGAACACGGAGTACTCGTGACAGTGGGTCTGGACCACGGCGCGCCGCGGTACCGGCGCGGCCGGTGGGGCCACGTGCCGCTCACCCGCCCACGATGCGACGTACGCGGCGAAACTCGTGACCCGGCGTGCCACCCGCCGCGCCTGTTCCGTGGGGACGAGTTCGGGCAGGTCCTTGCGCAGTGCTGCGGCGCAACTGGGTTCCACGACGACGATGGGGCGCTCGGACCCGTCGTCCAGCGCGGCCGCGGCGCGGGTCAGTAGCTTCTTGGCGGTGCCCAGTTGTCCCGTGGAGATCCAGGTCAGTCCGCAGCACACGTCCGCCGAGCACTCCAGTGCGTCCCCCGCCCCGGCGAGGACCCGCGCGGCGGCACCGGCCACCTCGGGCCGGAAGCCTCGGGTGAAGGTGTCCACGAACAGCACGACGTCCAGTCCGCCGGGCGCGTCCGCGTCGTGGGCCCCGGCGGGAGCCAGGACACCGGTGCGCGGAACGGGCCGAGCGGCGTCGTCGACCTCCCGGCGCCACTGCCCGGCGCGCGCGAACCGCGGCAGGGCACGGTGCGGGGTGAGGCCACCGAGGCGTGCGGCGAATCCGCCCAGCGGCGTGGCCAGGACCGCGTTGACGAGCGGTGCGATCCGCCCCGCGATCCCGAGCCACCGCGGCAGCCAGCCCAGGGAGTAGTGGGAGCGCGGCCGGATCCGACGCGCGTAGTAGTGGTCGAAGAACTCGGACTTGTAGGTGGCCATGTCCACCCCCGCGGGGCAGTCCGTGGCGCACGCCTTGCAGGAGAGGCACAGGTCCAGGGCCTCGCGGGCGTCCTGGGAGCGCCAGCCCTCGGCCACGGTCGCGGCGCCGCGGACCATGTCCTGCAGCACCCGGGCGCGCCCGCGTGTGGAGTCCTTCTCGTCCCGCGTGGCCCGGAAACTGGGGCACATCACGCCACCGCCGTCCGCGCGGCACCGCCCCACACCGATGCACCCCTGGACGGCGTGCACCCAGGGGTCGGGCTGGGCGTCCCGCCCCGATTCGCGGGCGGTCTCCGCGGCGCCGACCGGTTGCAGGTCGAAGCTCGTGCGCCACTGCCGGTCCGGGACACCCTCCAACGCCAGGTGAGCGTCGATCGGTGCCGGATCCACGATCGAGCCCGGGTTCAACAGCCCCTCGGGATCCCATGCGCGCCGGAACGCGGCGAAGGCCTCGAGCACCTCGGGCGAATACATGAGGGGCAGCAGCGCGGAGCGGGCCCGGCCGTCCCCGTGTTCCCCGGACAGCGAGCCGCCGTGGCGCACCACCAGGCGGGCGGCGTCCCGGGTGAACTCGCGGTACACCTCGCGGCCGCGTTCGGTGCGCAGGTCGAACGTGATGCGGATGTGCATGCACCCGGCGCCGAAGTGCCCGTACATCACACCGTCCAGGTCGTACTCGCCCATCAGCGTGCGCAGCTCGGCGAGGTAGGCGGCCAGGTTCTCGGGGGCCACCGCGGAGTCCCCCCACCCCGGCCAGGACTCACCTCCCGTGGCCAGCCGCGACGAGAGCCCCGCGCCGTCCTCGCGGACCCGCCACAGGTTCGCACGTCCCTCGGGATCCGCGACGGCGATCCCCTCCACCAGGCGGCCGTTCCCACCGAGTCGTGTGAGCAACTCGTCCGCCTGCCCGGCCACGGCTTCGCGCGTGTCACCGTCCAGGTCCACGAACAACCACGCATTGCCATCCGGCAGTCCCGTCACGGAATCCGGTCCGCGCCGCCACCGCATGGTCTCCACGATGGCCTTGTCCGTACCCTCCACCGCTGCGGGTGAGAACTCGAGGATCGTGGTCACGTCACGAGCGGCGTCGACCACGGTGTCGTACCCCAGGCAGACCAGCAGCGCGCTCGCGGGCTTGGGGACGAGCCGCATGCGCGCGCCCACGATCAACGCGCACGTCCCCTCGGACCCCACCAGGGCGCGGGCCATGTCGAAGCCCTTCTCGGGGAGCAGGTTCTGCAGGTGGTACCCGGACACCTGGCGCGGGATCCGGCCGAGCTCGAGCCGGAACGCCGCGAGGTGCTCACGGGCCAGCGCACGCAGCTCGCCGCTCAGCTCGCTCGCCCGCAGCACCGAGGCGCGGTCGTCGGGGTCCGTGGCGCGCAGTCCGGTCGCGGTGGCAGTGAGCCGTGCGCCGTCCGCGGTCACGACGTCGATCTCGACCGTGTGATCGCTCGTGCGCCCGTACCGCACGGAGTGGTTGCCACACGCGTCGTTGCCGATGGCCCCGCCCACCGTGGCGCGGTTCTTGGACGAGGGGTCCGGCGCGAAGGTGAGCCGCTGACCGGTCGCGGCCTCGACCTCGCGGATGAGGGTCGCAAGGACCACACCGGGTTCCACGGCGACCGTTCCCGCGCCCGGGTCGATCTCCAGGATGCGGTTCATGTGCCGCGAGAAGTCGACGACGACGCCGCTGCCCACCGCATTGCCCGCCATGGACGTCCCGCCGCCCCGACTGACCACGGGGGTGCGGGTGTCCGCGCACGCGCGCACCGTGGCCACGACGTCGTCCACGGTGCGCGGGAACACCACGGCCAGCGGACGCACGCGGTAATTCGAGGCGTCGTAGGCGTACTCGGAGGTGCGGCGCTCGGACGCGTCCACCTCCACACCCGAGCCGCGCAACCGGGAGATCACGGCGTGCTCGGTGACCGGCGCGGCCGTCATCGGCTCCCTCGGTCCCCGGTGGTCGCGCCGGACGGCGACGTGACGGCGGCCAGAGCGGCGTCGAACCGCTCGAGACCCTGCTCGATCTCGCGTTCGGTGACCACGAGCGCGGGGATCAACCGGACCACGTTGCCCGCGGGACCGCACGTGAGGGTGAGGAGGTCCTGGTCCACCGTGGCCTGCTGGACCGCCGCGGCGATGGCGGCGTCCGGTGACCCGTCCTCGGCGGTGAACTCGATGCCCTGCATCAGCCCCAAGCCGCGCACGTCCCCGATGACCGGGTAGCGGGTCTTGATCTCCTCCAGCCCGGCTCGGAGCTGCTCACCGCGCACCCGGGAGTTCTCGACCAGGCCCTCCTCCTCCACGACCCGCAGGGTGGCCACACCCGCCGCGGCGGAGACCGCGTTACCGCCGTAGGTCCCGCCCTGGGAACCGGGCCACCCCTGGGACATGAGCTCGGTGGAGGCCGCGATCACGGAGATAGGGAAGCCGGAGGCGATGCCCTTGGCCATGATCTGGATGTCCGGGGAGGCGGTGGAGTGCTGGTGCCCCCAGTACTTGCCGGTGCGGCCCACGCCGGCCTGCACCTCGTCGAAGATCAGGAGGATGCCGTGGCGGTCCGCCCGTTCCCGCAGTCCCTCGAGGAACCGCGGGGGCGTGGGGATGTAGCCGCCGTCCCCCAGCGCGGGTTCGATGAGGAACGCCGCGGTGTCCTGGGGCGCGGTACGTGTCATCAGCAGGTAGTCGAGTTCCTGCAACGCGAAGTCCACGGCGGTGTCCATGTCCCAGCCGTAGCGGTAGGCGTAGGGGAACGCGGACATGTGCACGCCGGCCATGAGCGGCGAGAAACCGGCGGAGAACTTGGTCCCGGCGGTCGTCAGGGATGCCGCCGCCACCGTGCGGCCGTGGAACCCGCCCTGGAACACCACGATGTTGGGACGACCGGTGGCCATGCGTGCCAAGCGGATGCCGGCCTCCACGGCTTCCGACCCCGAATTGGCGAAGAACAGGGAGTCCAACCCCGCGGGCAGCACCTCCCCCAGGCGCTCGGTGAACTCGAGCAGCGGCGGGTGCATCACGGTGGTGCACTGCGCGTGGATCACCTTGCCCACTTGTTCGCGTGCGGCCTCCACCACCCGGGGGTGGCAGTGACCGGTGCTGGTCACGCCGATGCCCGTGGTGAAGTCCAGGTACTCCCGCCCGTCGGTGCCGTGGATCCAACTCCCGGACGCGTGATCGACCACGACGGGAGTTGCCTGCTTGAGAAGAGGGCTCAGGGATGCCATGCGTCACATTCTCCGAGCCGGATCGAATGATTGTCAACAATCAGCGGATTGGCCTAGGGTGCGATGATGACGCAGCAACGTCCACTCGCCCAGCCCTCCCACGACATGCACGCATTCCCCGATGCACCCCGCGCCGAGGCCGGTCGTCCGACTCGCGATCACCGAGGGTCCGGTGACGACGACGCCGCAGCGCACAGGGCACGACGCCGCCCCCGCCTCGTGGTCCTCACCTCCCCCGACGCGCCTCCCCTACCCAATGCTGCACGCATCGAGGACATGGTGGAGGTGGTCTACACACACGCGGAGGATCTCGAATCCGCACTCCCCGGGGCCCGGGCGTTGCTGGTGTGGGACTTCTTCTCGTCGGCACTGCGGGACGCGTGGTCCGGCGCGACCGACCTCGAATGGATCCACGTGGCCGCCGCTGGCGTGGACTCGCTGTTGTTCGACGAGTTGCGCGCCTCGGACATCACCGTGACGAACGCGCGCGGCGCCTTCGACGTACCGATCGCGGAATTCGTGCTCGCGTCCGTCCTGGCCCACAACAAGCAGCTGCACCGCAGCAAGCAGCTGCAGAACGAGCGGACGTGGCAGCACCGCGAGCTGCAGCAGACCGGCGATCAACACGCCCTCGTGGTCGGTACGGGTGGGATCGGCAGGGCCACGGCCAGGCTCCTGCGGGCGGTCGGCCTGCGGGTCACGGGGGCCGGACGCACCGCCCGCGAGCACGACGAGGACTTCGGCTCGGTGGTCGACAGCAGCCGGCTCGCCGAGCACGTGGCCGATGTGGACCACCTCGTGCTCATCACGCCACTGACGGATGAGACACGAGGACTCCTGGACGCCGCGGTCCTTGAGCGCATGAAACCCACGGCGCACGTGATCAACGTGGGCCGTGGAGCCGTCGTGGACGAACCCGCACTACTGGACGCCCTGCGCGACGAACGCATCGCGGCGGCGTCCCTAGACGTGTTCGACCAGGAACCCCTCCCCCGAGACCACCCGTTCTGGAGGATGCCCACCGTGCACGTCTCCGCCCACATGAGCGGGGACGTTATTGGCTGGCGGGACACCCTGGCGGAACAGTTCGAGGCCAACGTGATCCGCTGGCTGCGCGGCGAGGAGTGGAAGAACGTCGTCGACAAGCAGCTGGGGTACGTGCGGGGACGCTGAGGCGGGGGCCACCCAGACGTATCAACCCTTCGGGAACGCTGGCCACACGGTGATGGCCGCCCCTGCACCACGCCGAGGCCGCCCCCGAACCCGGACCCTCGGACCCCGGATCCCGGATTCCGCAGGACATCGCAGGCACACCACACCGTTGTCATGTCCCGAGAAATTTGCCGTCCACCCCTTGACGCGTGATGTGGATGACAGAAGATTTCATATCTCGCATCTTCGCGCGCTGAACCACGCCGAACCTCAGCGCCGCAGCCCGTCCCCGACCCACGAGGAGCCCACATGTCACGCGAACTCTCCACCGGAGACCCCGCCCCCGCGCTGCGACTGACCGCCCACGACGGCAGCACCGTGGACCTTGCCGACGCCACCCACAGCGGCACCGTGGTGTACTTCTACCCCAAGGCCTTCACGCCGGGGTGCACCACCGAGGCATGCGACTTCCGGGACAACCTGGCCGCCTTGAAAGGCCAGGGCTACGACGTCTACGGCGTCTCCGGGGACGACCCCAGGAGCTCCAGCGCTTCGTCACCGAGTACCACCTGCCCTACACGCTTCTCTCCGACGCCTCCTGAACCGGGACGCGTCCCTCATACTCCGCGCGGGCAGTGGCCTCCTGGTCGCACGGTGACAGCGGCAGCCACCTCCGGGTGGCTGCCGTCCTGTCGTCTCCCGTCGGGTCGGCGCGAGGGCACGCCGCTGGATCACCGCGGGCTCCTGTTCGTCCCGTCATGACGACGACGCCGCGGGCCTGGCGAGGACGGCCCCGCCCCGCTCACGTCACCACGGCGCCGCGTGATCAGGCCCTGCGAGACCATCAAGTCGAACGCGACGTCGCCGGGCACGTGGACCTCGCCTCCTGGGTAGACGCGCTGCTCGCCTTCCTGCTGGGCACCCAGATCGCGGCGGTCCTGGACCCCGCGAACGTCACCCCTGCGCACCTGGAGCGCAGCTGACGGCGCAGCTGGCGCTCGTGCGCGTTTCCGCCGGGGCCACCGGTGGCGGGCAGGTCACGTACCCTACTGGGATGCGCTCGCCCCGCCCGCTTCCCGCCCGCCCCGACGACCACGACGACGGGCCACCGCCCGAGAGCCGCTACCAGCACCTGGACGACCAGGCCGTGCGCGCGTCCGCGGCCGCCCTGCAGCGCCGGATCTACTCCCGCTTCCCCCAGCGCAGCCTGTGGGAGGTCTGCGGTGAGCTGATCGCCCTGGTGGACGAGGTCACCGAGGGCGGTGGCATCAGCCGGCGCCGGATCCGCACCGCCCGCGCCCTGTCCCGGCTGGGCGTCCTGGTGGTGCTGCTCGTCTTCGGCACGGCCATCACCCTGGCGGCGCTGAGCATCTGGGCGGACCCGGACGCCCTCGGCCCGGTGGACTGGCTACCCCTGCTGGAGACGGTGGTCAACGACCTCGTCTTCGCGGGCATCGCCATCTTCTTCCTGCTCGCGGTGCCGCAACGCCTGGAGCGCGCCCACGTGCTGCGCGTGGTGCACCGACTGCGCTCGCTCGCCCACGTGATCGACATGCACCAGCTCGTGAAGGTCCCGGAGCGCCTGCCCGCCGCCAGGGTCTACACCGAGGACGCGCGGGAGGACGAACCGGCACTGACGCGCGCACAGATGACCCAGTACCTGGACTACTGCACGGAGATGCTCTCGCTCGTGGGCAAGACCGCCGCACTGTTCGCAGAGGACACCACAGACGCAGACGTGCTGGACGCCGTGGAGGGCATCGAGGCCCTCACCTCGGACATGGCGCGGAAGGTGTGGCAGAAGATCGCGATCATCCAGGAGCAGGGCAGCTGACCACCCACCGCGGGGGTGCCCGCCACGCCGTGAAGACCCGTAGAGCCGGGAGCACCACACAGGCCACGAGGCCCGCGACCGAGGAGCGGACCCCGAAGCCCAGGACGCACGCCAGCAGCACCATCCGACCGATGGCAGGTGCCCCCTCGCCGATGCCCGCGGCCACGAGCGCGGGACGCCCGAGCCGATGCAGCGGGCCGCGGGTCAGCGCAAGACCCAGGGAAAGGACGAACACGAGGGCTCACCGTGGCCACCGCCGTGAGGCCCAGGTGCTGCCAGCAGGCGGCGAGGAACTGCTCGGGGCGCCGGTCCAGAAACTCCCCCACGGGCCTGCCCCCCTCTCTGCTCGACACATCCAGACCCGTGGGCCAGGGCTCGGACGAGTGGTCAGGTTCGGTTGGCCGCCCGAGGGGCGACGTGGTGATTGCCCATTACAAGGTGGCTGCTTGTTGACATTGCATCCATGTTTCCGTCCGGATATACTTGCGGCAGTAACTATTTCTCAGGTAATGTGTTGAGTATTCCGGCGGCCTCCTGGGCCGTCCCCCGACAAGGAAGTGGTTCCCGTGTCCCTGCTCACCCAGCGCCCCGATCCCCGCAGCCTGCGCCGCCGCCCGGCGGACGACCTGCTCTCCGACGGCACCACCATGGGCGCCGTGGAGCTGCTCGTGAAGGACCTGGACGGGATGATCGCCTACTACTCCACCGGCGTGACCCTGGACGTGCTGCAGCACTCTGGGAACACCGCCGTACTGGGCCACGACGGCCGCATGGTCCTGCGCCTGCGCCGCGTCACGGACCTGCCGTCCTGGCGCCCGAACCAGGCGGGCCTGTTCCACACCGCCGTGCTCTTCGACGACGACGCCGCCCTGGCCCGCGCGCTGGCCTCGATGGCCCGTTTCGCACCGGGCACCTTCACGGGCTCCGCGGACCACCTCTACAGCCAGGCGTTCTACTTCACGGATCCCGAGGGCAACGGCGTGGAGCTCTACGCGGACCGCCCCCGTGAGACGTGGCAGCGCGAGGCGAACGGCCTGCTCAGCCTGGCCTCCAACTATCTGGACCCGAACGAGTTCCTGCGCACGAATCTGTCCCGGGAGGCGCCACAGCCGACCACGGCACCGGCCTCCACGCTGGGTCATGTCCACCTGCAGGTGGGCGACATTCCCACCGGGCGCGAGTTCTACGTGGACACGCTCGGCTTCGAGGTGATGAGCGACGCCGGGTCCGCCCTGTTCGTCTCCGCCGGCGGCTACCACCACCACATCGCTCTGAACACGTGGAACAGCGCGGGCGCCGGTCCGCGCGCCGCGTCCCTGGGCCTCGGTCAGGTCAACATCGACCTCCCCACCGGCGAGGACATCGCCGCGCTGGAGGAGCGCCTCACGGACCACCGCGTGGCCACCCGCCACGACGGCGCTGTGCTGCGCTTCGAGGACCCCTGGGGCACTCTCATCCAGGTCGCGCAGGCCCCCGAGCCGGGCGTCGCCTGACACTGCCCGCCCCGTAATGTCGGCTTGCTACAGTCGCCAGGGAAAAGGCCCCGACCGGCCACCACACCACCACCGCAGGAGGTTCCCATGAGCCAGCACGCACCCACCACCGCACGGATCGCCGGGATCGAGCAGGAGATCTTCCGGCTGAACCTGGGAGGGAACACGTTCGGGTGGACGAGCGACGAGCAGCAGTCCTTCGACGTCCTGGACACCTTCGTGGCCGCGGGCGGAAACTTCGTGGACACCGCGGACATGTACTCCGTGTGGGCCGAGGGCCACGAGGGCGGGGAGTCCGAGACGGTTCTGGGGCGCTGGTTCGCGGCGCGCGGCAACCGTGACTCCGTGGTGCTCGCGACCAAGACCGGTGCGCACCCGCAGTTTCGCGGCCTGGCCCACGACACCGTGGTGGCTTCCCTCGAGGCGTCCCTCGACCGGTTGCAGACCGGCTACGTGGACCTCTACTACGCACACTATGACGACGCGGACACGCCCATCGAGCAGCAAGTGGAAACCTTTCACGAGCTCGTGGATTCCGGGCGCGTGCACGCGGTAGGGCTGTCCAACTACTCGCCGCAGCGCATGCGCGAGTTCTTCACGGTGGCCCGCGAGCGCGGCATGGCGGTGCCCGCGGCCATCCAGCCGCAGTACAACCTGGTGCACCGCCGCGATTTCGAGCGGGACTACGCCGCGATCGCCCGGGAGTACGACGCTGCCGTGTTCCCCTACTTCGCCCTGGCCTCCGGCTTCCTCACGGGCAAGTACCGCACCACCGAGGACCTCGAAGGAGCGGCCCGCGAGCAGATGGCCCGGGAGTACGTCTCCCCCGAGGGTTTCGCGGTTGTGGAGGAACTGGTCTCCGTGGCGGACAGGCACCGCGCCGAGCCGGCCACCGTGGCCCTCGCATGGCTGCTCGCCAAGGGCGTCACCGCACCCATTGCTTCCGCATCCTCCGCCGCGCAGCTGTCCTCGCTGGTGGCGGCGCCCGCACTGCACCTGGGCGCGGACGACATCGCCGCACTGGACCGGGTGTCGCACCCCTTCGCGTGAGGGGGACGCTGGGTGCACGCAGCACACGCCGCGCGGCGGCGTCGTGATCGTGTCGCTGACAGCGGAACCGGCGGGGGCGCCCTTGCCAGGGAAAGTGCCGCGGTGCCACAGTGAAACCACGACCCAAGAGAAAGGACTCTCGACAATGGCTGAACTATCCGGCAAGAAGATTCTCGTTCTGGTGACCAACCAGGGCGTGGAGCAGGACGAATTGAAGGTCCCTCTGGAGAAGTTGCGGGCTGACGGGGCGGAGGTTACGGTGGCCGCCCCCGAGACCGGCGAGGTGAAGTCCCTCGTGGGCGACTGGGACCGGGGAGAGACCTTCCCCGTGGACCAGACCATCTCCAGCGTCAACGAGTCCGAGTACGACCTGCTCCTGCTGCCCGGCGGGACCCTCAACGCAGACGCCCTGCGCTTGGACCAGGACGCGCAGAAGACCGCCAAGGCCTTCGCGTCCTCCGGCCGCCCAGTGGCCGCCTTGTGCCACGGCCCGTGGCTGCTCGTGGAGACCGGCCTGGTGGACGGAAAGACCCTCACGTCCTACCCGTCAGTGAAGACGGACATCGTCAACGCTGGCGGCAACTGGGTGGACCAGGAGGTCAAGGTGTGCCCCGCCAACGAGTGGACCCTGATCACCTCCCGCGACCCCGGTGACCTGGAGGCCTTCGTGGGTGCGATCAAGGAGCAGTTGAGCATCTGACCCCGTCTTTGCACCGACGCACAGTGGGCCCCGCCGGATCCGGCGGGGCCCACTGCGTCGTTGGGGGCCGGGTGCGGTGGACCGCTGTCCGTGG
Source organism: Kocuria sp. CPCC 205261 (assembly GCF_040981025.1). NCBI lineage: Bacteria > Bacillati > Actinomycetota > Actinomycetes > Micrococcales > Micrococcaceae > Kocuria > Kocuria sp. CPCC 205261. The sequence continues at coordinate 130,902 of NZ_JAVKPU010000008.1, read as the reverse complement.
GGGTGGTGTCGGGCCGGCGAGGGTGCCTGCGGATGAGAGTGTCGGCGGGTGCGCACACCATTTATGCTGCGCCGCGCACACCAGAGCCCCGATTTCGCCTCTTATCGCAGCACAGATGCCCCCTTGTCCAGGGCGGGTAGCGCCCGTTACCGGCCCAGCACCTCCCGCAGCGCACCCAGGATCAGCGTGACCGACTCCGGGGCGGCGTTCGGACCCATGAGCCCGATGCGCCACACCGTGTTCGTGTACTCCTTCACACCGGCGCCGATCTCGATGTCGTACTTCTCGAGCAGTTCCTTGCGCACCGCGGCCGAATCGACCCCCTCGGGCACCTTGACCGTGGTCAGCTCCGGCAAGCGGTGTCCCTGCGCCGCGAACAGTTCCAGGCCCATGGCCTCCAAACCGCCCTGCAGCGCGCGGCCGGCGGCCTCGTGACGCTCGCGAACGGCGTCGAGCCCCTCGTCGAGGACACGGCGCAGACCCGCCTCGAGGGACGCGACCATCGCCACGGGCGCGGTGTGGTGGTAGGTGCGACTGGAACCGGAGGCCTCCCCCACGTAACCGCCCAGCATGCCGAGGTCCAGGTACCACGAGCGCGGCTTCTCGACCCGGCGCTGCCACGCCCGCTCGGACACCGTGAACGGCGCGAGCCCCGGAGCCACGCCCAGGCATTTCTGGGTCCCGGCGTAGCCGATGTCGATACCCCACTCGTCCGCCTTGAGCTCGATGCCGCCGATCGAGGTCACGGCGTCCACGAGCAGCAGTGCGTCACCCTTGATCCGGCCCAGGGCGGCGATGTCCGAGCGCACGCCCGTGGAAGTCTCCGCGTGCACCGCCGCGATGATCTTGGGCGAGGGGTGGGCCGCGGCGACCTTCTCCGCGTCCACGGCTTCGCCGAAGGGGAAGTCCACGCGGATCACGTCCGCGCCGCACCGGCAGGCGACGTCGCACATGCGCTCCCCGAACAGACCGTTGACCGCGATCACCACGGGGTCTCCGGGGTTCACGAAGTTCACGAACGCCGCTTCCATCCCGGCCGAACCGGTCGCGGAGAGCGGAAGCGTACGGCGGTTCTCGGTGCCCCACACCGCGCGCAGACCGTCGCATGCACTGTCCATGATCTCCAGGAACTGCGGATCGAGGTGGCCCAGCAGCGGCCGTGCCAGCGCCTCGGTGGCTTCCGGATACGGGTTGGTGGGGCCGGGCCCGAAGAGGTGACGGATGAGGATCTGGCTCATGACTGGGTCTCCTTGCTGGCACCGCCGCGGCGGACCGGGGTTCGCCCGCGGAACGTGCGGGCCCATCGGACGTGTTCCGGGTTACGTCCAGCGTAGGCCCAGGGCCCCGGGCCGCGCGATTCACCACCCGGTGGGTATCACACGACGACGCCGCTCGGGTTCCGTCGTACATTACCCGGCGGCACACCTCAGTTCCCGCTGGGTACCACCGGGCGGCGTGGCAGGAAGATGGCGGCCAGGACGATCGCGATCACGATCAACGCACCGATGCACAGGGCCGCCCCGCCCCAGCCCGCGCCCGTGAACGCGATGCCGACGGCGTACCCCAGCGCGGAGGAGCCGCCGTAGTAGAAGAGCGTGTAGAGGGAGGACGCCTGGGCCCGCCCCTCGGTGGCCATGGCGGGAACCCATCCGTTGGCCACGGAGTGCGCCGCGAAGAATCCGGCGGTGAACACCAGCAGCCCCGCGACGATCACCGGCAGCCACGGGACGACCGTGAGCAGCAGACCGCCCAGCATGATCAGGGCCGCGGCGATCAACACGGGGCGGCGGCCGAAGCGATCGGCGAGGCTTCCCGCCCGCGCGGAGGACCACGTCCCGGAGAGATAGGCCAGGAACAGCAGGGACACCACGCTCTGGGGCACGTTGAACGGTTCATCCCCCAGGTGGAAACCGATGTAGTTGTACACCGCCACGAAACCACCCATGAGCAGGAACCCCTGCAGGTAGAGGGTTACCAGGCGCACGTCCTTGAGGTTGACCCACAGGTGCGCGATCATCCCCTGCTCCCCCGTGAGCCGCACGGGCTGGGGCGTGAAACCGCGCTGACGCGGGATCAACAGGATGAAGGTCACGGCTGCGGCGGCGGCGATCAGCGCGACGACGCTCGTCCCCACGCGCCAACCGAAGAAGTCCGCGAGCGGGGCGGCCACGATGCGCCCGGAGAGCCCTCCCAGACTCGTCCCGGAGATGTAGGTCCCGGCTGCCACGGCCCCGTAGCGCGGATTGACCTCTTCCGCGAGGTACGCCATAGCCACCGCGGGAATCCCGCCCAGAGCCACGCCCTCCAGGAACCGTAGGCCCACGAGGGATTCGAACGTGGGCATGACGTTGATGAGCACGCCCAGGACGGCGGCGCAGCTGATCGCGGCGACCATGGCGCAGCGTCGTCCCCAGCGGTCCGAGACGAGCGACCACGGGATCACCCCCACGGCGAGACCCAGCGTGGCGGTGGAGACGGCGAGCGCGGCCTGGGCGGCGTCGATGTCGAGGTCCTGGGCCATGATGGGCAGCACGCCCTGCACGGAGTAGAGCTGGGCGAACGTGGCCACGCCGGCGCACAACAGAGCCACGAGGATCCGCTTGTATCCCGGACTGCCCTTGTCGTACCCCTCCCACACCCTGCGTGACGATCCCATACCCGGGTGCACCTCCTGCTGCGACTGTCCTGCCCGGGCAGCTGCGTCTTCCCGGGCCCGGCCGTACCATGCGTGCACGACCTCGGCCAGGGTACGCCCGGTGCGCGCCCGGGCCCGGGCCGCTCCCGCGCGAGGTTTCCGTGCGGCGTCGTGCGGGAGTCACGCGGAAGCGGCGGCACCGCGCCCGGACACGACGACGCCCGCGTCCTCCCTCGGGAGGACGCGGGCGAACGGTCATTCTGGCGCGGGGCACACCGCTCCGCGGGGTGTCAGGAGCCGGCGACGGTGGAGGCGAGCCGCTCGAGGGACTCCTCCAGAACCTTCTCGCCGAAGAGCGGGAAGCTGATCTTCTTCGTCACCTTGGGGTTGGCGTGCTCCCACGAGTAGGTGAGGGTCACGGTGGTGGAGTCCGAGCCCTCGGGCTGCAGCTCGTACACCCATTCCCAGCCGTTGTCCTCCACGGAGGTGCCCTCGGGGCAGGGCTTCCACGCGATGAGCTTGTTGGGGTCCAGACCGGTGACGTGGTTCTCCGTCTTGTAGTCCCCGCCCATCATCTCGGCGTTCATGTTCATCACGAAGACGTCGCCGACGTTCTGGATGCGCTGGTCCGTGCCAGAGATGACGGTCCCGGAGGCGTCCAGGCTGGGGTGTTTGGCGGGCAGTGTCAAGATCTCGAAGATCTCCTCCGCCGGGGCGTCGATGAGACGGCTGACGGTGATGGACTTCTCACTCATGGCATACCTCCTGATTGACGATGCTGATGGTTTCTACGTTAGCCACGGGAGAGGGAGGCCCTTCAAGCGTTTTTGCGATGGGCGAAGCGGGCGCACGCCACTCCGATTCCTCCCGCGGCAGTGAGAGCGTCCGCAGGTGATGCGCGAACCCGAGCTCCGCACGTCCTTCGAGCCGCCCCGACGTCACCGCACGGATCCGGTCCGTGGCCTCGACCCGTGCGCCCACTCGGTGCAGTGCAGCCAGCAGGGCTTCGTCCTCGCTGCACGCCAGGGGCGGGAAACCGCCCGTGTGCTCGTAGAACGAGGCGCGCACACCCATGTTCGCCGCGTGGATGTGCGGGTGGCTCTCTACGAGCGTGTGTTCGCGCTGCCACAGCTCGTACACGTGCGGCGGGCACTCCGCCGGGTCCGGTTCCACGGTCCCGAGAATCGCATCCACACCGTCGCCCGCGCGCTGCACCTGGTAGCGCAGCCAGTTCTCGGGCACCATCGTGTCCGCGTCCGTGGAGGCGATCCACTCCGGGTCCGACGCCGCGAGCGCCTGCCGGGCTGCCGCGGCGCGCGCTCCCCCGGCGCTGTGCCATTGCCCCGAAACGATCTCCAGTCGGGCTCGGCCACCGTCCCGGTTCGACACCGCCCACGCCTGGCGCGCGCGCTCCACCGTCCGGTCCGTGCAGCCGTCCGCGGCGAGCACGACCGTGACCTCGACGTCGCCCGTCCCCACACCGCGCGGCGCCCCCCGCAAGGCCCGCATGGCATCGATTCGGGACGTGCCGGGAGCGGGCCCGGCGACGTCGTCGGCGGACGCCCACTCGGACCGTGCGAACGACGGATCATGACCCAGCCCCGCGATCGCACCGGCGACCGACTCGAGGCACCGGCCCACGCGGTCCTCTTCGTTGCACGCCGGGATGATCACGGCGATCCGGCGGATCATGTGTCCCCCGCGGGAACGGGCGCGAAGACCTCGATCACGAAATCGGTTTCGCGGTGGCTCAGCACCCCGCGCAGCCCGGGAGTGCGCCGAGCCTCGCGGTGGACGTCCGCGCCGTCGAGCGGCCAATCCGCGATCGGGTGCCGCCAGTGGCACAGCACGAGGTGCCCGCCGTCCGCGAGCGCCGCCACGCAGCGCCGCAACAGCTCGCGCCATTGCTCGGGCGAGCAGAAGTACCCCATTTCGCTCACCACGATCAGCTCTCGCGGGGACCAGTCCTCGTCCCAGTCGCGCGGCAGCACGGCGCTGACGAGTTCCACGTTCGGCACGCCCTTCCGTTCGAGCCGGGTGCGGGCGGCGCTCAGGGCGACGTCGCTTGCGTCCACCGCGGTCACGGAACGCGCGCGCCGGGCCAGTTCCACCGTGAGGGCGCCCGTGGAGCACCCCAGATCCAGGACGCTGCCGTAATGCTCCCGCGGCAGGCACGCGAGTAGCACGTCCCGTTTGCGCCGCTCGTACCACGAGGTGTCCACGGCCCAGGGGTCCGCGCTCGCGGTGTGCACACGGTCGAACACGGTCCGCTGATCGGGCGTGCCGAGCACGAAAAACTCGACCGAACGATCGAAGTGTTCGAGCACGTGGGGGCCTAGGAGCACTTCGTCCCCCCGCCGGTCGGACAGCGGCTGCACCTGGGTCACGTGGTGGGCCAGGGCGGAGCGCTTGGCGGCGCGAGCGGCGTCGTCCAGTGGGACCCGCACGAGCCCGCGCGGCAGGCGCGTGGGGGAACCCCAGTGCCAGAACCACACGGGGTACTGCAGGCAGCGCACCCCCCACGCCCCGGCGGCCGCGACGACCGTGCGGGCCAGGACCTCGTGGTCGGTGTGCCCGTCCTCCTCCCACGTGACGATCACCAACGGCTGCTCCCCCTGCTCGAGCCATTCGAGATGACGGGCCACCGGCTCGGACAGTTCATCCTCGGACAGGCCGCCGTCGGTCAGGGCGAGGTACTCCGGCGGGGTGTCCGTGCTGGTCAGGGTGTGCACCGCGGCGGCGAGCTCTTCGTGGCGCAATGCGGCCAATCGTTCGGGCGTGTGGGTCGGTGAATCCGGGTGGGAGTTCTCCCCCAGGGTCGCCACGACCACCCGCACATCCGCTCCCGCGTCCGCGAGCCGGTGCACGGTGCCGCCGGCCCCCAGGGTCTCGTCGTCCGGGTGGGCCGCGAACACGACGACCCGGTCCACGCCGGTCAAGTCCACCTCGGGGGCGCGGTGCAGAGCGCCGCAGCGGGCCCAGTCGGCCTCGGGCGTGCCCGGATCACGGTGGTCGAAGCTCACCACGGGGTCTCCTCCGACCCATCCTGGACCAGCTCCAGCAGGGTGCGTCCGAGGGCGGCGGTGTCCCGCTCGGCGTGGTCCTGGCGGATGTAGACCTGCAGGGACTCGACCCGCCGCACGTGTGCGGGGTCCCCCGTGAGCGGACCGGGCCCGGTGGCGCGGGAGACCACGCGGATCACGGTGTCGGCGGCGTCGGCCACCGTGCGGCGCACGCGCAACGCCCATGCGGCGCCGTGCTCACCCGTGGCCTCGCCGCGGTCCACCGCCGCGGCCGCACGGTCCAGGACGGCCTGAGCCGCGCCGAGCGTGAGGTCGAGCTGCCCGAGGGCGGTGCGAGCGGCGTCGTCGACGGGGCGTGCGGGGCGCACGAGTTTGCACCACAGCAGATCCGCGACGGACTGTGCGCCGCCGAGCCACACGGCCGCCACGCCCATCCCGCCCCACGCGAAGCCCGGGCGGGTCAGGTACCACTCGTCCGCGCCGAGCGGTTGCGCCGGAACGCCCCCGAAACGGACGGGTACCGTGACGACCTCGGCGAGACCGCGGGACGTCCACCCCGCGGCGGCTTCGGGCCGGAATCTCGGGTGGTCCGTGGCCACGACGAACGCCCGACGGTGTCCCGTGGGTTCCCCGACCTCGTCGGTGACGTGCGCGGTCACGACGGCGCGTGAGACGGAACCCGCGAGCGAGCACCAGGGCTTGGTCCCGGTCAGGGTCCAGTGCGGACCGTCGGCGGCGTCATCATCGGCCGAGTGCGCAGCGGACGACGGCGTGGCCAGCAACGGCTCGCCCGACCCCTCCGCGGCCCACACGCCCCACGTGTCGCGGTCGGTGATCAGGTCGGTGCGGCCCGCCTGGCGCAGGATGGCCAAGGCATCCAGGTGGGGTTCGATGATCCTCGCGTAGGCGAGGTCCATCCGACCCAGTGCGCTCAGCTCGCGCCACAGTTCACGCGTGGCGCCCTCACCCGGGGCGGGCAGGTCGCGTCCGAGTACGCGCGCCCGGCCCAGGGCGTGATCGACGAAGCGTTGCACGGCCCGGGGATCGGCCGGAGCCGCGGCGGGGACGGGAAGTTCTGGGTGGTCGGACACCCCATCAGCCTACGTGTCGGGGCGGACACCCACCCCACCTTTTCAGCGGTAGGCCACCTACCATGAGGGGAGTCGATCGAAGGGGACAAGGCATGTTCACGGTGGATCCCGCCGCTTCCACACCGGTGTACGAACAGCTCGTGGAATGCGTCCTGCGGGACGTCTCCTCCGGGGAACTCATGGTGGGTGACCGCATCCCACCGGTGCGCGCGCTCGCGTCCGAGCTGGGGCTGTCCGCGGGCACCGTGGCCAAGGCCTACCGGGAGATGGAGACCCACGGCGTGATCGAGACACGCGGGCGCAAGGGCACGTTCATCGCGCAGGGCCGGGACGACCGCGACGCCGCCGCGGCACGCGCCGCCGCCCGGTACCTCGACGAGGTGGCCGGGCAGCTGCACTACTCCCCCGAGGAGTGCATGGCGCTCGTGCAGCACGCGCTACGCGCCCGTTCGGAGGGGTGACAGCGGCGTCGTCGTCCATGCCTCGGACAACGACGCCGCCAACCTCACTTCTCGGCCTTGCGCCCCCCGTGCCGGACCACCAGTGCCAGCAGGAACGCGGCAAGGCAGAACACAGCGAGCAGGGTGAGCCCCACGAAGTAGGAGTTGCTCTCGGGGTCGTAGGTGGCACCCATGACCAAGGGCGGGAAGTAGCCGCCCAGACCACCGGCCGCGGCGATCACGCCGCCCACGGTGCCCACGTTCGCCGCCGGCGTCGCCCGGCCCACCCACGCGAACACGCCGCCGGTGCCGAGGCCCAGGAACAGTGCCATGAGCAGGAACAGCGGACCGTACACGTGCTCGCCGCTGGGCTGGAACGCCACGAGCACCGCGCACACGATGGTCCCGGCCAGGGACAGCAGCGTGATGACCTTGGGCCCGAGCTTGTCCGCGAGGGTGCCGCCCACGGGGCGGGCGATCACGGCCGCGACCGCGAAGCCCGCGGTGCGGGTGCCGGCGGCGGTGGGGTCGTACGAGTAGACGTTGGCGAGGTACGTGGGCAGGTAGTTGGAGAACGCCACGAACGCGCCGAAGACCACGGCGTAGAGGAAGCACAGCTGCCACGTGACCTTGAGCTTGAACGCCGCCTTCAGCTTCGGCACCACCGGCTCCACGGGGACGCCCGCGCGCGCCGGGGAGTCACGCAGCATGAGCCAGCACAGCACCGCGCTGACGGCCACGATCGCGGCGATGATCACGTGCGTCGTGAAGTACCCGGTGGCCGCCACGAGCCGCGGGGTGAAGAACGCGGAGACCGCGGTGCCCACCATGCCGGCACCGAACACGCCCGTGGCGAAGCCCTTGCGGTGGGACTCGTACCACGCGGAGCAGAACGGGATGCCGATCGCGAAGACCGTGCCCGCGATGCCCAGGAAGAACGCGACCACCACCAGCAGCGGGAAGTTGTGCATTCCCCCCACCACGCCGGTGAGCAGCACGAGCGGCGCGGTGACCCCCAGGATCACCGTGAACATCAGCCGCCCGCCGAACTTGTCCGTGAGCGCCCCCACGGGCACGCGGGCGATCGAGCCCACGAAGATGGGCATGGCCACCAGGATGGCCGTCTGCCCCGGGCTCAGGTGCATCTCCGTGGCGTAGCGCTTGGACAGCGGCCCGATCACGGTCCACGCCCAGAACCCCACGGTGGAGGCCAGGGTGGCCAACACGAGGTTCCTGAGCTGGCCCTGCTTCAGGTTCGGTGTCGCCGCGGCGACGGGGGCGGTGGACATGGTTCTCCTCGCTGGGTGCGGTGGGACAGGGCGGGTGTGGTGCTACTTGGCGCGCGTGGAACCGGAGCCTGTGGAACCGGAGTGCTCGCGCGGAGGGCGCGTGCGGCGTCGTGTGCTCGCGCGGTCCTGGGTGCCGATGGGCTCCCAGCCGCGCCGGTAGTTCACCGAGCCCGCGCGGAGCGAGTCCCCCCGGGAGCGGTAGACGATGTACGGGCGGAAGAGGTAGTGCAAGGGCGCGGTGAACGCGTGCACCAGGCGGGTGAAGGGCCACACGGCGAACAGCGCCATGCCCCACAGCACGTGCACGTGGAAGCTCGTGGACGCGGCGGCCATGGCGCCCACGTCCGGCTGCAGGATCCACAGCGAGCGGAACCACGGGGAGACCGTCTCGCGATAGTCCACGGTGGAGGGGTCGAACACGGAGAGCACCGTGGTGGCGAGCCCTGCCAGCAGGGCGCCCACGAGCATCACGTACATGAACTTGTCGTTGTTGGTGGTGGCCATGAACACGGGACCGGTCAGACGGCGGCGCACGATCAGCAGCACCAGGCCCACCAGGGTGCCCACACCGGCCACCGAGCCGATGGACAGCGCCAGGAAGTGGTACGCGTGCTCGGACATGCCCACGGCCTCGGTCCAGGACTTGGGGATCACCAGGCCCATGATGTGTCCCGCCAGCACGGCCAGGATGCCGAAGTGGAACAGCGGGGACGCGATGCGCAGCAGACGGGACTCGTAGAGCTGCGAGGAGCGGGTGGTCCACCCGAACTGGTCGTACTTGTAGCGCCAGATCAGCCCGCCCACCAGGGTCAGCATGACCACGTACGGCAGGACTCCCCAGAGCAGGATGTCGATCACGTTCACGGGTTTCCTCCGGTCATGGGCAGCAGGCGGGGGTCGTAGGCGTCCAGGCCCACTTCCTCGGTGGGCGGGCCGTAGCCGGCCATCCGGGCCACGGCGGACTCGTCCTCGGGCGAGGGCCCGGGCAGGGTGGAGCAGATCAGCTCCACCGCGCAGGCCTGGGGCAGCTCGTCCCGGACCAGCGCCAGGCGCAGCAGCTCCAGGGACGGGCGGTAGCGCTGCAGCAGCTCGAAGCCGTCCTCCGCGGAGACGCGCGCGGCGAACTCGAGCACCACGGGGAGGTGGTCCGGCAGTTCCTCGTCCCCGAACTCGCACCCGTGCGCGCGGTAGACCTGCTTGAACGCGGACAGCGCCTCGCCGCGGCGTCGGGTGTCCCCGTCCGTCCAGTAGGTCAGGTGCAGGCTGTGGCGGCGGGAGAGGTCGAACTCCTGGACGTACTCGCCCTGGATCTCCCGCAGGTCCGGCCCGCGCAGCCATGCGGTCAGCGGCGCGATCCGCTGCGGGTCCACGCCCACCTCTTCGAGCGCACTCTCCAGCAGCGGCAGCTGCGCCACGAGCTCCGGGCTCGGGTAGCTCAGCAGTAACCCGGCGCACTGGCGCACCACCGCGGAGCGCTGCGGCGTGCGGTCACGGTAGCCGGGGACCTCCACGGTGCCCTTGCCAGGCTTGCCCAGCAGGTTCGCGAGCAGGCCCATCACCGCGCCCCGTCCGCGCCGGCAGTCCCCTGGTCCGGACGGGAGCCGGGGTTCGACGACGTCGCCGCGAGGCTCGCCGCATCCTCCCCGGCCTCCGAACCCTGCCCGATCCGGGCGGGGAACAGGCCGGAGGGTGTGCCGTTGCCGTCCCAGTTCAGCAGGTTCACACGCCCGGCCAGCTGGTCGTTGCCCGTGGGGTCCTCCCCACGCTGGCGGGCCTTGAGCGCCGCGAAGTTCTCCACCGCCACGGGGGCGGGGCGCCCGGAGGCCTCCCCGAACACGCCGGTCTGGCCCATCCCGGGGCCGCCGTCCACGTCCAGGGAGCAGCCGATCTCCTCCAGGTTGTGGGCGTCCTCCACGTGGGCGGCGGGGATCACGTAGCGCTCGTCGTACTTGGCGATCGCCATGAGCCGGTACATCTGCTTGATCTGCGCACCGGTCATGCCCACCGCCTCCGCGATGCTCTCGTCCGGCTCGTCCCCGAGCGTGATGTCCCGCATGTACGCCCGCATGGCCGCGAGCTTGCGCAGCACGTCCGTGATCAGCTCGGTGTCCCCCGCGGTGAACAGCTCCGCGAGGTACTCCACCGGGATCCGCAGGGACTCGATCGCCCCGAAGAGGTTCTCCGGGTCCTCGCCGTCGTGGCCCTGTTCCTTGAGGAGGTCCACGATGGGCGAGAGCGGCGGCACGTACCAGACCATGGGCATGGTGCGGTACTCCGGATGCAGCGGCAGCGCCACCCGCAGGGTCTTGGCGAGCGCGTACACCGGCGACTTGCGGGCGGCGTCCAGCCAGTCCTCGGGGATCCCGTCACGCCGGGCGGCCTCGATGACCTCGGGGTCGTTCGGGTCCAGCATGAGGTCCAGCTGCGCCTCGTACAGGTCCTGCTCGTTCGGGGTCGCGGCCGCCTGGGTGACCTTGTCGGCGTCGTACAGGAAGATGCCGATGTAGCGCATGCGGCCCACGCACGTCTCCGCGCACACGGTGGGGATGCCCACCTCGATGCGGGGGTAGCAGAACGTGCACTTCTCGGCCTTGCCGGACTTGTGGTTGTAGTAGATCTTCTTGTACGGGCAGCCGGTGATGCACTGGCGCCAGCCGCGGCAGCGGTCCTGGTCCACCAGCACGATCCCGTCCTCGGTGCGCTTGTAGATGGCACCGGAGGGGCACGAGGCCATGCAGGAGGGGTTGAGGCAGTGCTCGCACAGCCGCGGCAGGTAGAACATGAACGTCTGCTCGAACTCGAACTTGATGCGGTCGTTCGCGTCCTTGCGCAGCTTCTCCACCACGGGGTCCAGGTGACCCATCTCGGTGGCGCCGCCGAGGTCGTCGTCCCAGTTCGCGGACCACTCGATCTTGGTGTCCTTGCCCGTGATCAGGGACTTGGGGCGCGCCACGGGGAAGTCGTCGCTCGCCGGAGCGTTGACCAGGTTCTCGTAGTCGTACGTCCACGGCTCGTAGTAGTCCTTCAGCTCCGGCTGCACCGGGGACGCGAAGAGCTGGGCCAGCTTCTTGAGCCGCCCGCCGGACTTGAGCTTGAGATTGCCCCGCTTGTTGAGCTCCCAGCCGCCCTTCCATCGGTCCTGGTCCTCGTAGCGGCGCGGGTAGCCCTGCCCGGGGCGGGTCTCCACGTTGTTGAACCACACGTACTCGGTGCCCGCCCGGTTGGTCCACGCCTGCTTGCACGTGACGGAGCACGTGTGGCAGCCGATGCACTTGTCCAGGGTCATCACCATGGCAACTTGCGACATCACACGCATCAGTACTGAACCTCCTGGGAACGTTTGCGGACCACGGAGACGATGTCCCGCTGGTTTCCGGTGGGCCCCATGTAGTTGAAGGCCCAGGACAGGTGGGCGTAGCCACCGATCATGTGGGTGGGTTTCACGAGGATGCGCGTCACGGAGTTGTGGATGCCGCCGCGCTTGCCCGTGGTCTCGGACTTGGGGACGTCGATCGTGCGCTCCTGCGCGTGGTGGACGTAGACGACGCCGGGCGGCATGCGGTGGGAGACCACGGCGCGTCCCACGAACACACCGTTGGTGTTCACGCACTCCACCCACTCGTTGTCCGAGACCTCGATGGCCTGGGCGTCCTGCGGCGCCATCCACACCGTGGTGCCGCCGCGCGAGAGCGAGAGCATGAACAGGTTGTCCTGGTACTCGGAGTGGATGGACCACTTGTTGTGCGGGGTCAGGTACCGCACGGCGATGGACAGCTCCCCCTTGTCGCCGAGCTGCGGCTCGCCGAAGAGCCGGTGCATGTCCAGCGGCGGGCGGTAGACGGGGAGCATCTCTCCCATGTCCTTGAGCCAGTCGTGGTCCAGGAAGAAGTGCATCCGCCCGGTCAGGGTGTGGAACGGCTTGAGGCGCTCGATGTTCACGGTGAACGGCGCGTACCGGCGCCCACCGGTCTCGGAGCCGGACCACTCCGGGGAGGTGATCACGGGCACCGGTGCCTGCTGGGTCTCCTTGAAGGTGATGAGCTTCTCCTCGGAGCCGCGGGCGAGGTCCGCCAGCGGCTTGCCCACCCGCTTCTCGAGGGTCTCGAAGCCCTGCGTGGCCAGCGCGCCGTTGGTGGTGCCGGACAGGCTCAGGATGGCCTCGGCCATGCGGGCGTCCGAGTCCAGGGCGGGCCTGCCCTCCGCCGCACCGGAGTCGAAGACGCCGTGCTGGCGGCCCAGCCGGTCCACCGTGGCGGAGACGTCGAACGTCACGTTCTTGGTGGTCAGCCCGAGCTTGTCCGCGAGCGGGCCGAGGGCCACGAACTTGTCCCCGATCGCCGTGTAGTCCCGCTCCACGATCTTCATGGGCGGCAGGTTTTTGCCCGGCACCGCGGGGATGTCTGTGCCCTTCCAGTCAGGGACGTGACCGCCCGGCTGGGCGATCTCCCCGGGGGTGTCGTGCTGCAGCGCGGTGGCCACCACGTCCTTGCGGGTGTCCAGGTGCCCGGCCGAGAGCCTGCCGACCTCGTCCGCGAGCAACTGGAACAGCTTCCAGTCCGTCTTGGCCTCCCACGGCGGGGTGATCGCCGGGGTGAACGCGTGCACGTACGGGTGCATGTCCGTGGAGGAGAGGTCGTACTTCTCGTACCACGTGGCCGCGGGGAAGACGACGTCGCTGAGCAGCGTGGAGGACGTCATGCGGAAGTCCGCGGAGACCAGCAGGTCCAGCTTCCCCTCGGGGGCCTCCTCCCGCCAGCGCACGTCCTGCGGCTTGGCCTGCGCGTGGTCCTCGCCGCGCACGCTGTGGTGCGTGCCCAGCAGGTGCTTGAGGAAGTACTCCTCACCCTTCGCGGAGGAGCCGAAGAGGTTGGAGCGCCACAGCACGAGCGTGCGCGGCCAGTTCTCCGGGGCGTCCGGGTCCTCGACGGCGAAGTTCAGCTCCCCGCTCTTGAGCTTCTGTGCGATCCACTCGGGTTCCGACGCCGCCTCGCCGCGTTCCACACCGGCGATCGCCGCGTCCGCGACGTCCAGCGAGTTCTCGTGGAACTGCGGGTAGAACGGCATCCACCCCAGGCGGGTGGACTGGGCCACGACGTCCGCGGTGTGCATGCCTCTCAGGTGACCCTCCGCGAGCGGCGACTGCAGGGAGTCGGAGGAGTACCCGTCCGAGCGCCACTGGTCCGTGTGCATGTACCAGAACGCGGTGCCGATCATGAACCGCGGGGGACGCATCCAGTCGTTCGCGGACGCCATGGCCGCCCACCCGGTGATGGGGCGGGCCTTCTCCTGGCCCACGTAGTGCGCCCAGCCGCCGCCGTTGCGGCCCTGGCAGCCGCACAGCATGAGCATCGCGAGGATCGCCCGGTAGGTGGTGTCACCGTGGTACCACTGGCAGATGCCCGCGCCCAGGATGATCATGGACCGGCCGTGGGACTTCTCCGCGTTGGCAGCGAACTCCCGTGCCGTGCGGATCACGGCCTCCGCAGGGACGGAGGTGACCTCCTCCTGCCACGCGGGGGTGTAGGGGGTGGCGGCGTCGTCGAGGCCCGCGGACCACTCACCGGGCAGGCCGTCGCGGCCCACGCCGTACTGCGCGAGCATGATGTCGAAGACCGTGGTGACCGTGCGCCCGGCCACCGTGGTGGTGGGAACGCCGCGGTGGATCACGGAGCCCACACCCGTGGGGTCCGTGAACGCGGGCAGCTCCACGGCGCTGACCCCGCCCTCGTAGCCCGCGGAGTCCGCCACGGACAGCGCCGGCAGGGTGTCCCCCAGGTCCAGGTTCCAGCGGCCCTCGTCCTGCTCGTTGTAGCGGAAGCCCATCGAGCCGTTGGGCACCACCGGGCGGTGGGTGTGCCGGTCCAGCAGCACCGTCTTGAACGCGGGGTCGGCCTGCCCCGCGGCGTCGTCGTCCCCCGCGGCCGCGAGGTCCTCGGCCGTCACGAACTTGTCCGGGACCACCGTGCCGTCCGCCCGCTGGTCCAGCGAGACCAGGAACGGGAGGTCCGTGTACTGCAGGACGTACTCCTCGAAGAACCGCACCCGGCGGTCCACGAAGTTCTCCTTGAGGATCACGTGGCCCATGGCCATCGCGAGCGCGGCGTCCGTGCCGGCCTGCGCGGGCAGCCACTCGTCCGCGAACTTGGTGTTGTCCGCGTAGTCCGGGCTCACCGAGACCACCTTGGTGCCGCGGTAGCGGACCTCCGCGAGCCAGTGGGCGTCCGGGGTGCGGGTCACCGGGATGTTCGAGCCCCACATCATGAGGTAGGTAGCGTCCCACCAGTCCCCGGACTCCGGGACGTCCGTCTGGTCCCCGAAGACCTGCGGGGAGGCCACGGGCAGGTCCGCGTACCAGTCGTAGAAGCTGTTCATCACCCCGCCGATGAGGTTGATGAACCGCGCGCCAGCGGCGTGGGAGACCATCGACATGGCGGGGATCGGCGAGAAGCCGGTGCAGCGGTCCGGGCCGTAGGTCTTTATGGTGTGCACGTGCGCGGCCGCGGTCATCTCCACGGCCTCCTGCCAGCTCGCGCGCACCAACCCGCCCTTGCCGCGGGCCTGCTGGAACTCGCGACGCTTGACGGGGTCGTTGACGATCGACTCCCACGCGAGCACCGGATCGTGGTGGAGCTGCTTGGCCTCGCGGTACATCTGCAACAGCACGCCCCGGATGTACGGGTAGCGCACGCGGGTGGGCGAGTAGGTGTACCACGAGAACGCCGCACCGCGCGGGCACCCGCGGGGCTCGTACTCGGGGCGGTCCGGACCCACGGAGGGGTAGTCCGTCTCCTGCGCCTCCCACGTGATGATGCCGTCCTTGACGTACACCTTCCACGAGCATGACCCCGTGCAGTTCACACCGTGGGTGGAGCGCACCACCTTGTCGTGGCTCCAGCGGTTACGGTAGAAGGCGTCACCCGCGCGACCACCCTCACGGAAGACGGCGCGGCCGTCCGGCGTCTCCTCCCAGCGGGAGAAGAAACGTCCCATTTTCAACAGCGCATCTGATGCCGGTCCGTCGATCCCGGCGGGGGTCTCGGTGGTTGCCATACCGGCATGCTAAGTCGATTTGGTATCGAAAATGCGTATTTTGTTCGGCGTGGCTCGGACATTGCGGTGAACCTGTGTGACGTGCGGGAATACGGCATATTTAGCTGGACTAATAAGCCTGGGTGCTGCCGCTGGTTCCCGAGGTTTTCTGGAGCGGTCTCGCGGTTCGCCGTCCCGGTCCCGACGGCGGCCGCACGGACGGTCCCCCAAGGCTGCCGGGCGATTCCCGACGGCGTCCGCGCACCGGTTCCCGGGGGCTCGCGAGGCAACCATGCGACGTCGTTCCCGGATGTCCGTGCGAACGGCTCCAGGCGCTCGCGGGTCGACCGATCGACGTCGCCCCCTCCCGGCCGACGGTGCCCGACCCGGTCGCGGAGGGCCGGGGCCCGCGCCCGTAGACTGGTGCCCCATGAAGTCGTTCGTCGCTCCCGTGCTGCTCGTGATCACCGCGCTCGTCCAGGCCATGGGCATCTACCCCTACGTCCAGGACGGCATCACGCTCACGGGGCAGCTGCTGTTCCCCATCCTCTTCGCGCTCGCGGCCATGTACCTGGCCCGCAAGGGTCGCCCCGGCGCGTTCGGCACGGCGCACATGGTCATCCTGGTGCTGTCCGTGGTCCTGGTGGTGCTGTCCCTCGTGGGCATGAGCCAGCAGCTCCCGTACTTCTACCCCACCATGATCCTGTACTACATCGCGTTCGTGCTCGTGGCCGTGGAATGCGCGCTGCGCATCGCCGGGTTGCCCAAGAAGTCGAGTGCCGTGGGTGCGGAGTCCGACGACGCCGCCCCCACCCACTGAGCCGTGCCCTCCTCCCCGAACGCGTCCTTGCAGCTGCCCTTCGACACCGTGGTCGTGGCAGGGGGCCGCTCCTCCCGACTCGGAGGCGCCCCCAAAGCCCAGTTGTCCTTCGAGGGCTCCACGCTGGTGGCCCACACGGTCGCGGCGGTGCGCCTGTTCGGCGCCGTGGTGGTCGTGGGGCCCGAGGATCCGCGGCTGCCGCCGGACGTATTACGCGCCCGGGAGGATCCGCCCTTCTCGGGACCGGCGGCGGCGGTGGCCGCGGGCGTCATCGTCCTGGACGGCGTGAGCGGACGTCACGAGTGGACGGCGGTGCTCGCATGCGACATGCCGCATGTCGACCGCGCACTGCCCGCGCTCGTGCGGGCTGCGCAGGACGTCCCCCCGGAGGTCGACGGCGTGATGGCGTTGTCCGACGAGGGCCGGACCGAGAACCTCGCCGTGCTGATCCGTTCTGCGGCGCTGAGCGCGGTGCTGCGCGAGGTGCCCACGGTGGACGTGTCCGTGCGCTCGGTGTGGCGTCATCTGACGCTGGGCTCCGTCCCCGTCCCCCACGCCAGCACGAGCGACGTGGATACATGGGAAGATGTGCGTAGATTCGACCTGCACTGAATCGCCACGTCGAGGAGACATCATGCCCGGACTTCCGCACCAGCACGATCCCACCGCTCATGAGGACGACGACCAGCGCGAGAACCGTTCGGCGGCGTCGGAACCGACCGTGCGCTGGGCCTCGTGGGACGAGGCCCGACGGATCGCCTACGGCACCCCGCACTCCCTCCCCAACATCCTGTTGCCGCTGGCGAAATGCCTCGACGAGATCCTCGCCGAGTCCGTGACCGCCGAGATGCCCGTGCCCCACTACCCCTCCGCCGCGGCGGACGGCTGGGCCGTGGCCGGGGAGGGCCCGTGGCGGATCCGCATGCCGCGCCCCGCCGAGACCGACGAGCGCCTGCTGCTGACCCTGCCCCCGGACCAGCGCATCCTCCCGGTGGTGGAGCTCACACCGGGTGAGGCCACCCACGTCAATGCCGGGGACGCCGTCCCGTTCGGGACCCGCGCGGTTCTCGAGGCCCACCGGGGCCACGTGGTCCCCGCCGACCCCGCGGCCCGCGACATGCCGACCGGTGAGCACGGCCGCGGACCCGAGGAGGGCGACACCCTCGAGGACGCCACACCCGCAGCGACCCTCGTGAAGAACCAGGACGTCCGGGCCGTGGGCGAGGAGATCGAGCAGGGGGACCTCCTGCTGCGCGCCGGTCGCAAGCTCAACCCCGCCCACCTCGGTCTCGCCGCGAGCGCGGGCCACGACATGCTCCCCGTACGACGCCGCCCGCGCGTGACCGTGCTGCTGGGTTTCGCCAACGTGGTCGAGGACGGCATTCCCGGCCCCGGTGAGGTGCGCGACGTCCTCGGACTGCAGCTGCCCGCCGCGCTGCGCGAACTGGGCGCGAACGTGGATCAGGTCCGGCGCGTGGCCGACGGCGCGGACGGAATGATCTCCGCATTCACGGAAGCCCCCATGGGTGCGAGCTCGCTGCTCGACGCCCGTGCGGAGATCGTGGTCTCCACCGGCGGCACGGGTCACGGGGAGGACGATCACGTCCGTAAGGCCCTCGAGGATCTCGGGGCCCACCTCATCATCGACGGCGTGGCGCAAGAACCCGCCCACGGGGTGATCGTGGCCCAGCTGCCTGACGACGGTCCCGTGGTGCTCGCGCTTCCCGGTTCACCGCTGTCCGCGATGACCGGTCTGCTAAGTGTGGGGCACGCCCTGATCGCCGGGGCCAAAGGTGAGGCCATGCCGTTCACGCGCCGCGTCACCGCGGGTCAGGACCTCGAGGCCACAGGCCGCACCCGCGTGATTCCCGCCTACCTTCAGGACGGCCGTGTGTTGCCGGAACCCACCGTGGGCCCCACGATGCTCTCGGGTCTCGCCCACGCGGATGTGCTCCTGGTGGTTCCGGAGGACGGCATGAGCGCGGGCCAAGACGTGGAGGTCATCCCCCTCCCCTGGCGGGGCTGAGGCGGGGGCGTCACGGGGTGGGCCTACGGGGTGCGTCCGGCCCGCCAGGGACTTTTGGGTGCCCTGACGCCCCCGCGCAATTTTCAGGCGCCGTGAGGCCATGGAGCCCAGCCGATGGTGGCTCCAGAGTAACTCGGAATTCGCGGGTGGCCTTGGAATGACTGATATGTCCAGGACGGCTTTGGAACGCCTGGGAGTTCCTCAGCGGCCCGGGCATGACTGAGAGTTACCGCGTGGCCCGGGGTGACTCATAAATTCGCCCGCGGGCGGGCACCGGGGCGGACCTCAGTTCACGGTGACGAAATAGACGATCGCCCCGATGATGAACGTCAGCGAGGCCAGCAGGGCGCACGACAGTTCCACCAGGATGCCCACGCCCATGGCCTTCGCGGCCACCCAGGATGTGCTCAGTGCGGTGTTGAAGTCTTTGTTGCGCACGGTCTCGGACAGCAGGAGCCCCACCACGAAACCGATGAACAGGCCTACCACGGGGATCACGAACATCCCGATCACCGCGCCCACCACACCGAAGAGCAGCGTGCGGTTCGGGATGGCCCGGCGTTTGAGCTTGCTGCCGGTGAGCACGAGACTCGCGGACATCCCCGCGAGGAGGAGCGTGCCGCCCAGGGCGAGCACGACCCACCCCTCAGGGGCACGCACCACGAACGCCCAGCTGATCAACCCGATCAACGCGGTGATGGAGCCCGGGAGCACCGGGACCACGATCCCCACGCAGCCGATGACGATGAGGACGGCTGTCGCGATGGTGGCGATAATGTCTGCGGTCACGCCCTCATCGTACGGGCAGGGCCGCTGACGAACGGCCCGCCGCGGCGGAACGCGGCGCGCGCGGGGGTCGTCATCGACTGCGCGACCCATGCACAACACCCGGTGGCACCAGTGGTTCCGCAGACCCATGGCCCGTGAACCGCGATCCGAACAGCGGTCCCCGTGGCGCTCCGGGCGGCGGTTCGGGCGGAACCAGCAGCCGCCTATTATGGTATTTCGTACACCAATTATGGAACGGATTCAGCGTGCCCCCCATCAGTGCCCCGCAGCGGCCCAGCACCTCCACCGCCCGCAGGGGCCGCTCATGGCACCGCACCGCGGGCAAGCCCGTGCGCTGGTGGCTCGTGGCCCTCGTGATCGTGATCGCAGCGCACCGGTGGATCCCGGACACCCGATGGCTCATGGTGCACATGGTCACGCTCGGGCTGATCACCACGTCCATCATGGTGTGGTCCCAGCACTTCACCGAGGCACTGCTGCACCACAAGCTCCCGGACTCCGGCCGTCCGCGGCAGATCGTGCGGATCTACGGGGTCACGGTGGGCACCGCCCTGTTGATCGTGGGGATGCTCGCGGGGTGGTGGTGGCTCACTGTGGCCGCGGCCACCGTGATCGGCGTGATGCTCACCTGGCACGGCCTGGCCCTGCTGGCACAATCGCGCACCGCACTGCCCGCGAGATTCGGACTCACCGTGCGCTGGTACGCCACGGCCGCGTTCTTCTTACCCGTGGGGGCGGTGTTCGGCACGATCCTGGCCCGCGACCTCTCCGCGACGTGGCACTCCCGGCTCCTGCTGGCCCACCAGGCCGTCAATGTCCTGGGTTTCGTGGGCCTCACCGTGTGCGCGACCCTGCTGACGCTGTGGCCCACGATCCTGCGCACCCGGATGCGCGACGACGCGGTGCGGTTGTCACGCATCGCTCTGCCCCTCATGGCCGCGGGCAGTCTCCTCGCTGCCGTGTTCGCGGTGCTCGGAACGGCCCCGCTCACGGCCGCCGCGTTGCTGCTCTACGCCGCCGGCGCGGCCACGGTGGGGTGGCTCATGCTGCGCACCGGGATGCAGCGCCGCCCCGAGGGTTACATGGGATGGTCCGTGGCCTCGGGCATCGCCTGGCTCGTGATGACCACGGTGCTGGCCGCGTGGCTCGTGCTGACCCGCGGGGTGGAGACCTCCGTGGCGCAGTCCCTCACGATCCCGTTCGTGGCGGGATTCCTGGTGCAGACTCTCTTCGGCGCCATGAGCTACATCCTGCCCTCGACCATGGGCGGCGGCCCCGCAACCGTGCGCGCATCTCTGGCCGCCATGAACCGTGCCGGGGTCTACCGCGTCACGGTCGCCAACCTGTGCATCGCGTTGTTCGCCCTGCCCGCCGGGGTCCTGCCCTCGTGGGTCCGCGCGCTCGTGTCGATCGTGGGGGCCGTGGTCCTCGCGGCCTTCATCCCGCTCATGATCTCCTCGGCCAAGGTGGCCATCGCCGCACGACGCCGCGCCGTCGCCGAACGCGCGGCCGGCACAGCACCCACGGACCGCACCGGGGCAACCGCTGCCGAGTCCTCCCGCCGCGGGATGGGAACGGCCACCCAGTTCCTGGCCGGGGTACTCACGGTGCTGCTCGCGATCGCGGCGGGGATCGCCGTCGCACCCCAGTCCGCGGGTTTCTCTCTCACGGGCAGCAACAGGTCGAGCGCGGAGGGCACCGGGGAAACCACCGAGGTCAGGATGCATGCCCAGCAGGACATGCGTTTCGACCCGTCCGAGATCCGGGTACCCCAGGGAAACCGCCTTGTGATCCACCTGACCAACGACGACCCCACCACGGTGCACGATCTCGTCGTCGCCAACGGCGCCACCTCCGGCCGCCTGGACCCGGGAGCCTCCGCGACCGTGGACGTGGGAGTGATCACCGACAGGCTGGAAGGCTGGTGCTCGGTGATCGGTCACCGCTCCATGGGGATGACCGTCGACGTGATCCCCGTGGACGCACAGGGCCAAGAGGTCACCGCCACCGGAACAGATGGCGCCCACGGTTCACACGGGCACGCGGAGAACACCGGAACGGACCCGGCGCAGGCGGCGGATCTCAACGCCGCCCCCGGTGAGGGTTTCACGACCCGTTCCCCCGAGCTGGCCCCCGCATCGAACGAAACCGTGCACCGGATGACGCTGGACGTCCAGGAAGTGGCCCGCGAGGTGGCCCCCGGCGTGACCCAGGACGTGTGGACCTACAACGGTCAATACATGGGGCCCACGCTGCGCGGGAAGGTGGGTGACACCTTCGAGATCACCCTGACCAACGGCGGCACCATGGGTCACTCCGTGGACTTCCACGCGGGGGACATCTCCCCCGACCAGGCCATGCGCACGATCGCCCCCGGCGAATCGCTCGTGTATCGGTTCACGGCCCTCCGTTCCGGGATCTGGCTCTACCACTGCTCCACCATGCCCATGAGCAGTCATGTCGCAGCGGGCATGTTCGGCGCGGTGATCATCGATCCCCCGAACCTGCCGAGCGTGGACCGTGAGTACCTGCTCGTGCAGAGCGAGACGTACCTCGCGGCCCCGTCCCCGGATCAACCCGGTCTCCCGGAGGGGGTCAACGCGGTTCTGGATCCGGAGAAGATCGCCGCGAAGCAACCCTCGTTCACGATGTTCAACGGCCATGCCACCCAGTACATGCACGACCCGCTCACGGCCCGCCCGGGAGAGCGCGTACGAATCTGGGTGCTCGCGGCTGGCCCGTCCGAGGGGTTGAGCTTCCACGTGGTGGGCGGCCAGTTCGACACCGTCTACGCGGAGGGCGCGTACCAGCTCTCTCCCGATGGACCCGGTAATCCCGGTGGGACGGGTGGCGCTCAGGCCCTGGATCTCGCACCAGCGCAGGGCGGCTTCGTGGAACTCCACTTCCGCGAGCCCGGGACCTACACGTTCGTCAATCACTCGTTCGCCGAGGCCGAGCGGGGCGCCCGGGGGCTGATCCGGGTCCAGGAGTGAGCGGGGCCCGGGCGACGTCGCATCGTCACCCGGACCCCCGGTCACGTCCCGACTCAGTCGGTCAGTGCGCTGCGCAGCGTCCGTAGCGCCACGGACAGTGCGGCGAGTTCGGCGCCGGCGTCTCCGCTGTCGGCCATGGACTCGATCTCGTCCAGGACCTCCCGCAACCGCTCGAGCCGGTCCGCGTCCTCCTGCTCCCACGCCTGGATCTTCTCCTGGGCGTTGTCCCCCGGGGAGTCCAGGGCCTGACCCGCGAGCGCCACGAGCGTGGAGTACAGGTCCTCGCGCATGGCGATCCGGGCCATGTTCTCCCACCGCGTGGTCTGCGGCAGGGCCGTGATCCGGTTGAGCAGGTTCTCCAGGCCGTAGCGGTCGAACAGGGCGAAGTACACGCGGGCGATCATCTGCACGGTCACGCCCTCGCCGGAACCCTGCGCGGTGTCGTCCGACGACGCCGCGGCGTCGCCGGGCTCGTACCCCGCGATGCCCTGCGCCTGGGTGAGCCGGGCGACGTCGAGCAGCGCGAACGCGTCGAGCAGTTCCGCCCATTCCACGGCGAGTGCGCGGGGCACGCCCTGGCGCTCGGCGAGCTCGGCCTCGGTCCGGGCGCGCTCGGCGGATTCCTCGCCCAGCAAGCGGTCGTTGCCGAAGCGCAGTGCCACGATGGGCCGGTACATCTCCACGAGCTCCTGGATTCCGGAGTCGGTGTCCTGGCGGTGCAGGAACCAGCGGACCACGCGGTCCAGCAGCCGCCGCATGCGCAGCGACATCCGGTTCCACAGCTCCAGGGGCACGTCCGCGTCCAGCTGGGCGTGGCGGGTGGCATAGCTCTCGAGCTCGAAGATCTCCATGGCCACAGTGAACGCGCGGGCCACGTCCACGAGGTCCGAACCGGAGTCGTCCACCACGCGGTACGCGAAGGCGATCCCGCCGTAGTTGATGATCTGGTTGGCCACCACGGTGGCGATGATCTCCCGGCGCAACGGGTGGGTGTCCAGCTTGTCATCGAAGCGCTCCCGGATCTGGGCCGGGAAGTACTGGGACAGCGTGCGGTGGAACCAGGGGTCGTCCGCGAGGTCGCTGTCCACGAGTGCCGCGGAGAGCTGGATCTTCGCGTACGCCGTGAGCACGGACAGCTCCGGGCCGGTCAGGGGCTGGCCCTGGGCGGCGCGCTCGCGCAGCTCGGAGTCGGAGGGCAGGAACTCCAGCTCCCGGTTGAGGTCCGCGTGCTCCTCCAACCAGTGCATGAGCCGGATGAACGTCTCGGTGAATTCCACACCGCGAGCGCGCTCGGTGGTCAGCAGGACGTTCTGGGCCACGTTGGTGCGGAGTACGAGTTCGGCGACCTCGTCCGTCATGGACTCGATGAACTCCGCGCGCTCGTCCGTGGAGAGCAGGCCGGCCTGGACCATGCCGTCCACCAGGATCTTGATATTGACCTCGCGGTCGGAGGACTCCACGCCGCCGGAGTTGTCGATCGCGTCCGTATTGACCAGGATCCCGTTCAGCGCGGCCTCGGTGCGCCCGAGCTGGGTGGCCCCCAGGTTGCCGCCCTCACCGATGACCTTGACGCGCAGGTCCTCGCCGTTGACGCGGATGGCGTCGTTGGCCTTGTCCCCGACCTCCTGGTTGGTCTCGGTGGACGCCTTCACGTAGGTACCGATGCCACCGTTGTACAAAAGGTCCGCGGGCGCGAGCAGCACCCTGCGCACGAGTTCCTGCGGGCTGAGCGACTCGACGTCGTCCTCGATCCCGAGCGCCTCGCGCACCTGCGGGGTGAGGGGCACGGACTTGTCCCGGCGCGAGTACACGCCGCCGCCCTCGGAGATCACGTCCCGGTCGAAGTCCTGCCACGAGGTGCGCCCGGCGGTGAACAGCCGTTCGCGCTCCTGGTAGGAGGCCGCGGCGTTCGGGGTGGGGTCCAGGAAGATGTCCCGGTGGTCGAACGCGGCGATCAGGTGGATGTGCTCGGACAGCAACATGCCGTTGCCGAACACGTCCCCGGACATGTCGCCCACGCCCACCACGGTGAACGCCTCGGACTGGGTGTCCACGCCGAGCTCGAAGAAATGGCGCTTCACGGACTCCCACGCACCCCGGGCGGTGATGCCCATGGCCTTGTGGTCGTAACCCACGGACCCACCGGACGCGAACGCGTCACCGAGCCAGAAGCCGCGTTCCAGGGAGATCGCGTTCGCGGTGTCGGAGAACGCGGCCGTGCCCTTGTCCGCGGCGACCACCAGGTAGGAGTCGTCGTCGTCGCGGCGCACCACGTTCTCGGGGTGCACCACGGTGTCCCCGGCCACACCGGAGGTCTCGGCCGACTCGCTCGCACCGCCCTCGGAGCCCGGGGTGGAATCACCGCGGGACGACGACGCCGTGTCCCGCGCGGTCCCGTCCTGCGCGGTGCCGGTCTCGGCCTCGCGCTCGATGTTGTCGGTGACGTCCAGCAGGGAGGCAATGAACAGCTTGTAGGCCTCCCGACCCTCGGTCAGCCAGCCCTCGCGATCGGTCGCGGGATCCGGCAGCTGCTTGGGGAAGAACCCACCTTTCGCACCCGTGGGCACGATCACCGCGTTCTTGACCATCTGCGCCTTGACCAGCCCCAGCACCTCGGTGCGGAAGTCCTCGCGCCGGTCGGACCAGCGCAGACCGCCGCGGGCCACCTGGCCGAAGCGCAGGTGCGTGCCCTCCACGCGCGGGGACCACACCCAGATCTCGAAGGCCGGGCGCGGTTGCGGGGCCGCGGGGATGGCCTCCGGGTCCAGTTTGAACGCCATGGTGGGCCGGCTCTGGAACACGTTGGTGCGCAGCGTGGCCGTGACCACGTCCGCGAGCGCGCGGAACAGCCGGTCCGCATTCAGGCTGGGGACCTCGTCGAGCACCCCGGCCAAGCGCTCCAGGGCGCCGTTGCGCGCCTCGTCGCGGGCGGCGTCGTCGTCGGTGAAGCGGGAGGGGTCGAAGCTCGCCGAGAACAGCTCCGCAAGCTCCTGGGTGGCCCGCGGGTAGTCCACCAGAGTGTCCGCGATGAACTCGAACGAGTTGGGGTAGTTCAGCTGCAGCAGGTAGCGCACGTAGGCGCGCAGCACGGCCACGGTGCGCCAGCCCATGCGCTCGGTGAGCACCAGGCGGTCCAGGCTGTCCGACTCGGAGCGGTTGGAGAGCACCGCGCACAGGGTGTGCTCGATGAGGTCCTCCGTCTTGGCGTCCTCGGGGCCCTGGGGGTCCACACCCTCGGGCAGCTCCACACCGAAGTCGTAGAGCTGGAACTCGCGCCCGTCCGCGGGGGTGACCGTGTAGGGGCGCTGGTCCAGCACGGTCAGGCCCATGTTGTGCAGCAGCGGCAGCAGCTCGGTGAGGGACAGCGCCTGGGTGAGGTAGATGTTCAGCCGGACCTGGCCGTCCGCGGTCTGCGCCACGCGCACCTCCGCGGGCAGGTCAGGGTCGCGGCCCCACAGCTCCTCGCAGCGCTTGAGGTCCTGGATGGCCTCCTCGATCTCGTAGTCCTCGCGGTACGAGCCCGGGAACGCGTTCTCCCACACGGGGCCCAGCGCACCGGCCTTGTCATCCTCGAACTCCAGGCCGATCGCCCGGCCCAGGGACTCGGGCCAGGAGCGCACCGCCGCGCGCAGGCGGGCTTCGAGGTCCTCGTGGTCGAAGTCCCGCACCTCACCCGTGTAAGGCAGCCGGATGCGGAAGAACAGGCGGGCCAGGGAGGAGGAGGTCAGGCGCACCTCGAAGTCGATGGCCTCGGCGTCGAAGACCTCGAACAGCTGGGCCTCGATGCGCTGGCGCACCGAGGTGTTGTAGCGGTCCCTGGGCAGGAACACCACGGCGGACATGAAGCGCCCAAAGGTGTCCTGGCGCAGGAACAGACGGGTCTGGCGGCGTTCGTTGAGCCCCAGCACACCCCCCGCGGTCTCGTAGAGCTTCTCCGCGGACATGTGGAACAGCTCGTCCCGTGGGTAGTCCTCGATGATGCCCATGAGGTCACGGGCGGAGTGGGAGTCCGGGAGGAAGCCGAAGCGCTCGACCACCCGTTGCACTTTCTCGCGCACCAGCGGGGTCTGCTGCGCCGGGACGGAGTAGGCGTGGCGGGAGAACAGCCCGAGGATCAGGTACTCGCCATCCACATCCCCGTTCTCGGCGAAGGTGCGCACCCCGATGTAGTCCAGGTGCTCGCGGCGGTGGATCGAGGAGCGGCGGTTGGCCTTGGTCACGAACACCACCTGGTGGTCGCGCGCGTGGGCGCTGCCCAGGCCCGTGAGCTTCTGGGCATGGCCCTCGGTGCCCTGCTCCCGCAGTAGCCCCAGGCCCGTGTCCGGTCGCGAGTGCAGCACGGCGTCCTCGCCGTCCACCTCGAGGTCGTAGCGCTTGATGCCCATGAACACGAAATTGCCGCCGCGCAGCCACTCCAGGAACTCCTGGGACGCGCCCACGTCCGGCAGCCGCGAGCCGTCCTCGAACGTGATGTCCTCCAGGGGCGCGAGGGAGTCGGCGATGCGTCGGGCCTGCTCCAGCATGGCCTCCTGGTCCTCCGCGATTCGGCGCACGTCCGCCACGAGGGCCTCGATGTGGCGTGCGAGCTCCCCGCGGGCCTGCTCGTCCAGGGAACGGTGCAGCTCCATGCGGATCCAGGACTCCACGGCGGTGTGTGAGCGCCCACCGGCGGCGCCGCCCACGAGCTCGTCCGTGATGGGGATCGAGGTGGTGTCCCCGGAGGAGACCGCGGAGATGTTGGGGACCTCCCCCAGGGATCTCAGCACGTCCTCGGAGTCACGTGCGGCGAGCAGCAGCGGGTGCAGCACGAGCTTCGCGCCGCCCCAGTTGGCGGCGATCTCCGTGGTCAGCGTGGACACCAAGAACGGCATGTCCGTGGTGACCATGTACAGCACGGTGTCCCCGTGGTCCTCCCGGACCTCGATGCACAGTTCGTCCGTCCGGCGGCTGCGCCCGACCTCCCGGTGGCTCTCCGCCCGTTCCGTGAGCACCTGCTGGTCCGTGCCCGCCATGTCCGCGTCCGGGACCGAGCGGTAGTACTCGTTGAGCCACGCCTGCTCTGCACTCCATCGCGGCCGCTGCCACACCGTGGGGATGGCCTGGGTGGTGGCTTGAGGAGAGGTCACTGCTGCATCACGCCTTAGCTGTCGTTGAGTTGGGATGTCACTCCACGGCGTGGCTCGTGGTGCCCGGTGGGGCACGGCACACAGACCTCCGCCGGACCGCTCGCCCCGGAACCCATGACGTCTGCCTAACCCACGGCCACACTGCCGCATGTTCCACCACCATAGGACCCCGCGAGCACCGGGACCAGACGCCGCGCGTGTTCGCGGGAGCGTTGCACGGCCCTACACTCATGCAGTTACGGTTTTCCCCTCGCACCCCGCCCACCGGCGACTGCGGGTGCCCGTGACCCCGCAGCCAGGGTGACCCCGCAGCCGGGGCGCAGGCCCGCCCCCCCCACGACAGAAAGCAGAGCAGTCATGACCAACGTGAACCCATTGGATGTGGTGGCGGACGCCGTCACCGCCGGGGAGGCCAAGGCCACAGCGCCCTCCGGCGCCCTCGTGCTGCGCGGCGTGCTGGGCGGTGCCGTGCTCGCGGCCACCACCTCGTTCGCAGTGTCGGCCACCGTGAGCTCCGGCTCGCCCGTGGTGGGCGCCCTGCTCTTCCCCGCCGGCATCACCATCGTGATCCTCATGGGCATGGAGCTGCTCACCGGCGGCTTCGCCCTGACCCCCATGGCCGCGCTGCGCGGACTCGTCCCGTGGTCGGCCGTGGCCCGGTACTGCCTGATGGTGACCATCGGCCACATCATCGGGGCTGCGCTGTTCGCCCTGCTCTACGCGGGCACCCTCACGGGCTTCGGCTCCCACGACGCCGGCGCGCTGGGCAAGAAGTTTGCCGACACCTCCGCGGCCAAGACCACTGCCTACCAGGCCATGGGCTTCGCGGGCATGGTCACGGTGTTCGTCAAGGCCGTGCTGTGCAACTGGCTCGTGGCCCTGGGCGTGTTCATGGGCATGGTCTCCAAGGACACCATCGGCAAGATCGCCGCCATCTGGCTGCCCATCATGGCGTTCTTCGGCCTGGGCTTCGAGCACGCCGTGGTCAACTTCTTCATGATCCCCATGGGCATGCTCATGGGCGCGGACGTGGGGCTGGGCGACTGGTGGATCTGGAACCAGATCCCTGTGCTGCTGGGCAACCTGGTGGGTGGTTTCGTCTTCACCGGACTCGCGCTGATGTACGCGCACCGTCCGGCCCGCACGGAGGCCACCGAGACCGCGGCCGCTCGCCCCGGCGCAGAGCAGTAGTCCGGTAGGTCGGTCAGGGGGCGGCAGCCAGCTGCTGCGTGGTCACCTCGACCACTTCCCCGTTCTGCAGGCTCGGCAGCTCGACCCCCAGGATCCGGCCCGCAGTCAGGCGGATGAACGTCCCGTGGGCCACGATCATCACGTCCTGCTGCGGGTACCGCGCGGCGATCTCGCGCAGTACCGCGATCCCCCGCTGCACCACGTGCTCGGCCGCCTCACCGTGCTCCTCCATGAACGCGTGCCGCTCGTCCTCTGTCATCCCGGTGCAGTCGTAGCCCTCCGCGTCCCCGAAGGAGCGCTCCGCGAGGTCCGCATAGGTCCCCGCCGGTGCGAGTCCGAGCTGCGCCCCGATGATCCGGGCCGTCTCCCGTGCGCGCTGCAGGGGAGAGGAGACCAGCGCATCCCAGTGTCGCCCCGACGCCGCGAGTTCCCGGCCCACCGCGCGGGCCTGTTCCCTGCCCGTGTCGTTGAGGGGGATGTCCGTGCGGCCCTGCAACAACCGTTGCAGGTTCCAGTCCGTCTGGCCGTGGCGGATCAGGGTCAGGGTCGTTTCGTTCACCCCACCAAACTACCCCGCGGGCACCCTGATGCCGCAGCGGCGTCGTCACCCTGTGACGCGGACGCGGACGACGCCGCATCCACCGCGGGTGCCGCTGGCCGGGGGTTCCGTCGCGAGGGCGGACGACGACGGACCGGCACCCCGCTCGGAGATGCCGGTCCATTGGAAGCTCTTGCCGCGGGCGACGCCGCGTAGCTCAGTGCGCGGGGCGCTCGTCCGTCTCGATGTCCACGCGCTCCTTGCGCAGGGTCTCCTCGATCACCTCGGTGCGCTCGACACGCTCGGCGACCAGTCGGACACGCTGGTACGGGACCCGCATGGTCTGCACCACGGGCTCGGTGCGGTACAGGATCAGTTCGTCCTCACCCACGGGCAGCTCGCGACCGTCCAGGAACGCCTGACGCTCCTCCTCGGTGATGGGGGTGCGCACCACGTTGGCCTCCTCCGAGGCGAGGGTGACCTCCTGGCGGACGGGCTCACTCACCACGTACTTGCGCAGCCGGGCACGGCCGGTGACCTCCTCCTCGCGGTTGATCACCAGACGCTCCTCGTGACGGATCACGGAAGCATGCTCGTCGTCCGGGGCTGCTGCGTGGCGGGGATCGCGCGAGTCCTGCCCCGGTGCGGTGTTCTGTACTGCCATCCTGACCTCCTGGGAGAGTGTGGTTTTGAGATTAGCAGCCGGGTTCCGAATCGGCCCACCATGTAGCATCCTTAGATTCTTACTGGGTCCCGGGAGGTTGATCTGATGAATTACTCGGATGACGGCAACGGTTATTTCACGCGTGCTCTGGACGCCGAGGACCGCGGTGAGCACGCCCTCGCGGAGACCGCGTACCGGCAGGCCATCGAGCTGTTCCACGAATCCGGCGACACCGCCAAGGAACTCGCCGCGTGCCACTACAACCTGGGCCACATCTACGTGGTCATGGAACGCACCAGCAAAGCCGTGGCGGAATACCGCACCGCGCTCAAGTACTTCTCCCAGCTCCCGGGCAGTGGCAAGCATAAGGCCCGCGCGCACCTGATCCTGGGGTCCCTGCTGGTCGAGACCGGGGAGTTGCGCGCGGCCGAGACCCAGTTGTTGGACGCCCTGGGCCAGTACCTGGACGCCCCCCACGAACCCCGCGACCAGGCCGACTGCTACAGCAACCTCGCACGGGTCTACCGCGAGACCCAGCGCAACGCCCAGGCCGTGACCGCGTACAACCGCGCCGTGGACTTCTACGAGGAGGTCCCCGATTCCCTGCGCGACCGCTCCGACTGTTTCACGGAGCTCGGAACGGTCTACGAGAGCACCGGCAAACTCGACGAGGCCGCCGCCGCGTTCGCCGAGGCCGCCCGCCTGCGCCGCGGCGCCGAGCAGCAGGGCGGGCGCCCGTGAGCACTCCCCTGATCTACGGGTGCATGACCCTGGGTGGCTCCTGGGGTCAGGAGTCCGTCCCGGCGTCCCAGTACGACGTCGCTCGCGAGGCCGTGTACGCCGCGCACCGGGCCGGGTTCGAACTCTTCGACCACGCGGACATCTACATCGGCGGCGCCTCTGAAACCCTGTTCGGTCGCATCCTGGCCGAGGACGCCCTGCTGCGGCGCGCGGTGCGGATCCAGACCAAGTGCGGGATCAAGCTGCCGGGTAACACCGGGCCCCAGGGCTCACCCGTCCACTACCGACTCGACCGTGACTCCGTGCGGTCCTCCCTGGAGGGGTCCCTGCAGCGGCTCGGCGTGGACCACGTGGAGCGGTTGTTCCTGCACCGCCCGGATCCGCTCACACCCCTGGGCGAGACCGCGCGGGCCCTGGACGAACTGCACCGTGAGGGCCTGATCGGTTCCGTGGGGCTGTCCAACATGACGCCGCATCACGTGGCCGCGTTCCAACAACTGTTGAGCGTGCCCGTGACCGCGGTGCAGATCCAGATGAGCCTGGCGCACCGCGATTTCGTGGAGTCCCAGGTGCTCGCCAATCACCCGGAGGGGACCGGGGTGTCGTTCCCCGGTGGGCTGCTCGCCCAGTGCATCGCGGACGAGATCGAGTTGCAGGCATGGGGTGCCATGGCCGGCGGGATCTATTCGGGTGCACCCGCGCCCGCGTCCGGAGCTACGTCCGCGCCGGCCGCCTCGTCCGGGGAGGACGGGATGGGCGGTGCGGAGACCGGGGGTGCGGCGTCGTCCTCCGGCGGTGCGAACGAGGATCCCGTACGGCGGACGAGCGCCCTCGTGGAGCAGCTCGCCCAGCGCATGGGCGTGTCCCGCGAGGCCGTGGTGGTGGGTTGGTTGCTGCGCCACCCGTACGGTATCCGCCCGATGGTGGGGACCTTGAACCCGCAGCGGATCGCCGCGTGCGCGCAGGCGCCGCGGGCCGCCGAGCTCATGACCCACGAGGACTGGTACGCACTGTGGACGGCGGCGCGGGGCCGTCCGCTGCCCTGATCCAGCCCCTGTCACCGCAGCCGTTCCGGCACGCACCGCGTCCGTGTGGGCCCGGGTGGCATATATGCGTCGTCATCAAACGGTGACCTTCCGGTGCTTGCTCGCGCACCCGCTTGGTGGATATTTTCTTCTGTAAAGCCGATGCGGCGGACTGCCGCGGGGCCGAAGAGGGAGAACAAGGCTATGGAGCATCGCTGGCTGACTCCGTTGCACGGGCATGTCGTGTGCCGCCCGGAACAGTTCGGGTACCGCACGGACCTGGGCGTGCTGGACGCACCGGCCGGGCGCTCGCTGCGAGTGGACGAGCACACGGTCGTGGAACTGCGTGTGGGTTCCTTGCACCACCAGTGCGTGATCACCCACGCCGGGGAGCAGTGGGTCGAGACCGTGGGTCTGTTCGAGGACACCGCAGCGCAACTGCCCACGCTGTGCAGCATCGCCCACCCCACGCCGTTCGCCTCGCACGTGGAAGTGGGCTGCACGGTCACCGAGCACTCCCCTCGCGGTCTGCAGCGGGAGCTCGCGCGCCTGCACGACACCCTGGATGCGGCGCCCCTGGCGGTGTGCGTCCAGGACACCGAGGACCCCGCGGCGGTCACCGCTGCCACGTGCCACGCGGACCCGGACTCCCACGCCGTGCTGTGGTGGACGTGGCGGGTCTTGCCGGAAAGCGGCCACATCCTGCGCACCCGCGCGCAGCTGCGGTTGCGGACCCCGGTGAAGCTCGCCGCCTGAGCGGCGTCGGCGCGGTGCGCGGGTGTGCGCAGGTCAGAACGGCGACGGCGCCGTATACGGTTCCAGCAGTTCGCGTTGTTCGGGGGTCAGGCGCACCACCGTGCGCGTGCTCGGGAGGTAGAACGCGAGCTGGGTCTGCGCGCGGACACAGGGAGCGCCGTCGGCGAAGTCGAGGATCTCGAATCCCAGGACCAGGGTGGCGGCCCGGGCGGAGACCACCCACACGCGCACATCCACGGAGACGTTGCGGTACGCCAGGGGGCGCAAGTATTTGACCCGGTGCTCGGCGATCAGCGCCTGGGTGCCCTCCGGGAGCACTGAGAACAAGGGGATCTTGGCCGGCAGGACCTGCTCGCCCGTGCCTACGGGGACGCCGAACGCGGCGATGCGCGCTTCCTCGAGCACACGGACGACCTCCACGTTGTTCACGTGGCCGTACGAGTCCATGTCCCCCCACCGGAGTGGAACCTGGCAGGTCATCGAACGTTCGAGGTGGTCGTTCGAGCGCATGAGCTGACTCCTTGGTGGGTGTTTACCGGTACGAGATGCAGAAGCCTCGGAAGGGGTTCCGCTGGATGAGATGATATCCGCGGCATTCCTGTAAAGCCCCACATCGGAAGGACATCCGTGGCACACGCGGCCCCCGGGCAGACCCTCGCCAAGAAGCGGCGGTGGCCCCTGCTGGTGTTGACCGTCCTGACGATCCTCGTGGTGCTGTGGCTCGCGGTGTGCCACGCCGTGCTGGACAACCCCCGCGTGGATCCGCCGAAACGATCTGACGCGGTGTTCGTGCTCGGACCGCCGGACACGTCCCGTATGGCCTACGCGGAGGACCTCGTGTTCAACCAGCACGTGGCGGACACGCTGGTGATCTCCGCCCCGGACCCCCAGCCGTACGAACCACCGCAGCTGCAGGAGTACTACTCGACCCGCCCGTTCTGCGCGCCCCGGGAGGGTGTGGAGGTGATCTGCTTCAAACCGGATCCGTCCACGACCCAGGGCGAGGCCATGGAGCTGCAGAAGCTTTTCGAGGAACGCGGGTGGGACACCGTGACCGCTGTGACCTTCACCCAGCACGTGCCCCGATCGCGGCTCATCCTCTCCCGCTGTTATCCCGGTGAGCTACGCATGTCCGCCGTGGACTTCCACATCACGGGCAAGAGCCTGCTCATGCAGTACCTGCACCAGACGGGCGGCTTCATCAAGGCCTGGCTCACACCGGGGTGCGATCAGCAGCTCCCCTGGAACCCCAAGTCTCTGGACTGACGCTTCACGCTCACGAATCGAGGGGTGGTGCGCGGACCCACCCACGCTGGTTCGGCAGGGCAGGACATGGCCCCACGCGGGTGACTGAGGCGCGGTGCACCGACCGTCGTGAACGGATGGCACGGGGCATGGACGCGCGGTGGTCGACTGCCGCGCACAGTGCGGATCCGAGCAGGTCGCCGAGGCGGCCTCCGCAGCCGCTTATGCAGGTCGGAACCGGTTCCTACCCTGGGGTCTGCTCCTTCCCCGAGGTCTTGAGAGGACCACCACCATGCCCAGGTTCCCCCGATGATGGGCCCCAGCCATGCCGCGTGCGGTGCAGCCGCGTGGGTGGCGCTGACCGGTACCTACACCGTGCACCTCGCCGACGTCTCCGTGCCGGTGGGTTTGGGGGTGATGCCCGTGGGCGACCCCGGCGTCATCACCGGCGCGCTGATCTGCGCCGGCGCGGCCCTGCTCCCGGATCTCGACCACCCCGGGGGCACGGTCGCCCGCTCCCTCCCGCCACTGTCCACGTGGGTGGCCCGGGCGGTCGGCAAACTCTCCGGGGGCCACCGCAGGGCCACACACTCGCTCGTGGGGCTGCTCCTGATCATCGTCCTCGCGCTGTTGTCCCAGCGCGCGTCCGTCCCCGTGGGGGACGCCCTGCGCTGGAACTCCTTCTCCTGGCCCGGGACGGAAGGTCAGGCGGGAGAGATCCCGGACGCCGCGGCGTCGTTACCAGGACAGGTGTGGCCCCTGGCGGCGGTGCTGTCCGTGCTGCTCATCGCGTGCGCGGTGAAGGTCCTGGCGTTCGTCCCGGACCGGCTCTCCCACGCGAACTGGATCGTGGGCATCCTGCTGGGGGCGTTCGTCGCGGCGAATCCCCCGCAGAACCCGCGCTGGTTCGTGGTGGCCGTGGGTCTCGGGTGCGCCGTGCACATGCTGGGGGACCTGCTCACGACCCAGGGGATCCACCTGTTGTGGCCCCTGCGCACGTCCCTGCCGCTGCCCACCACGTTCTACAAAGGCCGCTCGTTCGTGCGCTTCCCCGTGCTCGGCAACGCGGGCTCCGCCCGGGAGATCGCCCTGCTGGTCCCGGTGACGCTCTACGCGCTCGCCGGACTGTTCTGCGCCGGCGTCACGTGGGCGGGACTCACGGTGAGCATCTGAGGCGCCACAGCGCCGTCGCCCCTACCGGGAGTTCGACGGCGCCGCGATTCGCCAAACGTCGCACGCGTCAGGTATTCTTTTCGACGTTGCTCACCGGCGAATGCCGCGTGGAACAACGAGCGCGAGTGGCGGAATAGGCAGACGCGCACGGTTCAGGTCCGTGTGCCCGAGAGGGCGTGGGGGTTCAACTCCCCCCTCGCGCACCGCAAGAAGTCCCGTTCGACCGGAAGGTCGGGCGGGACTTCGTCATTCGCGGGCCGGTCCAAGGCAACCGTTATCCGGCGCTCCCCACCGGACGGCTCCGTAGAACCGAAGCCGACGGAGACCGCGGGAACCCTCCGTATCGATGGTGCGGCCGGCCCCTCGCGCCGCGGCCCCCGCTCAATCCTCGGTCAGTTCGTACCGGGTCCCGTCCGGGGCGCGCCTGAGCACTCCCGTGTCCACGGCGTGCCGGTGGAAGAACGCGGCGTCGAGCACGAACATCCGCAGCCGTTCGTTGAGCGCGGACTCCGCGACGGCTTCCCCGGGGCGCACGACCCGCCGGGCCACCGCGGCCACGACGTCGTCGACCCAGCGCACGGGCAGGCCCGGCACGCTGCGGATCAGATCCGCGCGCTGGCTGAGAAACTGCAGGCACCGGTCGTGTCTCTGCGCGGGGGCCGGGGCGTCACGCCCTCGTCCGGACCATGGGCGCAACACCCCGGGTGGCACGCCCCGGACGCACGGTGGTTGCCGTGCGTCCGGGGCACCGGTCGGGTACCGCTACCCCCGACTCACCGTGACCTTGCCGGTGGAGCGGTGCCACGTGGCCACCACACCGCGGGAAAAGCGCTGGGCCATACCGCCGGAGACGGCGTACTCGTCGGTCGCGGGGTACCCCCACGCGTGTTCGTGCCCGGCCTTCTGCCAGGCCGTACCGATCCCGCCGCTGAGCTTGATCACGCGGGTGCCCGTGGCCGGGGAGTACATGGCGCGGTAGCGGGCGTTGCCGTTGCGGAAGTCCTGGTAGGCGCCGCCGGGGATCTTGCGCTCCGCCATTACGGGATAGCCCCACCCGCGCTCCAGACCGGCAGCCTTGTAGGCGTTACCGATGCCGGTCCCCCACTTCACGGGGTGGGCGCCGGTCGCGGGGCTCCAGTAATACGTGTAGTTCTTCGTGAAGCCCTGGTAGACCCCGCCCGCGCGGCCCGTGGGCTTCTCCGCCGACGTCGGTTGCCCATATGTCCCCATCCCGCCCGTGGCGACGTAGTCGGTCCGGATGGCCCCGCGCAGCCAGGACGTCTGAGGGGTGCCCAGTGTGGCGGTCTGGCCCGTCGTCGTCGGTGCGGGCGGCAGCGTGGCCAAGCCCTGGGCGATCAGGCCCACGATGTCGTAGTCGTCGTGGTTGTAGCCCTGCAGGGTCTTGAGGGAGGTGCGGGTGAACCCGTCCGCCCGGAACCGCTTCATGCCCTGGGCTGCGGCGGCGGACGCGGACCACGTGGGCGGGTTGGTGCTGCCGGCCACGTCCTTGGTCCCCGCGTGCCACGTGATCGGGAGGGAGCGCACCGCGGCACTCGGCGCGGTCTGCATGCCGCTGGCACCGCCGCCGCCGATGATTGTCGCACCGCCGCCACGGATCCAGTTCTGCCGATCGGCCAGCAGCTCGTACGTGATGAACTCCGCGCCACCCGAGTAGCCGGCGAGCCACACGCGGGAGGTGTCCAGGTCGTAGGTCTTCACGAGGCTGTCCTTGAGCGCGCGAAAGTAGTCGCCGTTGCCGTCCGCGTCCTCCCACCACGTGATGCCGTTGGGCTTGAGCTTGTGGTCCGGGGAGATGGGGACCACCAGGATCATGTTCTTCTTGCGGGCCTGAGCGGCCAGTGCTGTGAGCGCGGTCCCTTGGGGGCTGTGCACCCAGGTCTCGCCGGGGTTGTCGTAGTCGCCGCCCAGGTAGAACAGCACACCCACGGCCTTCGAACGGTCGATGCCGTTCGTGTAGATGTGGTAGCTCGAGTTCTTGCCCGCGGCCTTGAAGGGTTTGTGATGGGCGGTCGCGGGAAGGGCGGGGGCCTGAGCCGCGTGCACGGGCGCCTCGGGAACCCGCGGCGCGGTCCGGACCGCGGGAACCGCGGGAGCGGCCACTGCGGGAGCGGCGTTCGCCGGGGCCAGGAGTGACGGGGAGAGCGCCAACGGGGACAGCGCCGTGACCACGGCGAGGGCCGCCGCGGGCACCACGGAGGAACGGAAGAAACGCATGGGGGCTGCTTTCTACATGGGGGGGTATTCAGTTGTGGCCCGCTCGGTCAGCTCATTCCGGGCGCAGCACTGGCAGAGCATCGGGGGAAATGCTCAGCCAGGTGAAGATCATGCCATCGGCGTGATGGAATTTTGCGAACGCGAAGCCCGTGCCGCGTTAATTTTTGGTGTCCCGGCCGCTCGCAGTCGTCGCCCCCCCCCACGACTGGCCGCCTGCGGCCGCCGATCCCGCCCCGATCAGCCCCTCATCCGGGTCACGGCGTCGGTGAGCTGCGCGTCTTCCTCCTCGGTGATCCGCACGCCCAGATCCCGGACCTCGGTCACGATCTCCGGGGCCGCCAGTTCCCGCTGCCGGGTCGGCCGCCCAGGGGTGCGCACGGTGGTGCCGTGTTCGGTCACGGTCACGTGGCCCCGTGGGGTGTGCTTCATGACCATGAGGTGATGGCGGAATATGGACTCCGCACCGGTTGAGGTCTGCAGGTGGCCCATCCGCACGTCCGCGGGGTGGATGGTGGACTCGTCCAGCACGTGTTCCATGGCCCCGTCCCGCTCGAACGACCACACGGGCCAGCCCTCGTCCGTGACCCGCCCGATCGAGAAGGTGCGGTCCCCCTCCACGCGGCGAGCGCCGTCGTCCAACGGGATGGGACCCGTGATGCTGAAACCGAAGCCGGGATCGCACAGGTAGCGTGTGCCGGCGAGGTTCACGAGCACGGTCATGTGGGTGCGGGGGCTGTCGAACGAACGCACGCGGCCCAGGGCGCGGCGCACGGTGAAGCCCAGCGTTTCCAGAACGGCCGCGAACAACTGCGAGTGCTCGAAGCAGTACCCGCCGCGGCGGCGTCGGACGAGTTGGTCCTGCACGGTCGCCAATTCCACCCCGGGATGCCGTCCGAGCAGCACCTCCACGTTGCTGAACGGGAACGTGAAAACATGGGCGCAGTGCAGCCGTTCGAGCAGGCTCAGGTCCCGCGGGGCGGCGGCGAGCTGCGCGGCGTCGACGTCCAATGCCGCGAGGTAGCCGGGGACGTCCACGTCCTCGATCCGCCACGGGGACGCGGGGCGTTCGTTCATCATGACCTCCGGGGGCACGGGAGCGGGCCGGTACGCGGGGCGCGGCAAGGTTGACCCGGCATCATGGTGACACACGACCGCACCCCGACAAGGACCCGTCATGCACCCGCACACCACGTCCCCGTCCCCCTCATGAGCCGCGCTCCGGGACGCGCCGCCGGCTGGACGTTGGGTCTGCTCGTAGTGCTGGCCCTCGTGGTGGGTGCCGTGTGGGCCGGTTCGGGACCGCTGCGTTCGATCGTGTCGAGTGCCCCTCCCGCACTGGGCAGGGCGGAATGCACGGTGACCACGCAGGACGGGGACGTCCCTCTGACCCGTGAGGAGGCCAAGGCCGCGACCACCGCCGTCGTGCGCGGTGCGGACGCCTCCGCAGTACCCGGCGTGGAGCCGACTGTCATGGAGCGTCTCATGCACGGCCCGCCCGACGACGCCGGGCCCAGCCTGCGCTGCCGCGGGCACAGCAGCGGGGGACTCGAGGCGCAGGAGATCACCCCCTCCGGGCTGACGCCCCGGGCCGAAGCGGTCCGGGACGCGATGATCGAGGTCTTCGGCCCCCTGAGCCTCGGCGGTTACGCCCCGGGCGGTGTGGGCCACGGACATGGCGAGAATTCCACGCACTACGACGGGCGCGCCGTCGATGTGTTCTTCCGCCCCGTGACGGAGGAGAACCGCCGGCAGGGGTGGCAGCTCGCGCACTGGCTCGTGGCCCACGCCGAGGACCTGGACGTCCAGTACGTGATCTTCGACGACATGGTCTGGGGTTCGCGCTCCCCCGCCGGGCGCTGGCACCCCTACAACGCGCCGCCGCCCGCGAACGAGATCCTGCGCCACCTGGACCACGTGCACGTGGACGTGGTGCGCGGGGAGCCCGCGTAGTCGTCGCGCACTCCGGCCCGATCCCGTAACGTGATGAACCAGCCCGCACGGCACCCGTTGCGGTCCGTCCCAGCGCAGGAGGACACCCATGAACGCTCACGTGGTGGTTTTCGGAGCCACCGGATACACCGGCCGCCTGGTGGTCGAGTCCCTCGTGGAACGGGGAGTGCGCCCCGTCCTCGCCGGGCGCCGCGAATGGCCCCTGAACCAGATGGCCTGCACGCTGGGCGGCCTGGACGTGCGGACCGCGGACCTGGCCGAGCCCGATTCCGTCCGCGCGCTGGTCTCCGAGGGGGACGTCCTGGTCACCACCGTGGGTCCCTTCGAGCGACTCGGGGACGTGGCCGCGGACGCCGCCGCGGCCCAGGGTGCCCACTACCTGGACTCGACGGGTGAGGTGGGCTTCGTGCGTCGGCTCCAGGAGCGCTATCCTGCCGCCGCGCCCGACGACGCCGCTGCACCGGGTGATGCGCCCCGCGGCACCATGCTGCCCGCATTCGGTTATGACTACGTGCCCGGGATCCTCGCGGGATCCCTGGCTCTGGAACGCGCCGGGGACCGCGCCGAGACCCTGCGGGTGGGCTACTTCGCCCCCGGGGCGGGCCCTACCGGGTTGAGCGGCGGGACCATGACCACCATGCTCGAGGAGCTGAGCAAACCGTTCCTGGTGTGGCGTGATCACCGGTGGCAGAAGCCGGGGCGGATACCGCGGCAACACACGTTCACGGTAGACGGGGCGAAGCGCAGTGCGGTGATGGTCCCCGGGAGCGAGATCGTGTTCCTGCCGGAGGCGTTCCCGGAGGTTGCGAACATCGAGGTGTTCAACGGGTGGTTCTCCGCGCCGGGGCCAGTCATGAAGGCTACGCTGCCCGTGATGGCCGTGGCCGGTTCCTCGTCCCTGGCCCGCAAGGCGCTCGGCAAGGGCATCACCGCCCTGACCGGGTCCGAGGGCGGGCCGAGCGCGAGTGAGCGGGCGAAGTCGTCCTCCCTGGCCATAGCAATGGTCACCGACTCCCGGGGCGAGACCGTGTCCGAGGTCCATGTGGCGGGTCCCAACGTCTACACGCTCACGGGTCACCTCTTGGCGGCCGGGGCGGAGCACGTGCTCAAGGACCGTTCACGGGCGCGCGGGGTGGTGGGCCCGCTGCAGGCCTTCGGCATGGAAGGCCTCGTGGAGCTGTGCGCTTCGGCGGGGTTGCGGGAGGTCAGCCCCGGGGCGGCTCGCTGACCGCGGTCGAGCCGCCTTCCACGTGAGGATCTGCCGATGACGACGCCCCGGTCGCTGAGACCCCGGACGACGGCGCTCCGCGCACCGCGGCGACGTTCCCCCGGTGGGTAGACACGGCGTCGTCGGCATCCGAGGACTCACGGCCGGCGGCATCGGAGGAGTGAACGTCGTCGTCGCCGTGCTTCTTGCCGAAGGGCAGCACGTGGACGATGCCCACGATGATGGAACCCCACACGATGCCCAGCACCAGGGCGCAGAACGTCTCCACGAGCCACGCGAGCGCGGGGCCCACCCCGGCCACGTGGTGCACTGACTCGCCCAGGTGGTGGACCCAGTCGTACACGGGGGTGAACCCGAGGTCGGCCATGCCCACCAGGATGATGTGCCCGCCCACCCACAGCATGGCGAAGACACCCACGATCGAGATCACGGACAGCACCGTGGGCATGGCCTTGACCAGGCCCCGGCCGAACTTCTGGGCGCCCTCGGAGTCCTTCTGGGCCAGGGCCAGGCCGATGTCGTCCATCTTCACGATCAGGGCCACGACGCCGTAGACGAGCACCGTGATGAAGATCGCCACCACGATCAGGATGAGCGTGCGGGTCAGGAACGGCTCGTGGGAGACCTCGTTGAGCGCGATCACCATGATCTCCGCGCTGAGGATCAGGTCCGTGCGGATCGCCCCGGAGGTGATCTTCTTCTCCGCCTCCGGACCGCGGTCCGCGGCGGGTTCGTTGGGGGTGTGCTCCTGGTGGGACAGGTGCTCGATCACCTTTTCCGCGCCCTCGAAGCACAGGTACGTGCCGCCCAGCATCAGCAGCGGCGTGAGCAACCACGGCGCGAACTGGCTCAGGATCAGGGCCACCGGCAGGATGATCAGCAGCTTGTTGCGCAGGGAGCCGATCGTGATCTTCTTGATGATCGGTAGTTCCCGCTTGGGGTTAACACCCTGCACGAATCGCGGGGCCACCGCGGTGTCGTCGACGACGACGCCCGCGGCCTTGGCGCTCGCACGCCCCGCCGCCCCGGCGACGTCGTCCACACTCGCGGCGGTCAGCTTGGCGAGTGCCGCGATGTCATCCAGCAGCGCAGCCAGTCCAGCGGCCATCAGGCTCCCTCAATCCATGTGCTCAGCCATCTCGATTAAGGACAAGCGTAAAGGGTGCCGCGGCCGGCGCGAACCACGAGCGGCATCGGCCCCTGTCCGAGGTGGTTCGCGCCTCGGTCGCCGAGACCGCTACGCGCGGTCGATTCCGCTGCGGTGCAGATCGGCCATCGCCTGTGCGACCACGACGGCGCGTTCGGGGCCCAGGACGTCCACG
The DNA here is from genome assembly GCF_040981025.1 of Kocuria sp. CPCC 205261. NCBI lineage: Bacteria > Bacillati > Actinomycetota > Actinomycetes > Micrococcales > Micrococcaceae > Kocuria > Kocuria sp. CPCC 205261. The sequence goes on along the minus strand of NZ_JAVKPU010000008.1, from coordinate 89,573 downwards.
AACGTGGCCGTCATCGTCTCGGCCACGAGATCACGAACCTTCCCTGCCGTGGTGCGGCCTTCGGCGGTGAGCTCGAGGTAGACGACGCGCCGGTCCTCGGGACACGGGGCACGCCGGACCAGGCCGCGCTTGGTGAGCCGGTCCGCGACCTTGGTGAAACCGCCGGTGCTGAAGGCCACCTGACGGGCCAATTCGGCCATGGGCATGCGCTGGTGCGGGGTGCACGTCAGCCGCAGCAACGCCTCGGCCTCCGCGGCGTTCAACGCATGGGCCGCGGCCACCTCTCGGTGCAGGTTCTTGTTGGTGCTCTGGAACCCCTCGATCACCTGGCCCCACAGGGTCACGGGGTCCACCGCCTGGGCAGCGGTGTCGGCGTGCGCGGTCATGATCTCCCCTTTCGAGCCCTTCGAGCCCTTCGAACTCGTTGAGCTGAGGGATGATTTTACCTCGCCACGGAAACATTTGTCCAAGAATCTTCTTGCGCAGCCATTTCCAGCCTTGCACCCTGCCCCGCCCCCTTGAACGGACCCCGACCGCAAGTTAGCCTTGCGAGGAAGATATTTCCGTTCAAACAAGTTCATCTCCACCCGGACCGCCCCGTCGCATCCCGGACCCGCGCCGGGGGCCGCGACAGCAGCGTCGTCGACCCCGGCGAATACAGTCGGCGCACGAAACCACGAGGAGCCGCCATGACCGAGCAGGACCGTTTCTTCCTGGACAAGTCCGACCCCTCCAGCTGGCGGGCGGTCAACGCCTTCTCCCGCAAGGTCGGTGCCGCTGCAAAGGATGCGGGCACCCCCGCCTCGGTCGTGGAGCTGGTCAACGTGCGAGTGTCCCAGCTCAACGGGTGCGCGTTCTGCCTGGACCTGCACGTCCGCAAGGCCGAGGCTGCCGGGGTGACCGCGCAGCAACTCGCCGTGCTCCCCGCATGGCGTGACACCGTTCTTTTCAATGCCGTGGAACGGGCCGCCCTGATCATCGCCGAAACGGTCACCCTGCTGCCCGACGAGAACACGCGGCACGCCGAGCAGGCCGCGGCCCGGGAAGCACTGAACGACGAGCAGTACTCCGCCCTGCAGTGGACCGCGATCGCGATCAACGCCTTCAACCGGATCTCCATCCTGTCCGGACACCCCGTCCGTCCCCGTAAGACTGCGTCCGCGCCGGCCGGTGCGACCACGAGCACCGGAGGTGCGCGATGACCAACCTGGAACGCAACCCGCAAGAGGTCCTGTGCACCGAGGCGATCGGTGCCGGGGCGGCCCTGCTGACCCCGCGGGACGTGCCCCTGGGTGGCCCGCGGGCGATGACCGTGCGCCGCACCCTCCCCCAGCGCCATCGCAGTCTCATCGGCGCGTGGTGTTTCCTGGACCACTACGGCCCCGATCCCGTGGCGGACACCGGGGGCATGTCCGTGGCGCGCCACCCGCACACCGGCCTGGCCACGGTGAGCTGGCTGTTCACCGGCGGCATCTCCCACCTGGACTCCGCCGGGTACAGCGCGGACGTGCGCCCCGGGGAGGTCAACCTCATGATCGCCGGGCGCGGGATCTCCCACCAGGAGTTCTCCACCCCGGACACCACCACCCTGCACGGCGTGCAGCTGTGGTACGCCCTGCCGGACGACACCCGTCACATGGCACCGACCTTCGAGCACTACACGCCAGAGCCCGTGAAGAACCACGGCGCCGAGCTGCGGATATTCATCGGTGAGCTGGCCGGATCCACGTCCCCGGTGAACACCTACACACCCCCGCTGGTGGCCGCCGAGATCCTCATGGAGCCGGGAACGGAACTGGACCTGGACCTGGACCCGTCCTTCGAGCACGGGGTCCTGGTGGACACCGGGGACCTGAGCGTGAACTCGGCGCCGATCCCGGAGGACCACCTGGCCTACCTCCCCACGGGGCGGGACAGCGTGGTCCTAACCGCCGGTGAGAAGCCCGTGCGGGCCATGCTCCTGGGCGGGGAGCCCCTGGGGGAGCAGATCGTGATGTGGTGGAATTTCGTGGGCCGCACCCACGAGGAGGTCGTGGCCTACCGTGAGCAGTGGCAGGCCGAGATCGACCCCGAACCGGCCCCCACCCCAGAGTCCGGAACTTACTCGGACGGGACCCCGTACCCGCGCTTCGGCCCCTTTCCCGACGGTCAGCCCGCGCCACTGCCGGCCCCGACTTTGCCCACCGTCACTTTGCGACCCCGCGGCTGAGCCCGCCCGATCCCGCCCCGCCCGATCCCACCCAGGAGAGTCCCGTGGAAACCGAATCCGACATCACCGTCCGCCACAACGCCGATGGGCACCGCTACGAACTCCTCGACGGTGACGCGGTCATCGGCGAGGCGCACTACCTGCCGTTCGACGGCGCCGACGAGCCACAGCGGATCTTCTACCACACCACCGTCGACGACGCTTACAGCGGTCAGGGTCTCGCCTCCAAGCTCGCGCGGGGGGCCTTGGACGGCACCATCGCCGACGGGAAGACCATCGTCCCGGTGTGCCCCTACATCAAATCCTGGCTCGGCAAGCACGACGACTACTAGCCCCACGCCACTGCGGTCCGCCCGACGCACTTGCAGGCGTTGTCGGGGATGAATCGGTAACTTCTATCGGCGCCTCAGCACAGCCGCTTCCACTCACCCGTCCGCGGCGCCCAACACGGTCACGAGGAACTCGCTGTCCGGGGACCGGGGGCGTACGTCCCACCCCGCCAGGGTGAGTTGCGGTGTGAGACCCTCCGCAGCGGCGTCGGCGAAGAACTCCTCGGCGGAGTAGCCGCGCCCCGCGCCGAAACCGACCACCGCGCGGCCGTCCTGACCCAGGTGACTGCGGAAGCCGCGCAGCACGTCCCGCCGGGTGTTTTCCGCTAGGAACGTGACCACGTTGCCCGCGCACACGATGGCGTCGAAGGCGTCCCCGAGGTCCATGTCGGCCAGTACGGCGAGATCGGCCACGCGATACTCAGGGCCCGGGTAGTCCTGCCGGGCGGCGTCGATCAACTCGGGATCCACGTCCACCCCGACCACCCGATGCCCGGCCGCGTGTAGGTACCCGGACAGCCGCCCCGCTCCGCACCCGGCATCCAGGATGCGAGCGCCGCGGGGAACCATGGCGTCGATGAGCCGGGCCTCCCCCACGATGTCCTCCCCGCGCGCGGCCATGGTGCGGAACCGTTCGATGTACCACTGGGAATGCCCGGGGTTCCGAGCCACCTGGGCAAGCCACTTGTTCTGTTCCGTCATGAGGCCAGGCTATCGAGGTGCCGCCCCCTTGCCCACGCTCCGCGTGCCCGCCTCCGTGAACGGTCTGGGTAGGCTGACGATCGGCAGGCTCGTCGGCGAACAATGCTCGGAGGACAGACAGTGGCTGGACGTGGAGGCGTCTCGTGGCGGCTGCGCCTCGCGGCGCTGCGGTACCGATTCGAGGAGAGCCTGTTCCTCTATCCCGCCATCATCATGCTGGGCGGGATCGTGTTGGCAATCATCGCGACGTCCGTCGATCACGCCCTGGGGTACGACACCCACGTGCCGTTCACGCTGGAGATGAGCAGCAACGCGGCCACGTGGTTGCTGGCCACCGTGGCCGGGGCGATGATCACCACCGTGGGCGTGGTGTTCTCCCTGACCGTGGTCAGCCTGCAGTTGGCCAGCAGCCAGTTCTCCCCACGGGTCATGCGGTCCTTCATCCGGGACCGGCTGAGTCAGCGCGTGATCGGCCTGCTCGTGGCCACCTTCTTCTACTGCGTGCTGGCGCTGCCCAGTGTCAGCGGGGAGACCACGGACCCTGCGCCGAAGGTGTCGCTGACGCTCGCCGTGGTGCTGACGCTGATCACCGTGATCGGCATCATCGTGCACCTGGATCACCTGGCCCACGGGCTCTAGGTGGGCAACGTGGCCCGGGTCATCGCGGACGAGGGAGAGAAGGTGGCCGCCGCACTTGACGAAGTGCCCTCCGGGATGTGTGAGGTCGACCCCCGGGACTTCCACGATGCCCCCGATGACGCCGCGGTCATTCCCGCCACGCGCAGCGGATGGATCAGCCAGGTGGACATCCGCCAGCTCCTCGCGGCCGCCTCCCCCGACACCACCGTGCGCATGGACACCCGCGTGGGTGCTTACATCCACGCCGGTGAACCCCTGTTGACGGTGTGGCCCCGCCCCTCGGCCGCCAGCAGGAAGGGTCTCGCCGAGTCGATCGGCGTGTCCGACATGCGCACCACGCTCCAGGACGTCGACTTCTCCATCCGGCAGCTCGTGGACATCGGGCTGCGTGCCCTGAGTCCGGCCGTGAATGACCCCACGACCGCCGTGGAGGTCATCCTGCGGCTGGGGAGTCTGATGCGGACGTTGCTCATCACTCCACTTCCGCCCCCGGCGTTGCAGGACGGATCCCGCCGGGTGCTCGTCCAGCCCTGGAACCTCTCCCATGAGGAATACATCGCCCACGCCTTCGATCAGCTCCGGCAGACGTGCCTCGACCAGCCGGACGTGGCCGCCACCATGTTGCGGGGGCTGCGGATGCTGATCACCCACCTGCGGGACCAGGGGCACCCCGATCTGGTTCCGGCCCTCCAGCGACAGATGCAACTGCTGCTCGACGGGCTCGAAGCACAGAAGGACATACACCCCGAGGATCTACGCCACCTCCGCTCCCTATCCTCCGACCACACGGATCCCGCCGACCACAGTCGGTGACCCGCCCCCGCCGGGTTACGCACAGAAACCCGAGAACGGGCACTTCGTGACCCTCGATGTGTCCGCTGAGACCGGACCGAGGGAACAGTTCCAAGAGGCCTTCTACGGCACTGATTACATGTTCAATCCGCACGAATGGAAATTCATCACTCCGGCCGGGACCACGGCGAACTCGGTGGCATCAGCCGCGTCCTACATGTACTTGCCCGATGCAGAGCGGATCCCGGAGATGGGGCCCGCCGAGCGTGCGACCGGCAAGATCGTGTTGGACGTGCCCGCGAAAACGGAAACCCTGGTCTATGCGCCCGGTTTCGTGGACCAGGCCTGGGAGTGGAAGCTGTAGGCTCCATCCTTCGTGGTGCCCGCGCGTAGCGAACGCGCCACGACCACTGCACGACGACGCCGCCCGGGTTCCGCACACGAAGCCCGGGCGTCGTCGTACCCGCGGAGCGCACCCAACGCGGCGTCGGGCACTGCGCGGCGTCGTCGACCGGGCCCGACGACCTGTGCCACTCGGGCACCTCCGAGCGCAGGCCCGGACGGCTCCCGGGCACCTCCTAAGAACACGACGGAGCACTACGGGGTGTGTTTTCACACGTCAGGCGTAGCATGCCGATTGTTAGGTAGTCTTCTTTCCCTGCCGGACGTCCTTCTGACCATCCTTGGAGCCGCAATGCACTTGATCCCTCGCGAGCAGGAGAAACTGCAGATCGTCGTCGCCGCGGACCTCGCACGCAGACGCCAGGCCCGGGGCCTGAAGCTCAATTACCCGGAGGCCGTGGCGATCATCAGCTACGAACTGATCGAGGGCGCCCGGGACGGCCGCACGGTGGCGGACCTCATGAGTTGGGGGACCACCATCCTCGGCCGGGATGACGTCATGGAGGGTGTGCCCGAGATGATCTCGGACGTCCAGGTGGAGGCCACCTTCCCGGACGGCACCAAGCTCGTCACCGTCCACACCCCCATCCGATAGGCAGGAGACTCCCATGATCCCTGGCGAATACGTCCTGGCGGACACCCCCGTGGTGTGCAACGAGGGCCGCGACACCGTGGAGCTGGACGTCACCAACACCGGCGACCGCCCGGTGCAGGTGGGCTCCCACTTCCATTTCGCGGAGGCCAACCCGGCGCTGCGCTTCGATCGCGACGCCGCCCGCGGCTTCCACCTCGACATCCCCGCCGGCACGGCCGTGCGCTTCGAACCGGGGGACAAGAAGACCGTCCGCCTGGTGGCGATGGCCGGTGACCGTGCCGTGTTCGGATTCCGCAACGCCGTCAACGGCCCCCTGGACAGTGAGGAACGCTCATGAGCTTCGAGATGTCCCGGCAGCAGTACGCCGGTCTGTACGGCCCCACCACGGGGGACGCCGTCCGGCTCGCGGACACGGACCTGTTCCTGGAGGTGGAGAAGGACCTCACGAGCCACGGTGACGAGACCGTGTTCGGCGGCGGCAAGGTCATCCGCGACGGGATGGGTCAGGACGGCAACACCGTCCGCGACGGCGCCCCGGGTGACCTGGCCGTGGCGGACACCGTGATCACCAACGTGATCGTCCTGGACCACACGGGCATCTACAAGGCGGACGTGGGGCTGCGGGACGGACGGATCCTGGCCATCGGCAAGGCCGGCAACCCCAACATCATGGACGGCGTGGACGTGGTGATCGGTCCCGCGACCGAGGCCGTGGCCGGTGAGGGCCGCATCCTCACCGCCGGGGGCCTGGACACCCACATCCACTTCATTAGCCCCGACCAGTTCGCCACCGCCCTGAACTCGGGGATCACCACCATGATCGGTGGTGGTACCGGACCCGCGGAGGGCACGAAGGCCACGACCATCACGCCCGGGTCCTGGAACCTCGCGAACATGCTGCGCGCCGTCGAGAACTTTCCCATGAACGTGGGCCTGCTGGGCAAGGGGCACGCGAGTGCGGTGGAACCGCTGGCCGAGCAGATCAAAGCCGGGGCCATTGGGCTCAAGGTGCACGAGGACTGGGGCGCCACGCCCGCGGCGATCGACAACTCCTTGAAGGTGGCCGACCATTACGACGTGCAGGTGGCCATCCACACGGACACCCTCAACGAGGCCGGGTTCGTGGAGGACACGATCAAGGCCATCGACGGGCGGGTCATCCACACGTACCACACCGAGGGTGCCGGCGGCGGCCACGCCCCGGACATCATCAAGATCGCCGCGTTCCCCAACGTGCTGCCCGCCTCCACGAACCCCACGTTGCCGTTCACACGCAACACGGAGGAGGAGCACCTGGACATGCTCATGGTGTGCCATCACCTCAACCCGGACATCCCCGAGGACGTAGCGTTCGCGGATTCCCGCATCCGCCCGGAGACGATCGCTGCGGAGGACGTGCTGCAGGACATGGGCATCTTTTCCATCACGAGCTCTGACTCCCAGGCCATGGGCCGCGTGGGGGAAGTGATCCTGCGGACGTGGCAGGTCGCGGACAAGATGAAGAAGCAGCGCGGCAAGCTGGACGGGGACACCGAGCGCGGCGACAACTTCCGGCTCAAGCGCTACATCTCCAAGTACACGATCAACCCCGCGCTCGCCCACGGTGTGGGTGACTACGTGGGCAGTGTGGAGGCCGGGAAGTTCGCGGACCTGGTGCTGTGGGAACCTGCGTTTTTCGGCGTCAAACCGTTCATGGTGTTCAAGGGCGGGCAGGTGGTCTCCTCCCTCATGGGTGATTCCAACGGGTCCATCCCCACGCCCCAGCCCATGACCATGCGCGGTTCGTTCGGCGGGTTGGGTTCCGCGGTGCACTCCTCCTCCATCACGTTCATGTCCCAGGCGGCCGTGGACGCGGGCGTCCCGGAGCAGCTCGGTCTGCGGAAGACCGTCAAGGCGGTCCACGGCATCCGGTCCCTGCGCAAGTCCGACCTCGCGTTCAACGGCGAGACCCCCGAGCTGGACGTGGACCCCGAAACCTACGAGGTGCGCGTGGACGGCGAGAAGGTCACGTGCGAGCCCGTGGACGTGCTCCCCATGGCCCAGCGGTACTTCCTGTTCTGAGCCCACGCGGCCGCCGGCAATCCGCTGACGACGGTGCTCGGCGGGCACCCGGCGCCGCCAACCAGTCGTTACGGGCCCGTTGTTGCCGCCCCGGCACCGGCACCCCGAACAACCATTCCCGACACGTTCCCGACAAGGAGGATCTCGTGATCGTCGACCGCGTCCTGGGCAACCTGGCCGATCTGTCCCCCTCCGAACGGCAGGGGCTGCACGTGGAGAAGGTGGTGCTGCCCAGTTCCGAACTCGTGAAGCGGATCCAGCGCGTGACCACGGATCACGGCCGCACCCTGGGGTTGCGCCTGGACAGTCCGCGCGGCGCAGCCGGCGACCTCCAGGACGGGGACATCCTGCTCCGGGACGAGCGCGGCGTCGTCGTCGTGTCCGTCGAGGCCACGGACGTGCTCTTGATCGCCCCGCGCACCATCACCGAGATGGGCGTGACGGCGCACGGGCTGGGCAACCGGCACCTGCAGGCCCAGTTCTTCGACGCGTCCTCCGAATACGGCGCAGAGGTCATGGTGGTGCAGTTCGACCACACGGTGACCCAGTACCTGGACGAGCACGGCGTGCCGTACGAGCGGCAGGAACGCGTGATGCCGGTCCCGTTCCGCCACGCGGAGCACACGCACTAGTGGCCGGGGACGCGCAGGACTGGGCGGGTTCCCTGTTGCCGCTGCTGCAGATCTGCGATTCCGCGCTGCCCACGGGGGCGTTCGCGCACACGTTCGGCATGGAGACCTACCTGGAACGCGGCACCGTGTCGGACCAAGCGAGCTTCCAGGACTGGCTCGAACGTTTCCTCGACCACCAGCTCGTCTACGCGGACGGTCTGGCCGTGCGGCTCACCGCGGAGTTGTTCGCGGGGACGACGGCGAACGGAGCCTCGGCGGGCACGGCACCCGACTCCGACATCGACGCCGGCCTCGTCCAACTCGACGCCCTCATGTTCGCCCAGGCCCTACCGGCCCAGGTGCGACAAGCCGGGCTGACCATGGGACGCCGGCTGCTCGAGATCGGCACGCTGTCCCTACCCGGCCCGGGACTGGAACGCTACGCCCGCCTCGTGGCGGAGGGGACGTGCCACAGCCACCAGGCGATCGTGTTCGCGCTGATCGGGGTGGACCACGGTGTGCCCCCGGCAGCGGTCACGCAGGCGTTCCTGTTCTCCACCCTCACCTCGCTGACCCAGAACGCGGTGCGCGGGATCCCCATCGGGCAGAACGCGGGCCAGCGCACCCTGGGAGCACTGCGCCCCCGGGTCGCGGCCGCATGGGAGCGCATCTCCACGCTGGACATGTCCGATCTGGGCGTGGTCTCCCCGGGGTTGGAGATCGCCCAGATGCATCACGAAACCCAACGTGCGCGCATGTTCATGAGCTGAACCGCGCCACCGAACGTACGGAGGAATAAACCACATGACGGCAGTGAAGATCGGGATCGGCGGACCGGTGGGCGCGGGCAAGACCCAGTTGATCGAACGCCTCACCCGGGCGCTGAGCCAGGACATCTCCATGGCGGCGATCACCAACGACATCTACACGATCGAGGACGCCAAGATCCTCTCCCGCAACAGCGTGCTACCCCTGGACAGGATCGTGGGACTCGAGACCGGCGGGTGCCCCCACACCGCGATCCGCGAGGACACCTCCATGAACCAGGCGGCGATCGACCGGTTGGAGCAGGAGCACCCGGACCTCGAGGTCGTGTTCGTGGAATCCGGCGGGGACAACCTCTCCGCCACGTTCAGCCCCGAGCTCGTGGACTTCTCGATCTACATCATCGACGTGGCCCAGGGCGAGAAGATCCCCCGCAAGGCCGGCCAGGGCATGATCAAGTCCGATCTGTTCATCATCAACAAGACGGACCTGGCGCCGCACGTGGGGGCAGACCTCACGGTCATGGAGACCGATTCCCGCCAGTTCCGCGGGGACAAGGCGTTCTGCTTCACCAATCTGAAGACGGACGAGGGCCTCGAGCACGTGATCGAGTGGTTGCGCCACGATGTCCTCATGCAGGACCTCGCGTGAGCCCAGCCGCACCGGTGACCGACACGCACGCCTCCGCCGTGCCAGCGGTCACGCGGGACGACGCGTCCGAGTCGGCGTCGACGACCGCGGGGACAGCTGCGACCACACTGACTGTGGCGGCATCGGCGAACACGGTGACCGCGGCGTCGTCGTCCCCCGGAACTGCGCGAGAGACGTGGCGCGGTGAACTGGAACTGGGAATCACGGCGCGCCCGGGGCGTTCCGTGGCAACCCACCAGTTCCACCGCGGGGCGCTGCGCGTGCTGCGCCCGCACTACCTGGACGCGAGTGGGCAGGTGACCTACACGGTGGTCAATCCCGGCGGCGCGTACCTGGACGGTGACCGTTACCGCGTGGCCGTCACGGTCGGGGACGGCGCGGACCTGCTGCTGACCACCCAGTCCGCGACCAAGGTCTATCGCACCCCCGTGGGTCTTTCGACCCAGGAGATGACGGTGTGCCTGGGCTCGGGCGCGCGGCTCGAGTACCTGCCGGACCAATTGATCGCCTACCGGGACTCGCGCTACCGGCAGCACACGCTCGTGGACATGGACCCGTCCGCGACCCTGGTGCTCGCGGAGGTCGTCACGCCCGGCTGGTCCCCCACGGGCGAGCCGTTCCGCTACGACAGTGTCCGGTTGCGCACCGAGGTGCGGATGTCCGGGCGCCCCGTGGCGCTCGACAACATCCGTCTGGAACCCTCCGGGGATGAGCCGGGGTTTGGCGGTGTGGGCTCGTTTGAGGGGTTCAGCCACGTGGGTTCGCTGCTGGTCCTGGATTCCCGCGTGAACGACGCCGCTCTGGCAGCCGTCCGCGCGCTGCTCACCGAGCGCGCGGGGCACCTCCGTGGCGGCGCCTCCGCCCTGGCCGTGCCCGGGTTCGCGTTGCGTGTGCTGGGCAACTCGACGCAGGAGATCGACGAGCTGATCCTGGCCGCGGTGGCCGTGGTTCGTGAACGGTTCTTCGGCCAGGGGCCCGTGAACCTGAGGAAGTACTGACGTCCGTTGGAGGTAGAGATGACGCGCACCGGTGGAAGTACGGCGGTGACCCGCACGGCAGTGAGTGAGTGGAGTCTGCGCTCCCGGGTGCTCGCGACCCTGGGCGCGGTGGTGCTGCTGCATGTCCTCGCGCTGGGCATGTTGGGTGCCGGGGCCCTGGAGAGTTCCGTTCCCTTGTCCATCGGACTCGTGGTCACGTGCTACCTCACGGGGGTGAAGCACAGTTACGACTGGGACCACATCGCCGCGATCGACAACTCGACCCGCCGGTTCATCTCCCAGGGCAAGCGACCGGCGAGCGTGGGTCTCGCATTCAGCCTGGGGCACAGCTCGGTCGTGATCCTTGCGGGAGTCCTGGTGGTGCTCGGGGCCACGTTCGTGTCCTCGTTCATCGAGGAGGGCACCACCGCGAACACCGCGCTGGGGATCATCGGTGGCACGGTATCCGGGGTCTTCCTGCTGGTGCTAGGAACGTACAACGCCACCGCGAGCGTGCGGTCGTGGCGGCTGCGGCGCGCGGTGGCGGACGGGCAGCGGATCACGGAGGAGGACATGCGGTCCCAGGGGTTGATCGCCCGCGTCCTGGACCGGCCGCTGCAGCGGGTCAAGAGCCCGCGCAACATCTACGTGCTCGGTTTCCTCTTCGGTCTGGGTTTCGACACCGCGAGCACCGTGTCCCTGTTGATCATCACGGCGTCCGCGTCCGTGGCAGGGGTGTCCACGTGGACCCTGATCTCCCTGCCATTCTTCTTCGCCGCGGGCATGTGCCTGTGCGATTCCCTCAACGGACTGGCCGTGCTGCGCATGTACGGCTCCACGTGGCGCGATCCCGTGCGCAAACTCGGGTTCAACGCGGTGATCACGGGCATCTCCGCGGTCTCCGCCCTGTTCATCGCCTTCATCACGGTGGGCGCGGTGCTCAACACCGCGTTCGACCTGAACGATCCGCTCACCACTTTCCTGGCCTCCGTGGACCTGGGCCACGCGGGACTGTTGTTGATCGCGGGGCTGCTCGCGGTGTGGGGGATCTTCGCCCTGGTTCACCGCTCGTCGTGGCGGGCCTCCCCCGCCCTCCACTGACGGGAGCGCAGCGCCAGAACGGTCCACGTGACGAGCACGAAGGGCCACGTGTACGGCGCGACCCCCACGGCCGTGATGACCCACCACAGCGGCACGGTGAACGCGGCGGCCAGGACGGGCACCCCGATCCGCAGGATGCGAGACCCCCGCGCGGGGAACGCGACACCGAGCGCCACGGTCACGAGCAACGCGCCGTAGCCCAGCAACCCGGATGCGGCGGGGCCCTGCCCGATCCCCACGAACCCGGCGAGCGTGCCCACCAGGGTCCCGGCCGCCGCCCACACACCGGCCCGCCAGCCGGCGGCGAACATCCCCGCGAGCACCAACAGCCCGCCCAGCACGGAACCGCCCAGGATCACCTGGTGCGCTCCCCGCACGGCCCCGGCGAGTACGTCGTGCACGGGGGAGCCCAGGGGCACCACGGCTCCCTGGGTGCGTTCGAACGGGACCGCTATGGCCACCGCGATGCTGTTGACCAGGCAGAACGGCCCCGTGAGCAGCGGAAGGGATTCGGGCCACGAGAGCTTGGGGGCGCCCCACACGATCAGCGCGCAGACCGCCGAACCCGCGAGGGTCCACAACGCCGCGGGGATCCCGGGCCCGCACGCGAGCACCGCGGCACACCCCGTCAGCGCACCGTTGAACCCGTGCAATCCCTGGTCTACCTCTGCGGGGATCACCCCGGCTCGGCTCCGGGCCATGGCCTTCGCACCGACCCGTGAGCTCTCGGGATCGTGTCCCGGGATGCCACTCCGGGCCCGGGTCCCGCCCTCCCGGAGACGGTGCAGGCCCCGCGCGTCGTCCCACCCGGCGAGCGCCAGCGCACACCCTGCCTGGACCGCAGCCCCCGCGAGCGCGGCGAGCGCGAACCACGCGGACGCCACCGTCATGGCGGCGAGCGCGAACACCGCGGGGCCCCATCCGGCCTGCAGGAAGATCTGGCCTTGGGCCCGGACGATGCCGCGGAGGAAGTTCATACCCCTATCCTCCTACCGTCATCCCCAGGTCGCGACCCATGTCCCGGGTGCAGCACCCATGACATGCGCTACGGATCCCACGCGGTGCCACCCGGCGGCGCACACGCGGTTACCCTCGAACCACCGACCCCGCTCACCGGAAGCCGCCCATGTTGATCCTCATCGCCGCCCTGCTCGCCGTGCTCGTGGGTACCGTCCTGCAACGGGTGTCCGGCACCGGGGTGGGCCTCGTGGTGGCACCGGTGCTGTCCCTGATCATGGGTCCCGGCCCGGGAGTCCTCGCGACGAACGCGGCCACCACGTGCTCCGGTTTCCTGATCACCCTGTCCGTGCGCCGATTCGTGGAATGGCGGCACGCGGCGGTGCTGGTCGCGTCCGCCGTGCCCGGGATCGTGGCAGGAGCGCTCGTGGTGCGCTGGGTGCCGAGCGCGTGGTTGCAGGTGGCCGTGGGTGCGGTGGTGCTCGCGGGCCTCGCCGTCACGCGCTTCTCCCCCGCGACCCCCGAGCTCTCCCGCCGCAAGGCCATGGTCCCGGCCGGGGTGATCGGGGGATTCTTCAACTCCACCGCGGGTGTGGCGGCCCCCGCCATGGTGATCTACTCGCGCGTGACCCGCTGGGACCAACACCGGTTCGCGGCCACGATGCAGCCCGTGTTCATGTCCATGGGGGCCTTGTCGGTGGTCTCCAAACTCGCGGCCGGGGTGCACTTCGCCCTGCCCGTCCCCGCGCTCGCGGCCGTGGGCGCGCTCGTGCTCGCGGTCCTGGCCGGGATCGCGGTGGGGACCTGGCTGTCTCGCCACCTCACCAAGGCGACCGCGCAGAAACTGGCCATGGCGCTCGCGGCCGCGGGCGGCGTCGTCGTCCTGTTGCGCGGCGCGGCGACCCTGGTCCTCGGCTGAGCACGGCCGCCCCGCGACGACCCGGCATCACCCGCCGTACGGGCGCATTCGTCACGGGTCGACGACGCCGCTGCGCCGGCTACCGCGCGGCCGCCGCCTCGAGCGCGTCCAGGTCGCGCACCTCGTGCCGACGCCCGTAGGCCATGACACCCAGGCACAGGGCTGCGATCAGGGCGCCCGAGGCGAACAGCCACGGGTAGGACGTGAACCGGGCGATCAGTGCGAGGACCATGGGCACGAAGAAGCCCACGTAGGTCAGGGAGTAGAAGACTGCGGTGAGTCCCGCGAGGTCGTCCGGGCGGGCGATGCGTTGGACCTCCTGCAAGCCGGAGACCAGCACGAGGCCGTATCCGCAGCCCAGGACGGCGGAGGCCGCGAGGACCATCAGGATGTTCAGGGTCGCGGACGCGGCCACCGCGGTGAGCATGCCCAGGATCACCGCGACCATGCCCACGGCGAGCGAACGGATGGAACCGTCCCGGTCCAGGTGCCGGCCCAGGGGCTGGATGAAGAACCCGCAGCCCAGGCCCACCAGGCACATGAGCCCCGAGAACGCAATGCCGTAGTCCGGGCCCACGACGTCCGCCATGAGCGCCGGGAGGATCGCGTACGAGGACGCCGCGCATCCGAACACCCAGGGCGCGGACGGCGCCACCACGAACCAGAACCGGTGCTGACGCGTGGCCGGGATCTTCAGATCGGACAGGAGGGAGCCGTGCGGTGCGCTCGCGTGACGGGTCTCGGGTGCGCCCGCGACCAGCAGGACCGCGGGCAGACAGATCAAGAGGTTGATCACGTACGGCAACACGGTCTGCAGCGGGGCGAACTGGGCGAGCGTCGCCGCGATCACGGCACCCAGGGCGAAACCGGCCGTGAGCGACAGGGACGCCCTGCGAGCGCCCGAGACCCGCTCCGGGTGCTCCTCGTACGGCCGGTCGGAGAGCTCCTTGATCCACGAGGTCCCCACGGCCATGCCCAGTCCCAGGGCCAGCCCGGAGAAGACCCGGCCCACGAAGAGCAGCACCAGACTCCCGGCCCCCAGGGCCAACAGGATGCTGCCCACCATCGCCAGGATGGGCGCGGGGATCATCAGTGCCCGCCGCCCGTGCCGATCGGACAACGGCCCGCCGACCAACAGGGCCGGCACGATCCCCAGGACGTACGCGGCCAGGAGCATGTCCACGGCCACCTGCTCATAACCCTCCACCGTGCGGTACATGACGAGCAACGGGGTGAACTCGTTGCCACCCCACGCCACCGCCAACAGCGCCGAACTGACCCTCATCCAGGGCTTCACACTCATGACACGATCCCTTCGTACACGCGCTGCAAATGATCCGCCAACAGGGCCTCCACCCGTTCCACGTCCTTCTCCCGGACACCCGCCACGATGTTCGCGTGCTGCTCCAGGATCTCGTCGGAGCGCTCCTGGACCGTGCGCACCGCGGTGGCGATCAATCGGATCTGCCGGTCACGCAGCCCCTGGTAGAAACCGCTCAACAGACTGTTGCCCGCGGCCTCCACGAGAGCGGTGTGGAACGCGGCATCCAGCTCACCGAATCGCGGCGTGCCCGCAGCCTTTCGCTGCTGTTCCAGGAGGTCGGCGAGGGTGTCGGGCAGATCGGGATCCCCGATCGCCTCCTTCACGCTCGCGCATTCCACGACCCGCCGCGCAGCGAGCACCTCGCGGGACTCGTGCGGGCCCACCGGCACCACGAGCGCACCGCGCTTGGGGTAGAGCCGCATGAGCCCCTCCACCTGGAGCCGCAGGAACGCCTCACGGACCGGAGTCCGGGAGACCCCCAGCTCCATGGCGAAGACGCCCTCGGACAACATGTGCCCGTCCAACTCACCCGTGAGGATCCTGGCCTTGACGTGCTCGTACGCGCGCTCGGCCGCGTTGTACGCCATGGTGCTCCCTGTTCGACGTCGCTCCGGCCGGTTCCGTACCCGCTGGCACGGCCGCGTGCCCCGGGGTGTGGGGCGAGCGGCAACCCACCGCGATCAGTCCGCGGGTTGCATAGATACAAGCTGCATACTAGGTGTCGCACGTCATGCGGGCAACCGGGACGAGTGGCTCCACGGCGTCGTCGAACTTTGCTGCGCCGTCGCAATCCGTAGCGCGGTCCAACTCTGCCGATCCGAACCCACGGGCCGAGGCCCGTGCCGGATCAGTGCTCTATCCCGTACAACCGCCGGGCCCGGACGCGCGCCTCGTGGTGCACGGCGGCGTCGGGATTCACGAGTCGGTAGCACGCGAAACCCAGCAGCACGGCGATCGCGTGCCCGATGGCCGTCCATCCGAAGTCCAGGACCATTCCCCCGGCCGCCGCGGCCACGAGCCCGGCGGCCCACAGGAGCCTGCGGCGCACGGAACCGTGATAGGTGGCCAGCGCGGCGAACGCGAAGAACCCGTAGCTCGCGCCCACGTCGATCCGTTCCGGGATCAGGTCGGGGTTCGGGAAGGCCTGGGCCTCCCACATCTGCAGTGCCGCGGTGGACACGGTGGCACCCACGTGCCCGATCACGAAGCCGGCGAACACGCGTCGCCACCCGAAGCGATGTTCCCTGGGCGCCACGACCAGGGAGAACACGATCCACCACACCGCGAGCTCGATGGGTGAGACGTACATGGCGCTGCGCAGCAGAACGGTCACCGGATTGATGCCCAGCTCATGCAGACTCGTGGACTGCTCCACGAGGAACGCTCCCTCGCCGAGCGCGCCCTGCCGCTCGTGGACGCGCGAAGGCGCATGGTGGACAAGACCATGACCCGCTGGGACACGTTCCGCCCGTTCCTGCTGTGCTACTGCGTGCCCCTGCTGCTCTCCAGCCTGCTGTGCTTCTGGATACCCGTGGAGTACGGCGAGTACAAGACCGGAATCCACACCGAGGGTGCCACCTACTCCGCCGTCTGGTTCACCCGCAAGATGGGCCACGAGCAGCTACGCCCCGGTGAGGTCCCGGCTCCCGCGGGGACCCGCACCGACCGCCCCGGCCCCACGGCCCGGGATTCCCACCCCATGACCACCCAGGGCCCGTCCGTGCCGTCCGAGCGCGGCGACGGGTCCGGCCCGTCCACACGCTGATCCGCCATAATCGAGCGGGCCCACCGTTCCAGAGAGGAAACACCATGAAGATCACCGAAGCCAAGGTCATCGTCACCAGTCCCTCACGCAACTTCGTGACGCTCAAGCTCACGACCGACGAGGGTGTCACCGGGATCGGTGACGCGACCCTCAACGGCCGCGAACTGGCGGTGGCCACGTACCTGTCCGACCACGTGGCACCCCTGCTGATCGACCGCGACCCGGCAAACATCGAGGACACGTGGCAGTTCCTGTACCGCTCCGGCTACTGGCGCCGCGGCCCCGTGACCATGGCCGCGATCGCCGCGGTGGACATGGCCCTGTGGGACATCAAGGGCAAGGTGGCCGGCATGCCGGTGTACCAGCTGCTCGGTGGCGCCTCCCGCCGCGGGCTGTCCACGTACGGCCACGCCTCCGGGCGGGACACCGAGGAGATCTTCGACTCGATCCGCTCCGAGCAGGAGCACGGCTACACCGCGATCCGCGTGCAGTCCTCGGTCCCGGGGATCACCGCGCTGTACGGCGTGGCCGCCCAGCCGCAGGCCTCCGGCGAGCGCTCCGACTACCAGCCGGCACAGCGTGCCGCGCTGCCCGCGGAGGAGAACTGGGACACCCGCGCGTACCTGCGCCACATTCCGTCCGTCTTCGAGGCCGTGCGCAACGAGTTCGGCCCGGAGCTGCCCCTGTTGCACGACGGCCACCACCGCATGACTCCCATCCAGGCAGCCAAGCTCGGCAAGTCGCTCGAGCCCTACGACCTGTTCTGGCTCGAGGACTGCACCCCGGCGGAGAACCAGGAGGCCCTGCGGCTGGTGCGTCAGCACACCACGCAGCCGCTCGCCATCGGCAAGGTCTTCAACACGATCTGGGACATCAAGGACCTGATCTCCGAACAGCTGATCGACTACGTGCGCTGCGCGTCCACGCACTTCGGCGGGATCTCCCCGCTGAAGAAGGTCATGGACTACGCCGCGATGTACCAGGTCAAGTCCGGCTTTCACGGCTCCACGGACGTCTCCCCCGTGGGGTTCGCGGCGCAGCTGCACGTGGGCATGGCCATCCACAACTTCGGCCTGCAGGAGTACATGCCTCACTCGGAGAAGACCAACCAGGTCTTCCGTCAGTACAGGACGTTCGAGAACGGTCTGCTGCACCCCTCCGACACCCCGGGCCTGGGCGTGGAGATCGACGAGGATGAGGCGGAGAAGTACGAGTACACCACCGCGCACCTGCCCTACAACCGCCTCACCGACGGCACGGTGCACGACCGGTGAGCGGGGTGAGCACGGACATCGCACCGCTCGTGGTGGTCATGGGCGTCTCGGGGTCGGGCAAGACCACGATCGGCACGCTCGTGGCCCACGAGCTGGGTGTGGACTTCGTCGACGGGGACAGCCTGCACCCCATCGAGAACGTCCAGAAAATGGCCTCGGGCACGCCGCTCGACGACGACGACCGCTGGCCCTGGCTCGAGATCGTGGGCCGCACACTGCACGAGCGGGGTGAACAGCACGAGGGCATGGTGATCGCGTGCTCCGCGCTCAAGCGCAAGTACCGGGAACGGATCCGCTCGCAAGCGCCGTCGGCGTTGTTCCTGCACCTGGATGGGTCCGTGGCGGTGCTGACCCGGCGGATCGAGGGCCGCAGCGGGCACTTCATGCCGGCCACGCTGCTGCAGTCCCAGCTGGACACCCTCGAGCCGCTCGCGCAGGAGGAGGGCGGCTACAAGCTCGACATCGATCAGTCCGTGCCGGACATGGTGAACGAGGCGGTGACCAAGCTGCGGGCCATGGCGGCGGCGAACTCGTAGTCCGCGCCTTCGCGGTAAGCATCCGAAGCGTCCCCGGGTGCTCGACAGGGCACCCCGGGACGCTTCTTCGATGCGCGTGCCCGTCCGCGACCCGGGACGACGGCGCCGGGCCCGGCGCCGTCGTCAGCCTCGCCGGGTCGCCGGCATCGAACCGGTAGTCCCGCCCCTCACCCCCTGCGCAGCAGGACCGCGACCTCGTAGTGTCCGGTGTGGGGGAACATGTCCAGCAGTCGTGCTTCCACGGGCCGCAAGGACGGCATCCGGCCCAGGTCCCGCGCGAGCGTCGTGGCGTTGCACGACGAGTACACGACATGATCCACCGATGAGTTCTCGAGCCACGCACACAGGGACGCTTCCAGCCCGCGGCGGGGCGGGTTGACGATCGCGAGCTCCGGGGTGCCGGGCAGATCCGCGGGGGTCGCGGCGGCGTCGTCGGCGAGGAAACGCACGGAGCCCGGACCCTCATCCGGTAGCCCCATGGCGCGGGCGGTGTCCCGGGCGGAGGCCACGGCCTCGGCGGAGATCTCGGTGCCCACGACCTCGCGCGTGGGAGCGGCGACATGCAGCGCGAAACCCCCGACCCCGCAGTACAGGTCCCACACGCTCGCCGGGTCCACCGCGTCCACCCAGTCCGCGACCTGGCGGTACAGCTGCTCCGTGACCCGTGTGTTCGTCTGGAAGAACGAGCGCGGCCGGACTCGCAGGTCGATGCCGTTGACCGGCATGATCAGCTCGCCCTGCCGCGAGAGCAGGATCTCCTCGGCGCCCTCGATCACGGCCTTGTGCTCGGGCTGGATGTTCACGGAGAGCACGTCCGCGTGCGGCACGAGCTCGCGCAGCAGATCCGTGTTGTCCCGGATCTTGGCCAGCTGCCCGGTGCTGCGCAGCACGAACCGGATCATGAGCCGCCCGTCCGGGTTCCCCGTGACGATCAGGTGTTTGAGCTCACCGCGCCGCTTGGCCACGTCGTACGGCAACAGCCGCACCCGCGCGATGAACTCGGCGAGCGCGTGGATCGCGCGCGTCACGGGTTCGGGGTAGAGCGGGCAGTCGCGCAGGTCGACCCCGCGGCCCCCGCGGTCCAGGATGCCTAGGGTCGGTGCGCCGACCTTCCCGGCCACGACCATCTTGGCCTTGTTGCGGAACCCCGCCTCCACGGACGCGACCGGCTCGAGCCACCGCGGCTCACCGTGTGAGTCCACGAGGTCGCGCACGAGCTGTTGTTTGCGAGCGAGCTGCCGCGCGTAGGGCACCTCGATCACCGTGCAGGATCGGCACAGGTCCCGGTCGTAATATCCGCATTCCACCCGCTCGATTCTACGACGACGCCGCACGCGCCCCTTCCCCGCTCGGGCCGCCCACCCGCTGGTAATCCCGGCGGTATCGTGACAGCGTGGCACGGACACCGCCCCTTCCGCCCGAGGACCTGCCATGAGCACCCCACAACCCTCCCCCGCCGCGATGCGCGGCCGCAAGGACCCCGCACTGGGCGTCCGCCCGGTGGACTACACCTCGTGGCGCCCTTCCGAGCGGCAAGGGGACGCGGACGCCGTCGGCGATGACTCCGAACCTCGGGCCGGAGCAGCGCCGGACGGGACGCCTCGGTCAGGTCCCGGGCCCCGAACAGTTCCCGGCGCGGACGGCACCCGTGCTGTTCCTGCCGCGGGCGGGGCACCCAAACCGGGCCCCGGGCCGCGCACGGTCCCCGCCGGGGAACCCACCACGCCCATCGCGTCCGAAGCACCACGCGAGCTCACGGTGGACCCGCAGCTCGCGGAGTTCGTTCGCCTGTTGCGCGCGGGCATCACCCCCGACACCACTGCCCCCGAGCGTGCGTTCTACACCGTGGACTCCGATCTGTCGGGGGCCCCGGCGCTCGAGGTGCCCGCGGACGGCGTCGTCGTACAGGGCGTGTGGGACGTGAGCGAGAGCGCGCTGCAAGCCGTCGTGGCGGACCCCGAGGACACCTGGACCGCGGACCTCGGGCGCACCGACTACTACGTGCGCGGCCGGCTGTGCGTGCAGGTGACCCGGGCGGAGCACCGCGTGGTGGGGATCTACCGCAGCGGGTGGGCGATCGCCCGGCGCCCGGACGAGACCTGGGCGGACACCCCCGACTCCCTCGAGCACACCGGCGCGAAACCCGGGGGCAGCGGCACCCGCTATCCCACCAACCGCAGGGAACTGCTCGAACGGTTGCGCGGGGCGGGCTTCGAGGTCACCACGTCCGGGCCCACCCACGGGAAGATCACCCACCCGGACGTCCCCGGTAGGTTCCTGCCGTTCTCCTCGACGCCGTCCTCGCAGCGCTATGGCCGCCACGTGACCACCGCGGTGAAGCGGGTCTTCGGGATCGACCTGCGAGACCCCACGAAAACCCGGTAACTGCCCTAAGTACCCCCTAAAGGGAGGGCAGGCATTTCCCCTCGGGAACCCCGGAATCACGTGCCAAAGGCGTATGCTTTTGCACAGTTCACTCCGCCCGTCCCGGGGAAAATGGTTAGTCTGGGCAAAAGTTCGTCAGGGGGCAAGCGCGCCGAGGTTCTTGGGGAAGAACCGGACGCCCGCGGCGGAGACACGTATTACTTGGGGGATCATTCATGCTCACGTACTCGCAGCTGCGCCGTTCCAGGCCCGGCCACCGCTCACGCGTTCGCGAGGAGGACTCCGTACGCCACGGGTGGGTGCCTGCCGGGAACCGGTGGATCGCGGTGGACGTGCACGAACCCACGGCCACCGAGCGCGGCGGGACCGTCATCATCGTGGGGTCCCCGGGACGCGAGCGCGTGACCCTGACCCGCAGCATGATCCACACAGCCCGGGCGCTGGCCGCTCACGGGTGGCGTGTGGTGCGCCTCGACTGGTCCGGGACCGGTCAGAGCCCCACCGCCGAGGAAGCCGTGGACGCCGGACTGTGGGTCGACGACCTGACCACCGTCCGCGATTGGGCGAGCTCCCACGGTCCCGTCCACGGGGTGGGCTTCAGCCTGGGCGGCACCGTGCTCGCCGCCACCGAGGATCATGGCTGGGCCTCCCGGCTGGTGCTGGCCCCCGTGTCCGGTAAGCAGTGGGTGCGCCACCAGAGCGCACTGCGCCGCATGGGCGGGCCCGACCTACCGCCCCGCGTGAGCGAGGGCACGGAACTGATGAACCTGCAGCTGTCCTCGCACGGCGCGGCCGCGCTCAAGGCGCTTCCCGAGCCCGCGGACGGTCCCGATCGTCGGATCCGCATCCTGTCCGACGAAGAAGCAGGCGCACTCCCGATCAACGTGCACCCCCGCGCGGCTGCCGTCCCCGCCCGTCTGATCGCCACCGTGCGCACCGCGCTGGACGCCGCCCCGGCCGGGACGACGCCGGATGACACCGCTCGTCCCGACGGGGACGGCCTGGTCCCCGAGCAGGAAATCACCGTGGACGTGGCCGGGACACCCGTGGTGCTGCGGCGCTCGACCAGCGGGGCCGCCCGACGCCCGGCCATCATCACCGAGCCGGTGACCCGCGACCACGACGCCCCCGGGCTGGCGTTCATCTCCCCAGGTTCGGAGGTCATGGAGGCCTCCGGCGGTCTGTGGCTGCGCACCGCGCTGCTCGCGTCCGCGCGCGGCGCCGTGTGCTTGCTCGCCGAACGCTCCGACACCGGCGAGCTCGTGCGCTCGGACATCACGCAGGACTCCAACCCGTACGCGCACCACACGCTCACCGAGTCCCGGGAACTCGTGATGCACCTGAGCGAACTCACGGACGGTCCGCTCCTGGGGGCGGGCATCTGTCTGGGCGCGTGGGGCCTGGTGGCCTCGGCCCACGAACTGCCCGCAACCGTGAGCGAACGACTCACGCTCATGGTCATCAACAACGTCGCGTGGCAGCGGGCACCGTGGCGCTACTGGCGCCAGGGCCTGCGCGGCGGCCCCCTGGCCCCAACCCTGCCCGGGCAGGACGAGGCGGCAGCGCCGTCGTCCGCTCCCGCCGCCGACGACGCACCCGCCGGCTCCCGCTGGGATGCCGTCCTGGCCGGGCTCAACGCCTACGTGGGGACGACGGCGCGCACCGTGGTACGCGGCACCCGTCACCGCGCCCGCAACGCGTCACCTCGGGTCAATGCGCTCGCGGCCGGGGTGGGGGTCATCGACGTCCCGCAGCCCACGCTGCGCCGGCTCGCCAAGATCCCCGGACTCACGGTGGACGCGGTCTTCGGACCCGCCGATGCCAAGCACTGCGGGGTCACACCCCAGCGCCTGGGCCCGCGCAGCACGCTCACCGTCCTGGACCCGTTGGACCACTCGCTGTTCGCCACGGAATCGTGCCGCCGGATGGTGGATTACGTCCTGGCGTACGTACCCGAGGTGTGAACCGCGGCGCGTACGGGACAGCGGGCCGATGACAACCGCCGGCAAATGACTCAGGAGCCCCGCACGGGTGGCGTTGCCAGCACGTGCGGGGCTCTCTCGTCAATACGGCTCATGGGGCCGTCATGAGGTGACGCTTCACCCGGCCCGTTGAGAGATCGTCGGCTACTCGGACTCGGCGCCCACCGGAACCGATGGGACGCCCAGCGCCCGCACCCGCGCGGCCGCACGACCCTCGTCGGCGAGGGCTCCGCTGACCGGAACGTGCACCGTCTCACCCGGGAGCACATGGACGTAGCCGTCCTCGGCCACGGCCCCGCGGGGCAGGTCCAGGGCCACGAATCGCGCAAGTCCGAACGCCGTCACGGCCACCGACCACTCCCCCTGTTCCGTCCTGACCCAGTGAGCGTCGAGTCCCGGATCGGGTGCATCGTTGCGTCGCGGTCCGCCGGTCAGGTGGACGTCCCGGGCGAGCACGCGACCGGAGGGGTTCACGAGCTGGGCGGACACGGCGTCGTACTCCCGCTCGCCGAAACCGTACGCGTGGTCAAGGTCCCGGAACGTACCGTCCGCGAGGTCCGCGCGGATCACGGTCTCACCGCGCGCGGGCACCGTGACCGGGATGTCGAGGGGTTGCTGGCAGCCGCCGTGCACCGTGGCCACGGTCAGTCGCAGCGTGGCCGTGAGCGGGGTCGGGCCGTCGTTCCAGACATGGACGGGTAGTCCGTCGCCGCCGGCGGGGAGGAAGGACACGGCCACGGGCGCGCACGCCCGGCGCATCCCGTACCACGCGGCGGTGGGCCGCCCGGAAGCATCCAGGACACCCCACCCGGGCCCCGCGGCCATGGACAGCGCCGAGAGCACGAGCGCTCCCCGGCACGGCGAATCCCTGCTGCGCCACTGGGCGAAAGTCCGCTGGAACACGTGGGCGAGCGCGGCGCGCTCGTACTCGAGGCGCTCGACGTGACCCGTCCCTGCGCCGTCGGACGCGGGCTGCCCCGGGGTCGCCAGACCGGCGTCCGGATCGCTGTCCCGGTCCAGGAACAGCCGGTGGACATAGATCGCGGTGGTGTCCTCGAAGGTCCATTGCGCCCCCGGGTCGTGGGCCACACCGGCGCGCCACGCGTCCGCGGAATCCCCATCGTCCAGCGGACCGTCCGTCCCGAATTGCTCCCGCACCGCGGCGGGTTCCGGCGGCACCGCGAAGGCCAGCGCCTCCGCAGCGAACCGCACCCCGCGGGTCACCGCGTCCTCGAGCGGTCGCCCGTAGGCCCCCACCCCGAAGTAGTGGGACACGCCGTCGGCCGCGTCCGTGGGAGCGACGGTCGGCACCGACGACGACGACGCCCGCTCCCCCGAGGCCTCGCCCGTCTCGTACGCGTGCTGCGCGGCGTCCAGGTCCGCGTCCGAGCACGGAGAGGACGGGACGACCACCACGTCCGCATCGGCCTCCCCGACCGCGCGGGGAACGTCCCGCAGGACCACGTCCGTGCGCCACTGCTCGGCGGGCCGGCCCGCGAGCACGGGGGCCTGGATGACCTCGGTGCCCCCGGAGATCACGACCGTGGACGGATGAGAGGCCAACCGTGAGGCGAGGTATCGGACCTCGTGGCGCAGCCCGGCGCGCCACTCGGGATCATCCGGCGGGTCCTGAGGCCCCAGGGCCACGTCTTGCCAGACCATGAGACCCAGCTCGTCGCACGCGCGGTGGAAGTCCTCGGTCTCGTAGCACGCCGTTCCCGGGACGCGGATCATGGTGCTGCCGCCCGCGTGCAGGCGTTCCAGCACGTCGCGGGTGCGCTGCGGGTCCGCGGCCACCTCGAAGGGGTCCGCACCGGCCCACACGGCACCCCTCGCGAACACGGGGACGTCATTGATCCGCAGGGCCAAACCGCGATGGTCCCGGTCCCGCGGTTCGGCACACACCGACCGGAACCCCACGGCGTACGTGCATTCCCCCTGCCCGGTGCGCACCCGCACCCGGTACAGCGGTTGCTCGCCCATCCCGTGCGGCCACCACAGCGCGGGGTCGGGCACGGCCACGTCCACGGTGAACGTTTCGCGCGATGTGGCATCGGACGCGGTCACGACGCACTCGGCGGTCACCGGCTGCGCGTCCACCTCATAGGGAGGCTCCACGGTGATGTGTACGGTTTCACGCGCATGTTCCACCGCAGCGCCGCGGGCCACCAAAACATCCGGGTCCGCTGAGCATCCGACGCACGCCAGCTCCGCGGCCGCGCCCGCGCTCCCGGCCGTGTCCGCGCTCCCGGCCGTGTCCGCGTAAAGATCCGGGGTCGTACCCGTGGTCGGGCCGAGTTCCACGGTCACGACGCCGCTACCGTCCTCCCCGACCCGCGTGCGCACCGCGCGCGGTACGAGTCCGAGCGAGGGGTGGGGAGTGTCGTCGTCGGCGGCGGAAGAAGGAAGTGGGACAGCGCGCAGGCCGCCCCACGGACCCAGGACGGGCAGCGCACCGGGCCAGTCGATCGAGCCGATCAGCGGGGTGCGGCGCCACCGCAGGGAGCGGTCGGACACGAGCGGCGACAACCAGCGGGCGCGCGGCTTGCGCGGCACACTCACGGACGCCGTGGGCAGGACCCGCAGGGCGATCTCACACGGCCCGGACGGTAGCTCCACGATCACGTCCCACGGTGCGAAGGCACTATGGGACTCGTGCACGACCCGGTCCGCAACCAGCAGCTGCGCCACGGTGGCCACGCCCGTGGACATGAACCGGTGCCGACCACCGGCGGTGGTGACCCGGGTGCGGTACTCCCACACGGTGTCGGGACCGTCAGTGGCCAGCACGGTGGCCACGCGGTCCTCCCCGAGGGCGTCCCGCAGGGCACCGGACACCGTCCCCGGGACCCGCGCGGGAATCCCACGAGCGAGGGCATCGCCCGGGTCCTGCGACGGGTCGAGGCGCCGGAGCGTCCACGCGGCGTCGCGCACCCCGGTCACTCCCCCAGGCCCAGGGCCTCACGCACCGCGCGCATGCCCGCGGTGTGCCCGGCCACGAACGCCTCCGCGGACGAGTCGATGCGCGGTGTCCTGCCCGAGGCCGCCCGGGCGAGCTTGAACTGCAGGGCCTTGGCGGCGCCGGCGGCGGCATCGAACTGCTCGGCGGCCTCGATCAGCTGCTCCGCGTCCACGTCGCTCGGCCACTCCTGCGCACCGCGGGACAGGTACCGGCACGCGTGGGCGGCGAGCCCGGACGTGAGACCGGCCTGGCGCGTCGTCGCGAACGAGTACTGGTGGAAGTACTCCATGCCCCGCTCGGCGAGCACCGGGACGTGCTCCCGGATCGCGGCCACGAGCCGGTCGGCCGGATCGGGGCGCGCGGAATTCCCCGCCCCGGCATCAGGAGCGCGGCGCACGTGCCCCCGCGCGATCTCCACGGCGCGCTGCCACAGCGCCTCGGGCGCCAGGGACCGGATGCCGTCCAGGCGCACGAGTTCCACGTACGGGTACGGGACCCACCCGGAACCCACACCCGTGCCCAGCGCGTTGTCGAGGTCCTCCCCGTGCAGCACGTGGACACCGTCGTTGTGCAGGTAGACGAGTTCCCCCGCGACCGGATCCAGGCGCAACGGCACGATGGACGTCTTGGTATGGGCCCGTCCGTAGGACACGCCCTCGGTGTCCGGGAGGTGGTAGGCGTCCACCTCCACGATCAGGGCGTCCCCGCGGGACATCACCAGCTGCACGTGTTCGGCCAGGGGCCGCCACGTGTCGTACTCCCCCACCGTGAGGCCGTAGAGCGTCTCGAGGTCCTCCTGCCGGGGCTTGAGGAACTCCCACTGGTCCCCCAGGAAGTCCGCGCTGAACGCGGCCCCGAGCATGGGCAGCGGGTCCAACCCGAGGGTCGCGGTGAGACCGATCCACACGTCCATGTAGCAGTTCGTGGGTGACCACGGTTCCGCCGGGTCGTGCAGGACGGAGCGCGGTGCGTTCGCCACGGTGAGCGACTCGCACCCGCGCACCGCCAGGACCTCGTGGCCGAAGGGCTCCCGCACGGACGCGGTATCCGCCGGCCCACCGTGGTTCACGGTCACGGCGGTCATGGCAACCCCAGTTCCTGACGCACGGTCACGGGCCACGCGGCGGTGTCGAAACCGTGGCGCATGGCCAGGGCCAGGGCCACCCGCTCCAGACCGAAGCCGAAGCACGCGGAGTGGGCCACGGCACCGTCGGCGGTGTGCATGCTGAAAGCCTCGCCGAAGTGGTCCTCGTGCAGGTTCGCCGAGGCGATCGCCGTGGGGTGGCCCGGGTAGACCTCCGTGAGGATCTCGAACTTCAGCTGCGCCTCACGCTGACCCGCGCTGAGCAGCTTGCCCGCGCGGCCGAAGAACGGGTCGTTGGCGGTGTCCGCCTGGACCTCGAGCCCCAGGGAGCTCAGCAGGTTGGTCCCCGCCTCGAGCCACTTCTCGCGGTGCTCCCGGGCCTCCTGCGGCGTGCCCAGGCACACCGCCTCGAACATCCGGAAGGTCACGAAACGCATGGGGTCCGGGCTGGGCTCGTGGCGGTAACACTCGCCCACGAGCTCGAACACCGAGCCGTCCACCTGCGAGCCCTCGAGGTACGCGTACAAGGGGTGGCACACCGCGGGGACCAGCGCGTGGCCGGCCGGGGTGAGCTGGGCGGACCAGTCACCGTGTTCCTCGTACGTGGCGAGCAGCTCACGGTGGGCCTTGTTGTCGCCCTCGAACGCGGAGATGGTCCCGAGTAGTTGCGGGAAGGACGCAACGTAGTCGGTGCGCTCGAGCAACCGGGTCCCGTTGACCGGTGGGAAGCGCAACCGGCGCGTTCCCGCGTCCGGGGACAATCGTGCCGCGACCTTGCGGGCCGCCGCGGCGATGCCCTGCACGACGTCCTCGGCCTGCGGACCGAGCCCAATCACGCCGTCCCCGAGGGTGGGCAGGAACCAGCCGTGGGCCTCGAGGCCCCCGCGGAAGGTGTCCTGCAGCTGGGAGAGGTCCTGCGTGGTGTCCGTGGCGCTCATCGTTGCCCCCTGGAAACGAGTTGGAGTGTGGCGGTGTGGAGCAGGATGCGGTCGTTGTTGACCATGACCGAGGGCCCGATGCTGTCCCGGTACAACCGGGCCAGGCTCACGGGCGAACGATTGGCGAAAGCGGTGATGCCCACGATCACCATGGCGTCCCCCACGATCCGGCGCACTGCTTCCGCGCCCGAGACCTTGAGGGTGTTCATGGCGATCGCGAACTGCATGGACTCGGTCACGGCCGGATCGTCCCACGCGGCCTCGTAGCGGGCCACGCTCGCATGCACCACGTCCGTCATGGACTGCAGCTGCACCTCGAGTTCCGCGAGCCGCAGCGCGGACGGCGGTGTGGTCCCCGGGGTCTTACGCGCGGCCTTTTGCACCACGGACCGGGCGGTGAGCCCGGCCTGGGTAGCCATGCCCAACCACGCGGAGGCCCACAGGCAGTGGGCCGCCGGGAGCATGGTCTGCGCGGAGATCGTCTCGAACAGCACCGTGAACATGGCATCCGCGGGCGTGGTGGCGTCCAGCTCGAAGGACTCGGAGCACGTGCCCCGCATCCCCAGGGCGTCCCAGCCACGCTGGCGGTCCAGCTGCAGGTTCTCGGCCTCGACCACCAACAGCACCTGGTCGCTCGACGCCGCGTCCTCGCTGCGCCGCGCGGTCACCAGGATCGCGTCCGCGTACGCACCGTAGGAGATCACGGGGCAGCTCTTGTGCAGGGCCACCCGGCCGTCCTCGATCGGGCGCACGGCGCACGTGGAATTGCGGGTGTCCCCGCCGATCTGGGCCTCGGTCGTAGCGGAGGCCAACAACAGTCCCTCGGCGGCCACACGGCGGGTGTAGTCCCGCAGGAAGTCGGTGTCCGCGTGGCGGGTGAGGCACAGCACCTGGGAGTGGTGCATGGCCAGGATCATGGCCGTGGAGGTGCACTCCCGACCCACGCGCTCGAGCATCCGGCACAGCTCGGTGATGCTGTAGCCCAGCCCGCCATCCGCTTCCGGGATCGGCGCGGCCAACAGGCCCTGGGCGCGGGCCTCCTCGATGGCCTCCCGCGGGAACCGGGACTCCGAGTCCACCGCGTCCGCGAACTCGCGCGCCACGGCGGCCACGGCCTCCGCGCGCGCGGCGACCCGCTCGGCCCGGTCGGTGTCCTCGGCACCCCGCTGCGGGGTGTCGGTCAGTACTGCATGATCAGTCATTGTTGATCGCCTCCACGGCCTCGGTGATGGAGTTGATGGACGTGAACGTGGCCTTGGTCAGGCGCTCCTCGGGGAACTCGATGTCGAACTCGTCCTCCAGGCCCAGCATCACGTTCACGGACGCGTGGGAGGTCATGCCTGCGCGGTACAGGTCCGCATCCGCGGCGATCGTCCCGGCGTCCTCGGACAGCTTCCCGTGCTGGCCCAGCACGGAGCGGACGGTGGTCTCGATGGCGGTGGAATCCATGGGGTGAACCTCTTTCGGTTGATGTGGTGGTTTTCGATGTCCGCGCCCCGGGTGCCGGTCGGCGCGGTGGTCTGGCCTCCGGTCAGGGCTGGGGTGAGCGGATGGCCAGGGCCACGGCCATCGCGAAGCCTCCGTCGTGGGACGTGCTCACGCTCCACGCCCCGAGTCCGGCGCCGCGGGCCAGGCGGGCGGCCGTGCCCCGCAGTTCCACGCGAGGGGCACCGTGGGCGTCCGAGCGGATCATGATTTGGGGCCAGGCCACGGCGTCGTCGGCGCTCGGGCGCAAGACCTTCAGCACGGCCTCCTTGGCCGCGAAGCGCCCCGCCACGGACTCCGCCGCGAGCGGACGTCCGTCCGGACGCGTGAGGTCGGCGATCTCCTCGAGCGCGAACAGTGCCCGCAGGTACCGCTGCCCGCGCTGCGCGAGCGCTTCGGCCACGGGCGCGACCTCCTGCAGGTCGCAGCCCACGCGGGGTACGCCGACGACGCCGTCCCCTGCCTCGGTCCCGCGTGTCACGGCCACGGGCGCGCTCGTCATGACGAACTCCGTGAGGTCACGTCCTCGAATGCCGAGGGCACCGACGGCTGGGGCGAGGTGTGCTTCACGCCCACCCGATCGGCCCAGCGCCCGAGGGCAACCGTGGCCGCGGGGGTCCAGCACGGGAACTCGTGGCCGCCGTTGCACTGGCCCGCCTGGCCGTACTCGGTGTACTGGTAATCCACTCCCTGTGACTCGAGCTCGCGCGCCATGGTCACCGTGGTGTCCTTCAGAGCGGGTTCGATGTCCCCCTCCTGGCCGTTGCCCCGACCGGCGAAGAGTTGCACGTGGACATTCTTGAGCTCCCCGCTCCGGACCGCGGGATCGTTCGCACGCCACTGTTCCTCGGTCGTGACCGAGCCGTTGCCGAACACCGAATCGGTGCGGCCCGTGGCCTCCTGGGATCCCGTGGCGATCGTCTGCTTGGCCTCATCCGAGGACAGGTCCAGCAACCCGGACAGGCTCACGGCCTCACCGAAGAGATCGGGACGTTGCTCGGCGTAGCGCATGGCGCCGTACCCGCCCATCGAGTTGCCGATGATCACGCGGTGCTCGCGGTCCGCCCTGGTGGACAGGTGCTGATCCACCCACGGGACCACCTGGTCCAGGTGGAAGGTCTCCCAGTTCTGCGTGAGTTCCTCCTGGGACGCCCAGTCCGAGTACCAGCCCACCTTGCCCCCGCTCACGATGACAGTGATCACGGGCAGACCCTGGGTGAGCTGCTCGGCCTGACCCGCCTCGTACCACTGCAGGGCAGGGGACTCCGTGGCACCGCTGCCCGGGAGGAGATACACCACCGGGTACTTCTTCGCGGGGTCGTAGTCCTTCGGGGTGATCACCACCACCGAGTTGCGCCCGCCCGGGGCCTCGGCAGAGACCTGGTCCGTGCTCACCGCGAGTTCCGCGGCCCGCTCCGAGAGCCCCCGCGCACCCGTCACGGTGATCCCGTGGGACGGTTGCGTGAGTTGCTGCGGGTCCGCGAAACCCACCTGGGACAGCGCGGCGTCGTCGAAACCCAGGCTCTCACCGGAGGAGGACGGCGCGTGGTCGCCGGACCCGCCGGCCGCGCAGCCGCTCAGCAGCACGGCCGTGAGGGCGCACCCGGCGAGCGCGCGGGCGCTGCGTGTTCTCAGACGGCGCACGGGACGACCTCCTCGGCAGGTGAGGGGCTCAGGCCCAGGGCGGCGTCCACGATCTCGAGGGCCGTGAGGCGTGAGGCGTGGGCCTGGAGGGAGTGGTCCAGGGCGGGCACGTGGGCCACCCTGATCCGGCGGCCCTGGCGCTGCAACCGGGCCAGACCCTCCTCCCCGCGTTCCTGCTGGAAGAGCAGACCGTCCTCCGGCCCGAAGTAGAACGTGACCTCGGCGCCCCGGGACGCGTACTCCATGACCACCTCGGGAACGTTGGGGATGTTGCGCCGGCCCAGCACGAGCCACGCGATGTACGGCATGCGGCGGCGCACCCGGTCCTTGGCGCGCGTGCGCCAGCTCGTGGTGACCTCCACGTCGCTCATGGTGCGCAGCTGTTCCAGCACGGCGTCCACGTCCCAGTTGCGATAGAGCTTGTCGTAGTAGCTCTCCGCCGCGCGCCACGCCACGTTGTTGAGCACCACGCGGGTGGTCATGGCGCTCGTGGGCGGGGCCATGGCGACCAGCCAGCCGCCCACGCACAGCCCCACCCCGGTGACCTTCTCCCCGGTGCGCTCGGCCAGCCACGCGGCACCCAGGTCCAGGTCCGCCACGCCCTGCCCCGTGTAAGGGTTGATGTCCTTGACCTCGTCCAGGCCAGCGGCGTCACCGCAGTGGTGACGCTCGATGCGCAGCGCGGGGACACCGCGCGCGGCGAGTCGGCGTGCCTGCACGGTCCACAGTCCCGTGGGCCCGTCCTTGGGGTCCGCGGACGGCGGTGCGAGCACCACCGCGCCGGCCCCGGTGCCGTCGCGGCCCACGGGATGGGTGTAGGAGGCCGGCAAGTGGTCCGGGCCCAGCTCCAGCAGGTCCTCCTGGACCTCCGCGCCGAACTCCGCCACATGGAAGCACGCGGTCGTCGTGGGACGCCAGCCGCTCACGTCCACCCAATCCTCCCTGTGGGACGTGGTGGGGACGGAATCGTCCAGTCGACCCACGAGGGCGGCGATCGCCTCCGGGCTCGCCTTCGCGTAGATCGCGGCCACGCCGTATAACTTCTTGGCGATGCGCCGGTCCTCCTCGCGCACCGTGATCAGACCCGGGGTCTTCATCTTGCGGGGATCCGGTAGGGCGCGGATGGCCGCGGCTTCGGCGTCGGTGAAGTGTGCGCCGCCGATCTCCACGCCGTCGGGGACCTCGGGCGGCAGGATCAACCCGCTCGTGCGCCGCAGGCCCGTGTACTGGCGCATGTAGACGGCGCCCGAGACCGGTTCCCACAGCACGCGCCGATCGAACGGCAGGGGTGAGGTCGCGAGCACACCCGCACCGATGCGCAGCCCGATCCCGTGCACGGGCAGATCAGGTCCTACGAGCTCCCGCGCGGCACGGTGGGCCACCGCGAGGTCCTCGTGCCACACCTCGAGCGGGTTGCTCAGGGCCGGACGCGCACCGGATTCGGAGGTCCCGCTCCACGCCAGGCGGATCACGAGCCACCCGGATTCCGCGGCGCGCGCGGCCACGAGGCGCATGCTGCGGTGACTCACGACCTCCTCGCGCGCCAAGGCCGGCGCCACGATCACGGCGCCGCGCACACGATCGTCCGCGGGGCCGTGGACCCACGCGTGGATGGTGTGGTCGTGGTCCGTCAAGAAAGTTGCCTGCCCGGCAATACGCATGAAATCTCCCCCAGTTCTGCTCCGGTGCGCCTCAGCCGCGCCCCTTCGCACGTCCCCCGTGGTGATGGGTGCCCTCTCGAAGACCGGGCCCCACCCCGAAGTGCGGATCGATGCCCCGAACTCCGCGTCACTTTCGCGTTCCCCCGCGGGAGTCGTGCATGTTTGCACTCATAAAGCATAGCCAGGGAGACACCGGTCGTGACCGAGATTACCGTCCCCTAATGTGTGGTTTTACATCAAGATCACTGTTTTTCACGCTCCCACCTGAGGTGATACCCACGTGTACCTATATGAGCCCACACAGAATTGTCATCACTGTGGTGTTAGGTGCTTGTGCACACGATTATGATGGCAAACGTCGGCACACGCGGGATTCGTGTTTCGGCGACATTCACCGCTCCCGGTGGGACAGCCATGAGGCATTGCTGCACCACGTGGCGCGGAGGCGGACTGGGGAAGTCCGCCCATTCGGGAAAAGCGGCAGCGGCTGAGTTGCTCCGCTTTTCATGGGGGAGGAGAAAGCGTGGCAGCACGCGTCCTGATCATCGGACTCAACTATTCACCGGAACACACGGGCATCGCCCCGTACACCGCCGGCATGGCTCGCGCGCTGCGCGAGGAGGGATGGGACGCCCGGGTCATCACGGGTCTCCCGCACTACCCGCAGTGGCGCGTCCACGAAGGGTATTCGCACCGCCGCGCCGCGCACGAGGAGATCGACGGTGTACCCGTCCTGCGCGTGCCGCATCCCGTTCCCCACGACGCCGGACAGCTGCGCCGGCTGGGGATGGAGATCGTCTTCGGTCTGCGTGCCGCGACCGCCGCGTGGGGCGATCCCGACGCCGTCGTGGTCGTGAGCCCCGCCCTGTTCTCGTCCGCGATCGTGCGGGTGCGCGCCGCACTGAACCGCACGCCGGTGATCGCGTGGGTGCAGGACATCTACACCGCCGGGCTCACCGAGACCGGCGCGGCGAGCGGACCCGTGGCGCGCGTCATGCGCGGTATCGAGAGCACCTTCCTGCGCTCGTGCCAGGGGGTGGTCGTGATCCACGACCGCTTCTCGGACTACCTGCGCCGCGAGATGGCCGTGCCCGCGCGCCGGATCAGCACCGTGCGCAACTGGACCCACATCTCCCAGACCCCTTCGGTGGACACCGACGAACTACGGCGTCGTTTCGGGTGGGGCGCGGGCGACGTCGTCGTCCTGCACACGGGCAACATGGGGGCCAAACAGGACCTCGCGAACGTCGCCGCGGCCGCGGATGTGGCCGAGCGCACGGGAGCGCCGCTGCGGTTCGTGCTCGTGGGCGGCGGGCACCAGCGCCCACAGCTCGAGGAGCTGGCCCGGCGCACGCCGCGCTTCGAGGTCCTGCCCGGGGTCGACGACGAGACCTACGCCGGACTGCTGCGCGCCGCGGACGTCCTGCTGGTCAACGAACGACCGGGGCTCAAGGAGATGTGCGTCCCGAGCAAGCTCACGAGCTACTTCACCGCTGGCCGTCCCGTGCTCGCGGCCGTCGAGGCCGAGAGCCCGTCCGCCGCCGAGCTCGACGCCGCGGACGCGGGCATCCGTGTGGCGCCCGGGGATCCCGAGGCACTCGTGGCGGGCGCCCTGCAACTGCACGAGGAGTGGATCGCGACCGGCGGCGCCACGCACCGCGGCGGACGCCGCTACGTGCGCGACGTGCTCAGCGCCGGCGCCGCGGTCCGCGCCTTCAGCACCGCGCTGCGCGCACTGCTACCCACCGAGACCACCGCACCTGCGGCGGCACTGCATTCCTGATCGGCCGGGACACCCGTCCCGACGTACCACGTCACACAGGGGAGACCACTCATGACCAAGAAAGCACTCATCACCGGCATCACCGGGCAGGACGGTTCCTACCTCGCGGAGCTGTTGCTCGCCAAGGGCTACGAGGTCCACGGCCTGATCCGCCGCGCGTCCACGTTCAACACGTCCCGCATCGACCACCTGTACCAGGACCCGCACGACCCGCAGGCGCGGCTGTTCCTGCACTACGGCGATCTTTCCGACGCCGCCCGTCTGGTCACGCTGCTGGGCGAGATAGACCCGGACGAGGTCTACAACCTCGCGGCCCAGTCGCACGTGCGCGTGTCCTTCGACGAGCCCGAGCACACGGGTGACACCACGGGCCTCGGCACGGTCCGTCTGCTCGAGGCCGTGCGCCGCGCCGGGGTGAAGTGCCGCTTCTACCAGGCCTCCACGTCCGAGCTGTTCGGGGCCACTCCCCCGCCGCAGAACGAGGACACCCCGTTCTACCCGCGCTCCCCGTACGGCGCGGCCAAGATCTACTCGTACTGGATCACCAAGAACTACCGCGAGGCGTACGACATGTTCGCCGTGAACGGGATCCTCTTCAACCACGAGTCCCCGCGCCGCGGCGAAACGTTCGTGACCCGCAAGATCACGCGTGCCGTGGCCGCGATCGCGGCGGGCAAGCAGGACCTGCTCTACATGGGCAACCTGGACGCCGTGCGCGACTGGGGCTACGCGGCGGAGTACGTGGAGGGCATGTGGCGCATGCTCCAGGTGGACGAACCGGAGGACTTCGTGCTGGCCACGGGCCGCCCGTCCACGGTGCGCGAGTTCCTGGAGACCGCGTTCGAGCACGCCGGGCTGGACTGGGAGAAGCACGTCCGCTTCGACGACCGTTACCTGCGCCCCACGGAGGTGGACGCGCTCATCGGTGACCCGTCCAAGGCCGAGCAGAAGCTCGGGTGGAAGGCCACGGTGCACGCCCCGGAGCTCGCGCGGATCATGGTGGACGCGGACCGCGCTGCCCTGGAGTGCGCCGGTTCCCCGTGGATCGACACCGTGTCCGAGCGCATCTGGACGCCGGAGCACGCGGCGTGAGCGCGGACGTGGCGAACCGCCGGGACACCTCTGCCGGCCAGGAGCACTGGCCGCACACGGTGAGCGACCCGGCCGATGCCCGCACGACCGACGACGTCGCCTACACCCCCGGCGCGCTGGACCGCTCCGCGCCGTTCTACGTGGCCGGTCACCGCGGTCTCGTGGGTTCCGCCATCTGGCGTCACCTCCAGGACGAGGGTTTCGAGAACCTGATCGGTGCGAGCTCCCGTGAGCTGGACCTGCGGGACCGTGCGGCCGTGGAGGCGTTCATAGCCGAGCACAGGCCGCGCTACCTCGTGCTCGCGGCGGCCAAGGTGGGCGGGATCGGCGCGAACAATTCCCAGCCCGTGGACTTCCTGTCCGACAACCTGCGGATCCAGCTCAACATCCTGGACGCCGCGCGCACCGCAGGCGTGGAACGCGTGCTGTTCCTGGGCTCCTCCTGCATCTACCCCAAACTCGCGGAACAACCGCTGCGCGAGGACTCGTTACTCACGGGGTACCTGGAGCCCACCAACGACGCCTACGCGATCGCCAAGATCGCCGGCATCCTGCACGTGCAGTCGATGCGACGCCAGTACGGGCTGCCGTGGATCTCCGCGATGCCCACCAACCTCTACGGCCCCGGGGACAACTTCTCCCCGTCCGGCTCCCACGTGCTGCCCGCCATGATCCGCCGCTACGACGAGGCCGTGCGTGCCGGTGACACCGAGATCACCAACTGGGGTTCGGGTTCACCGCGGCGCGAGTTCCTGCACGTGTCGGACCTGGCCACGGCCTGCCTGTACCTCATGGAGCATTACGACGGGCCCCAGCAGGTCAACGTGGGCACCGGCGAGGACGTGACCATCAAGGAACTAGCCGGCCTCGTGGCCTCGGCCACCGGGTACGAGGGCACCACCTCGTGGGACACCTCCAAGCCGGACGGGACGCCCCGCAAGCTTATGGACGTCTCCCTGTTGCGTTCGCTGGGCTGGTCCGCCTCGATCGACCTGCCCACCGGGCTCGACGACGCCGTGGCCTGGTACCGCGCGCACCGCGAGCAGGCGCGGGGCGCCTGAGCGACGGGATGCCCCGCGTGATGCGGGGACACTCCGTGTCATGGGCGAACTCTCCGCATGATGCCGTGACGACCCGCGCGATGCGGGTCGTCACCGCCGCCCCGGGGGGGATGACCGCGGCGTGCCGACCGCAAATAGCATGGGAGCCCGGCGTTCAGAGCCGAGCGCCCTGCTCGAGAAGGCAGCCATGAACATCCACGCCTACGTGGTCGATCACGTCGATGCACCGTTCCGGTGGGAAGAACTCACCGTGGACGAGCCGGGTCCCGGTGAGGCGGTGGTTAAGATCGTGGCCACGGGCCTGTGCCACACGGACCTGAACACCTAAGCGGGCAAATATGCCGCTGCCGCTGCCCGGAGTGCTGGGCCACGAGGGTGCCGGGATCGTCACGAAGATCGGCCCGGGCGTGGAGAACGTGGCCGTGGACGAGTCCGTTCCCCTGGAACTCGCGGGCCCCCTCGCGTGCGGTATCACCACCGGGGCGGGAGCCGTGCTCAACACCGCGAACCCCGCCCCGGGTGAATCCGTGGTGGTCTACGGTGTGGGTGCCGTGGGACTCGGGGCCATCATGGCAGCCCACAATTCGGCCGCGGCCACGATCATCGCGGTGGACCTGCATGACTCCCGCCTGGAGCTCGCCCAGCGCTACGGGGCCACGCACGGGATCACCTCCCGGAAGGAGGACTCGCTGGAACGGATCCGGGAGATCACCGGAGGGGCAGCGGATTACGCCATCGAATGCACCGGTGTGATCGCCGTGCTTGAGGAGGCCATCGAGGCGGTGCTCACGCTCGAGTGAGCTCCGCCCGCCGCGCCGCGGGACGCCACGCGTCCACGCCCACGACCAAGCCCAGGATCGCGATCGCGAGCAGCATCGAGGCCGTCACGTCCGTGAGCCAGTGGTACCCCAGGTAGAGCCGACTGAACGCGACCACCCCGATCAACACCACCCCCCGCCGCGGCCACCCACCATCGGGTGAGCGGGGAGCGGGAGGGGCGCAGCGTCGTCGTACCCGTTGCGGCCTCAAAGGACGACGCCGCCGCGGGACCCGCCGCCGGTGACCGCGGGCTCGTCAAGGCGCCCGCGCAGGAAGGTGGACCGGCCGGTCGCCGGGGTCGAGGTGGACCGGCCGGTCGCCGGGGTCGAGGTGGTCATGGCGTCATGCTGCGTCCGCAGACCGGGAACGGGTTGTGCGTTGGCCCTACGCCACCAGGAGCCAGCAGCCCGCCAGCCCGATGGTCGAGAGGACCGCAGCCACCAGGAACGACCGCCACGGCGCACTGCGTCCCACCAGG
Organism: Kocuria sp. CPCC 205261; assembly: GCF_040981025.1. Taxonomy (NCBI): domain Bacteria; kingdom Bacillati; phylum Actinomycetota; class Actinomycetes; order Micrococcales; family Micrococcaceae; genus Kocuria; species Kocuria sp. CPCC 205261. Next base: position 51,590 of record NZ_JAVKPU010000008.1, on the reverse strand, counting down.
ACGTATGCGACGAGGACCACGGCGAACTCACGGATGACCAGCAGCGTGGCCGCGAGGTGCAGGTCGAACGACGCGACCCATGCGATCAGCGCACCGAAGACCACGCCGATCACCGGACCCACGAACGTCTTCCAGGCCGCACCGGTGCGCACGAGCAGCACGGAGGCCGCCCAGGACAGCACTACGGGGAAGGACACCATGGCGATGAACGGCACCATGGACATCGCGGGTTTCCAGTCGCCACCCAGCAGGGGCGTGAGGACCACGCTCGCCGTGAGGGCGATCAGCACGCACGCGAACGCGAGCATGAGTGCGCGCAGCAACAAATGGTCACTCGCGCTCCGGATCTCCTCCGGGGTCTCCTTGTCCGCAATCCCCACGCGCACCACGTTCGCGGTGGACGCGGCCAGGGCGTCCCCCGGGGCGCGGCCCACGGCGCTGCCCGCGGTGTAGGTACCGAGGACGGCGGTGCCGGCGAACACGGCCATGAACAGTCGCTCGGCCTGGCCCTGGAACCAGGACACCAGCGCGTAGCCGGACATCGTGCCCATGTCGGAGAGGATCGAACGCTCGCCCGGCGTGGAGTGCGGCAGGGGTTGGGTGTTACGGCGCGCACGGCGCCAGCACAGCAGGGCGAACATGCCCTCCGTGACGGCCAGCTGCAGGGCCGGGCCCAGCAGCGAGTGGGTCAGCACCAGGATGGTCCCGCCCACGAGCAGACCCACGAGGGAGGCCCGCAACTGCATCCGGGCCAGGGTCCCCCACTGGTTGGTGGCCTGCAGCGTGCCCACGTACAGCAGACCCAGGGCCCCGAAACCGGGCGCGAGCGCCACGGGCAGCACCTGGAAGAACTCGCCCCAGTTCTCGAGCGTCCCGTTGTGCAGCAGGAACAGCATGAGCCCGGTAAGGATCACGAAGGCCAGGACGGGCATGATCACCCGGTAGCGGTTCATGATCTTCATGCCCCCGGGTTCGGTCAGCACACGGATCACCGCGAACCGGGCCCCGGAGTCGATCGTGACCTGGATGGCCGTGTAGAGCAGGGTCACCACGTTGTAGATTCCCACGTAATGCGGGGACGTGAACGCGGCGAGCGTGAGGATCACGATCGCGGAGGACATCCGCGGGATCGCGCGCTCAATGAGCGACTTGATCTGGTTCAGCATGCCGGTGCCGGGATGAGGGTGGCGGCTCTCGCCAACTGACGCCGCGCGTAGTGCCGCGTCCCGGGGCGCACCCCGGCCACGATGCCCTCGAGCTGTTCCCGCGTGCCCCGGATGGATCCGGGGACCCCGCCATTGGCCTCGAGCCACGGCCGCCCGGAGGCGTGGGCCCACGCGGTCCACGCGCGCCGGATCTCGGGGTCGGAGACGATGCGCTCCAGGTAGGTGTCCGAACTCGACAGCTGGCTCTCACTCAACCGGTAGGCCACCACGGGGGTGGCCAGTTTCACGATCCGGGCCCCGGCGCGCAGGGCGTCGAGCCACAGGACGTAGTCCTCCGCGGTGTTGGGCCGCGCGTAGGCGTCCGCGGCCACGAGCGCCTCCCGGGTGGCGAGCATGCTCGAGTGGAACAGGGGGTTGACGAACGGCAGCAGCAGTCCGATCTCGCGGGTCGTGAGACTGCCCGGGTACCCGGGGCGCGGGAGCATCCCCCGCCCGAAGCGGATCCCCGTGCCGCACACGATGTCCGCGTGGCGCACGGCCCGGAAGCCCACCCGGAAACGCCACGGCAGGGAGATGTCGTCCGAGTCCATGCGGGCCACGAGCTCGCTGTCCGTGGACTCCAAGGCCCGGCGCATGCACGCCACGGTCCCCCGGTTGACGGCATCGGTCCGGACGACGACGCGGCGGTCCGTCACCCGGCGGGCCGCACGTTCGGTCTCGGCGTCCGGGCCGTCCACGGACACCACCAACTCCGCGTCCCGCGGCATGGCCCGCAGCGTGGAACGCATGGCGTTCTCCACGGTGGCGCCCGCCCGATAGGCGGGCATGATGACAGTAAGCCTGGGCATGGTGGTCCTCTTCCCCCGTCACCACATCCCACTCCACCCGTCGAGGCTCCCCGGAGTGAGAAATTGCTGACAAATTCTTTGTCATATAACCAATAGATCAACATGGAGGCTATCATGGTTACAGGCATCCGCGGCCCAGGGAGACGGCACACCGGTTTCACCCCCGGTATCATGCGGATGTAGCGGGCTGTAGGGGTTGTTTCCAGGGGGTTCTGCGAACCGCCCACGGGAATTTGCAGCCCGCGGATCGAAGTCAATCCTGTCCCCTAAACAGGGGTAATTAGATAAAGATTAGTCCACATTCAGGACGACAAATTTAATCAAAGGGGTGTGCTCTCGTCGGGCTGACGGGAGCACAGAGGAAATTGGGGGATCACGTGTCTTCACGTGCACGCAATACAGTTGCCAAATTCTTGGCCGTCGTCCTGAGCACCATCGTGCTCGGCGCGCTCGTCGGAGGGCTCGCGGCGGCGCTGCGACCACAGACCTACACATCGACCACCACCGTGATGGTGACCCCGGCGCAGAACCTGCCGAGCGGTCAGACCGAATCTGTGTCGCAGTACATCCTGAGCAACATGCCCACGTACAACAACCTGGCCATGACCTCGAGCGTGCTCAACGAGGCCGCGGATCACGACCGGAGCACGGACGACATCGCCAAGGACCTCTCCGTGGAGGTCCCCGCCGGCTCGAGCCTCGTGAAGCTCGCGTACACGGACACCAACGGTCAGCGCAGCGCGGCCATCGCCGATGACCTCGCGACCGGCCTGCGGGACTCCATCCGGCAGTTCTCGCCCCAGAGCGAGGGCATGTCCCAGGTGGACGTGGCCATCGTCCAGCAGGCGGAGGCCGCCACGTCTGACAACAAGCCCAGCGTGAAGCGTTGGGCCCTGATCGGCTCCGGGATCGGGACCGTGGCCGGCATCGCCCTGGCGCAGGCACTCGGACGGCGACCCGGCTCCCACCGGCACCCGTCCGGAGCCACCGCGGTGAACCACTCGAGCTACACGGCGTCGTGAACTGGCAGCGTGCCGTCACGTTGGACCGGGTCCCGGTCCTGACACTGATCCTCTTCCTGCTGGTCAGTTGGGCATCCACGGTGTACTTTCTGGACCACTCCGTCGTGACGATCCCCAGCCCCTTCACACCCGTGTGGGGTGCCTACGACCACGAGGACGCTGCGCGCCTGGTGTCCTGGGCGATCGCGGGGCTGATCCTGGCCCTGCTGGTCCCCCTCCCGGGGGCCACGGTCTCCTGGCGTTCGCTCATCCACACGGTGGGCGCCCAAGTGCGGTCACTGTCCTGGCTGTGGTTGTTGGTCACGTTCGGGACCCTGGCATTGATGATCCTCACCAAGGGTCACTACCTGCTGGAGGCGCCCCGGTACCTGGAGTTCGTGGCACCCGCACCACTGGTCTCGGCCGTGAGCGTGGTACAACCGGCGGCCGTGCTGGCGGCGGGGTTCCTGTCCGTGAAGCATCCCACGTTGGCACGGGTGGCCATGGTGTTGTGGCTCGTGGTCCTGTTCGCGTGCGCCACGCGGGTGTTCGCCGGCGTCATCCTGCTCTACATGGTGGGCAAGTTCCTGGCAGGCGGCAAGATGTCCTGGTTGGGCTGGCTCGGCACGGCGATCATCACCGTGATCCTGCTGCCCATCCCGCTCTACTGCCGTGAACTGAACATGCACGGGTTGATCCCCTACGCCCACGCGATGGAGAAGATCCTCCAGGACCCCGCGTTCTTCGGGAAGTCCCTGGTGACCACCACGAGCAGTTTCGGGTTCAGTGTCCCGCTGTTGATCTTCGTGAGCCGGCAGCAGGGGATCACGGCGTCGGACATGCTCATTTCGCTCAACCCCGGCCCGGGATCCATGGTGGGCTGGTACGACATCCTCTTCCACATGCGCGTCCACGAGTTCATCCCGTATTCCGCACTGGGTGAATGGGCCAGCTTCGGCGGGTTCGTGCTCCTGCTCTTCACGCTCGTGTGGGCCCTAGTGGTGCGTATCTGCCTCAAGAGCGTGGCGTCCAACCCCCACCCCACCATGGTGCTCTTCCTCTCCGCGGTGCTGGGTATGTCCTTGCTCATGGTCGTGATGATCACGCAGTACAACACGCGCGCCGTCAGTCGGATCGTGTCCATGATGATCCTGGTGACCGTCCTGGACCGGCTCGTCCGGCCCTGGACCGCGCGCTATCTGCAGCGCCGGTCCGCGCGGCTCGCGCGATGGCACCGCGCGGACGGGGTGCGTGAGGATGCAGTCATCGATGCGGGATGAGCGGGCCCCGTCACGGGGAGTCTCCGTCACGCGCCGCGGTTTGTTCGTCCTGACCGGATCCGCGGCGGTCCTGCTGGCCGCGTCCTGCGGGGAGGATCCGGACCGGACCACGTGGACGCGGGGCGCGGATTCCCTGCCCGACCGACAGGTCTGGGCGCACATGGTGCCCCAGGGGCTGCCGCTGAGCGAGGATCCGCAGACCCACTACGGCAGCGAGCGCCCACTCTTCCTCGCCCCGGCGGGCACGCCATACCCGCAGCTCGTGCAGTCGCAGCTCGACCAGGCCCGGGCCGCGGGTCTCACGGGGATGCAGATCCTGCTGCTGGAGGACGTCAATTCCGGTGACGACTTCGTCACCGACTGGATGGCGGCGGCGGACCCGACCTGGCAGGACGGGGCCCGCGGTTTCGCGGTCGCCGCGTGCATCCAGGCTACGTCCCGCTCCGGGGCCGAGTCCCTGATCAGGGAGTACGTGGCCGCGGCGAAGGACCGCCCGTCCGCCGCGCGGATTGACGACGCGCTGGTCGTGTGGGTCTACGACGCCCGTGCGCTGTCCCCCGACGACTGGCTCGCGTGCCGCCGCGGTCTCGAACGGGACGGGATCGCCGTCTACGTCGTGGCCGAGCTGCGCACCGCCGCGAGCCAGAACGACAATGCCTTCGACGCGGCCGCCGTGGACCCGTACGCCGGACTCTTCGAGGCGGTGTGGCTCTTCGACGACCACGACTTCATGATCCTTCCCGACGTCGCCCGCTGGGCCCGCGAGCACGACACCGCGTTCGCGGGCGGGATCCTGCCCGGGTACAACCGGGAGACCACCAACGGCGGGTACGTGGATGCTCGGGCCACCGAACTGTGGCGCTCCCAGTGGCAGCTGCAACGCGACGCCGGCGCCGGGTGGGCCACCGCGGTGACCTGGAACGACGTCGTGGAACGCACGGCCGTGCAACCGACCACCGACTGGGGCACCACGCGCGCGGACCTCACGGCCCACTTCGCGGCGCAGTTCCGCGGCGAGACCCCGCCCACCCGGGACCCCGTGGGATACGTGACGTCCCCCCAGTTCCTGATCGAGGGTCGTAACGTCCTGGCGGAGGGCCTGGTAATCAACCACGGCGCGGAGCCCGTCCGGGTGCGGGTGCGCGTCATCGCGCGGGACGAGCGAGACCTCGCGAGCTCCGACCCCGTCACGGTCGCCGCGGGCGAAGCCGGGGCGGCGGTGCTCGATCGCGGAATCGAGGCGGACGCCGGGAGCTGGGTGTACGCCGTCGTGGACGTCACGGACGGAACCGGGCGAAGACTCAGCAGCACCCGTGGGGCGCCGGTCGTCGTCTACGCGCCCGAGGACCCGGCCGTCCCGCAGCCCGCCCGCCGCACGTACTACTCGCTCGCCTCCGCTCGCAGCGCGGCGTTCACCGACCTCGTGGCGCCACCGCCCCGCGACGCCGACGCCCGGTCCCTCCGGCTGACGGCGCGCGAGCCCGTGCGCTCGCTCGAGGTGCTGCACAACACGTGGCCCGCCGGCCTCGCCGTGGGGCAGCAGGACGTGACGTACGAGGATCCGCCGCAGAGCATCGTGGGCGGGCAGGACGTCGCCACCCCGGCGCACGGCTTCACGGTCGCGCGCGCCGTCGGGCAGGACGGCAGCATCGCGTATTCCACCCCGGTGTACCGCCGGGACGACCCATGAGAAGACCGCCGAGGCACGCACCTCGGCACGCAGACCACGACCATCGCACCGCCATCGCGGTCCCGGGCAAGGGAGAGACCATGACACACACGACGAGACGCCTGGCCACCTTCACCGGCCGCGGCTACGACAAGGGCCGGGGAACGCTGCAGTGTGCCGCGTGGGCCCTCGTGGCGGAACCGCTGCAGCGGTCCGTCCTGTGCCCGCCGAGTGTACGCACCCGCATCCTGCGGGCCTTCGGCGCGCAGATCGGGGAGGGCACACTGATCCGCCACGACGTGCGGATCCACTGGCCGTGGAAACTGGCCGTGGGCGAGAACTCGTGGATCGGCGTGGGCGCATGGTTGCTCAACCTGGAGCCCATCACGATCGGATCGGACGTGTGCGTGTCGCAGGGCGCCATGCTGTGCACGGGCAGCCACCGCGCGGACGACCCGGCCTTCGAGTTCGACAACGCCCCCATCACCGTGGCCGACGGCGCATGGATCGCCCTGCGAGCCACCGTCCTGCGCGGCGTCACGGTGGGCGAGGGCGCCGTCGTGGGAGCCACCGCGCTCATCACGCGGGACGTCCCGGCCGGGGCGCGCGTGCTCGCCCCCGTGGCCACGAAGGCGTGAGCGGCATGCGGATCCTGCAGGTCGTCGCCCTGGTCTCGGGCACCAACGCGTACGGCGGGCCCACCACGGTGGCCCTCAACCAGTGTCGTGCGCTCGCCGACGCCGGACACGACGTGATCCTCGCCGCGACCGGCTCCGATCTGGGCGCGCCCCTCCCCACCGAACGCGACGGCGTGCGCACGCAGCTCTTCCGTCCCGTCCAGGCCCTGCCGGGTGCGGGTTTCGCGGGTCTCACATCGCCGGCCATGCTGTCGTGGCTGCGCCGGGTCGCGCCGACCGCGGACGTGGTGCACGTGCACACGGCGCGTGACCTGCTGACCCTGCCGGCCGCGTGGCTCGCGGAGCGCGCGGGCACCCGAACCGTCCTGCAGACCCACGGGATGATCGACCCGTCCGAGAATCCCCTCGCGGGGCCCCTGGACGCCCTGCTGACCCGGCGGGTGCTGCGGGACGCGCACCGGGTCTGCTATCTCACCCCTCAGGAGGAACAGGACCTCACCGAGGTCGCCCGCGGGCCCGTGAACCTCATGGAACTGCACAATGGGATGCCCGTATCCTCGCGCCCCCGCGTGCCGCGGGAAGACGACGAGTGTCGCGTGCTGTTCCTCGCGCGTCTGCAGGAGCGCAAGCGTCCGCTCGCGTTCGTGGCCGCCGCGCGATCCCTGGCCGAGCGGTTCCCGCGCGCCACGTTCACGCTCGTGGGCCCGGATGAGGGCCAGGGGGACGCGGTGCGCGCGGCGATCGCGGCCGCGGGCCTCGGCGAGCGCCTCACGTGGGCCGGCCCGGTGGACTCCGCGGGCGCGGCGCGGTGGATGGCGGAATCGGACGTGTACGTCCTGCCCTCCGTCCACGAGCCGTACCCCATGTCGGTTCTCGAGGCCATGTCCGCGGGACTGCCCGTGGTCGTAACGGACACGTGCGGGCTCGCGCCCACGGTCGCGCGAACGGGGTCCGGCGCGGTCGTGGACGACACTCAGCCATCCCTCGAAGATGCCCTCGCGCAGCTGATCGCCGATCCCGAGCGGCGACGGCGAGCGGGTCGGGCGGCCGCGGACACGATCGCGCGCGAGTACGGGATGCGCGCCGTCGTCGAGAAGCTGCTGGGCGCGTACCGGGACTGAGCGGACGGCGCGGTCCCGGAGGACGACGCCGCCGGGTCACCCCGCGCGCGAGCGCCGCGCTCGGGGGTGACCCGGAATGCTACGTCGTGAAACGGGGCGCCCGCGCCCCACCCCATAGGATGGACGGGTGAAGGCCTTACTGCTCGAGAACATTCATACCGACGCCGTCGACTCGCTGCGCAGCCGCGGCTTCGAGGTAGAGACCCGCAAGGGTGCCCTGGACCCGCAGGAACTGATGGCCGCGCTGGACGGCGTGGACCTGCTGGGGATCCGCTCCAAGACGCGCGTGACCCGCGAAGTGTTCGAGGCGCACCCCACCCTCAAGGCCGTGGGTGCGTTCTGCATCGGGACCAACCAGATCGATCTCACCGCCGCCACGGACACCGCCACGGCCGTGTTCAACGCGCCGTACTCCAACACGCGTTCCGTGGTGGAGCTCGCGCTGGGTGAGATCATCGCGCTGGCGCGTCACCTCACGGACAAGAATTCCGGGATGCACCAGGGCGTGTGGGACAAGTCCGCCAAGGGCTCCCACGAGGTGCGGGGCCGCACCCTGGGGATTGTGGGCTACGGCAACATCGGCAAGCAGTTGTCGGTCGTGGCGGAGGCCTTCGGGATGAACGTCTACTTCTACGACATCGTGGACCGCCTGGCCATGGGCAACGCGACCAAGTGCGATTCCCTGGAGCAACTGCTGAACACGGTGGAGACCGTGACCCTGCACGTGGACGGGCGCGAGAGCAACACCAACATGTTCGGCCGGGAGCAGTTCCGCCAGATGCGCCCCCGTTCCCTGTTCCTCAACCTGTCCCGCGGTCACGTGGTGGACATTGAGGCCCTGCGCGAGGCCCTCGTCTCCGGCCACCTGGCCGGGGCGGGCCTGGACGTCTACCCGTCCGAACCCAAGGTCGCCGGCGAGGCGTTCGAGTCCCCGCTGCAGGGGCTGCCCAATGTGATCCTCACCCCGCACGTGGGTGGTTCCACGGCGGAGGCCCAGGAGAACATCGGCGGTTTCGTCTCCGGCAAGCTCATCGACTACTGCCGCTACGGCACCACGAGCCTGTCCGTGAACTTCCCCGAGGTGCAGCTGGACCCCCACATCCACGGCACCCGGTTGCTGCACATCCACAGCAACCTGCCCGGCGTGCTGGCTCGCGTGAACGCGGTGCTCGGCGAGCACGGGATCAACGTGGACCGCCAGCAGCTCGTGACCAAGGGGCAGATGGGTTACCTGGTCACGGACTGCGGCAACGGTGTCACGGAGGACGTCGTGGCGGCCATCAAGGCCCTGCCCGAAACCATCCGGGTGGCCACGGTCAGCTGAGCCGCGCTGCCGTACGCTGGGATGACCGACCTTTTCCCCACAACGATGTGGAGACATCATGAGTCACCCGGCCGTACCCGGCGCGCACCTGCAGAACATGGACCCGGACCCTCACCGCGGTGAGGAGGTGGACTTCCAGTCCCCGGGCGAGCGGGCGGAGGCGGAGAAACCCCGCACCCGCACCGTGCGCTGGATCGGCCTGGCGGGCGGTCTGTTGCTCGCGGTGCTCGTCTACACCCTGATGCCGCAGGACGTTCCCCATGCCGCCCGGCTCACGGCCGCCACGGCCGTGCTCATGGGCGTGTGGTGGATGACCGAGGCCCTGCCGCTGCCCGCGACCGCCCTGGTCCCCCTGGTGGTGTTCCCCACGCTCGGCACGGACGTGAAGTTCGACGCCGTCGGGGCGTCCTACGGCAACAACGTCATCTTCCTGTTCATGGGCGGGTTCCTGCTCGCGCTCGCGATGCAGCGCTGGAACCTGCACCGGCGGATCGCGCTGCTCACCGTCAAGGTGATCGGTACCAAACCCACACAAATGATCGCGGGGTTCATGGTGGCCACGGGCTTCCTGTCCATGTGGGTGTCCAACACCGCGACTGCCGTGATGATGCTGCCGATCGGCGTGTCCGTGCTGCTGCTCGTGACCAAGATCGGTTCCGGTGCCGACGCCGCGCAGGGCACCTTCGCCGCGCCCGCCCCGGAGGAGATCGACCCCCAGGACAGCGAGGTCAAGGAAGAGATCGTCAAGTCCAACTTCGGCACCGCGCTGATGCTCGGGATCGCGTACGCGGCGTCGATCGGTTCGTTGGGAACGATCATCGGCACCCCGCCCAACACCCTGATGGCCGGCTACCTCTCGGACGCGCACGACATCACGATCGGTTTCGGTCAGTGGATGCTCGTGGGCGTGCCCCTGGCCGTGGTGCTGCTCGCACTGTGCTGGGTGCTGCTGACCAAGGTGTTGTTCAAGCCCGAGATCACCGAGATCCCCGGCGGCAAGGAACTCATCAACGACGAACTCGCCAAGCTCGGCCCTATGTCCCCGGGTGAGAAGCGTGTGCTGACCATCTTCGTGCTCGCCGCGCTGTCCTGGGTCTTCGTGCCGGTGCTCTTCGCGGATCCCATCATCTCCGACGCCGGCATCGCCATGGCCGTGGGGCTGCTGCTGTTCCTGTGCCCGGCCGGTGCGGCACCGGGCGTGCGCCTGCTGGACTGGGACTCCGCGGTCAAATTGCCGTGGGGCGTGCTGTTGCTGTTCGGCGGTGGCCTGGCCCTGTCCGCGCAGTTCTCCACCTCCGGGCTCACCGAGTGGATCGGCGAGCGCGCCCAGGGTCTCGGCGGACTGCCCGTGGTGTTGCTCGTGCTCATCATGGCCGGCGGCATCCTGCTGCTCACCGAGCTCACGTCCAACACGGCCACCGCGGCCACGTTCCTGCCCGTGGCCGGCGGTGTGGCCATGGGGATCGGCGTGGACCCCATGCTCCTGGCGATCCCTGTGGCGCTCGCCGCCACGTGCGCGTTCATGCTGCCGGTGGCCACCCCGCCCAACGCCATCGCGTTCGGTTCCGGGTACGTGACCATCGGGCAGATGATCAAGGGCGGGATCGGGCTCAACCTGATCGCCCTGGTCCTGATCACCGCCACGACCATGACCCTGGGCGTGTGGGTGTTCAACCTGGCGTTCTGACCCGCGGTCGCCCATCCGGCGACGACGGCGCGGCGCCGCCTTAGCAGGGTGACCGCAAGTGGCGTCGTCGTTCTCCCAGGCATACGACAGCGTGCGGCGGCACCCGACCGCAGAGGAAGGACCCCTGGACCCGCATGATGCGGATCCAGGGGTCCTTCTACTACATGTGTGGTTACTTCTTCTTGGCGACCCGGCCGCGCTTGACGGCCTTGGCGGCGTCCTTCTCCGTGCGGGCGACGGAGTTCTCCAACACGCCGGCATCGGACTCGATGTGCGAGCGCATGAACCACTGGAAGAGCTCGAGCCCGCGGACCTGGGCGATCAGCATGTCCTCGGTGATGGGATCCACGTCGCTGATGCGGGCCAGGGCATCCCGATGGTCGGTGATGACGCCGTCGTAGACGAGGTCCAGTGCCGCGAGGTGCTCCACGCCGGAGGCGCGCTGGACGTCGTAATCGTCCCACGTGCGCTCGGCCACGATGGCGCCGGGCAGACCGTTCGGCGGCACACCCAGGGTGGCCATGCGCTCGGCGAGCTCGTCCACGTACCCGCGGACCTCCTCGATCTGCGGGTCCAGCATCTCGTGGACGGAGATGAAGTTGGGACCCACCACGTTCCAGTGGGCGTGCTTGAGGGTCAGTTGCAGGTCGTTGAGCGCGTGCAGCCGCTGCTGCAGGATCTCGGCCACACCGTGGCCCTGCTCCGTGGTGAGACCCGGAACGGTGTAGTTGGCGTTCTTCGTGGATTTCTTGGCCATGACAACCTCCTCGTGGGGCGGTGGTCCCGGGGTGGAACCACACCATGCCGTCTTATTTTGATGTATTCAGAATAACAAGGACGCGAGCATTGCACCAGGGGTCACACGGGAGCCACCGCCCTGGGGCGCTCGTGGCCTCGGGGTGCCCGGGGGATCGGACCGACGGCGCTCTGGTCCCGGAGCGCCTCTACGGTGCGGCGGCACGACACCCCGCTGACGGAACGCGAGCGGGAATCTGCGAGCGGCCCGGATGCGGGTTGTGAACTCCGCCTGAACCGACCCCTCGACCCATCCCGCCGCGGACGCCGAACGGATCGGGGGTTTCCTGCTGAACTGGTTCCCGCCGCGCCACACCGAGAAGTTACGCCGGACCGACCGGGACACCGTGCGCACCCTGGGTGGTTACGTACGGGGCACCGCTGCGGTGGCGGTGATCGAGATGCTCGCGATCGCGGTCGGCTGTGGTTGCTCGGTGTGCCGCTCGCGGCCCCGCTGACCATGCTCGTGTCCCTGGGAGCGTTCATCCCCATCGTGGGCCCGATTGTCGCCGCAGCGCTGGCCGCTCTCGTGGCCCTCGTGACCACGGGACCGTGGGCCGCGCTCGTGGTGCTGCTGAGCATCGCGCTCGGCACGCTCGTGGACGGCGTCGTGGGCGCCGCCCTGGCGGTACCCCCTCACGGCGGTGGCGTGGTCCGTGGTCCAGTTGTGGCTGCCACGGCCCGGTCGGATTGGTGATCCAGCTCACGGGCTCTAGGGTGGAAGAAATACCTGAGACCTGGAGTATCGGATGAGTTCCTATCCCCATCTTCTGTCCCCGCTGCGCGTGGGGTCGCTGACCCTGCCCCACCGCGTGATCATGGGGTCCATGCATACCGGCCTCGAGGAGGTCCCGGGCGGTGAGCACGAGCTCGCGCGGTTCTACGTGGAACGCGTGCGCGGCGGCGCCGGGCTGATCGTCACGGGTGGGATCTCCCCCAACCCGGAGGGCGCTGCCCGCCGCGGCGGTGCGCACCTCAGCCGCGAGGACCAACTGGGCCCCCACCGCACGGTCACGGACGCGGTACATGGCGAGGGCGGGCTGATCGCACTGCAGCTGATGCACAGCGGACGGTACGCGATGCACGAAGACGCCGTGGCGCCGTCGCCCATCCGCGCTCCCATCAACAAGGTCACGCCGCGCGAGCTGAGTACGGCGGAGGTCGAGCGCACGGTCGAGGATTTCGCGAACGCCGCGCACCTCGCGCAGCGCGCGGGCTACGACGGCGTGGAGATCATGGGCTCCGAGGGATACCTGATCAACGAGTTCCTCGTGGCCCACACGAACGAGCGCACCGACCGGTACGGCGGGTCCGACGCCGCTCGCCGCCGGTTCGCCACCGAGATCGTCCGGCGCGTGCGCGAGGCCACGGGCCCGGACTTCCTCATCATGTACCGGCTCTCCGCGCTGGACCTCGTGCCGGACGCCCAGCAGTTCGCGCAGGTCCTGGAGCTCGGCCGGGAGATCGAGGCCGCGGGGGCGTCGATCATCAACACGGGGATCGGGTGGCACGAGGCCCGGATCCCCACGATCGCCACGAGCGTGCCGCCCGCGGGGTTCACATGGGTCAGCAGGGCACTGCGCGAGCACCTGAGCTTACCCGTGGCCGCGGTCAACCGGATCAACACCCCGGAAATCGGGGAAGCGGTGATCGAACGCGGGGACGCGGACCTCGTGTGCCTGGCCCGCCCGTTCCTGGCGGACCCGCAATTCGTGGCCAAGGCCCGCGCGCAGCGCCCCGCGGAGATCAACACGTGTATCGCGTGCAACCAGGCGTGCCTGGACCACACCTTCTCCGGCCGCCGCATGTCATGCCTCGTGAACCCGCGCGCGATGCGCGAGGACGAGCTGGTGCTGGGCCCCACGCGCACCGCGGAGCGGATCGCGGTGGTGGGTGCCGGACCGGCCGGGCTGGCCTTCGCGGAGGCTGCGGCGCAGCGGGGTCACCGGGTGACCCTGTTCGAGGAGCAACCGGAGTTGGGCGGCCAGTTCCAGTTGGCGCTGCGCATCCCGGGCAAAGAGGACTACGCCCACACCGTGCGCTACTTCAGCACGCGCCTGGCCGAGCTGGGGGTCACCGTGCGCACGGGGCACACCGCCACCGCGCAGGACGTGGCCTTCGCGGACCGCGTGGTCGTCGCCACCGGCGTGACCCCGCGCGTCCCCGGCATCCCCGGGGAGGACGGCCCCACGGTGCTCGGGTACAAGGACGTCTTGGCCGGCGCCCCCGTGGGTGAGCGCGTGGCGGTCGTCGGCGGCGGCGGGATCGGTTTCGACGTCGCGCACTTCCTCACGCACGACCCGCACTCCGACTTCTACACCGAGTGGGGAGTGGACCGCTCGCTGGAAGCGCGGGGCGGGTTGCTCGCCCCGGCGCCGTCGAAACCGAGACGGCACGTGACCCTGCTGCAGCGCAGCGCCGGTAAGCCCGGAGCGCGACTGGGCACCACCACGGGGTGGATCCACCGCGCCGAACTGCGCATGGCGGACGTGGAGTTCGTAACCGGGGTGCAGTACGTGCGGATCGACGAACAGGGCGTGCACGTCCTGGCGCCCGCGCAGCGGGATGCGTCGCAGACCGGCCACCCGGACACCGGGGACCGGATCGAACGGATCATCCCCGCGGACACCGTGGTGCTGTGCGCGGGCCAGGAACCCCGCGCCGAGCTCGCCCGGGAACTCGCGGGAGAGAACGGGGAGCGCCCCGTGCACGTGGTGGGCGGCGCGCACGTGGCGGCGGAACTGGACGCGAAACGCGCGATCCGTGAGGCCGTGGAACTGGCCGCGTCGCTGCCCTGATACGGCGTCGCAGTCACGACGCGATCACCGAGCGCCCCGCTGTCAGTGTGCAGCGGGGCGCTCGGTCAGCGGCTCATAGGGGCGTCCCCGGTGATCCGCCCCCGCCTCCTCCCCACGAAGCGACAGGCGTGGGTGGCAAGACGGTATGTAAGCGGCGCCCCGGGACGTCAGCGCGCGGTGACGCTGCCGTTCTGCACGTTGACCGTGTACTCCTTGTCCCGGTTGTCGATGTCGAGCTCGACTTCCCAGCGCACGACGTCGTCGTCCTCGTCCAGGGAGGCCTCGTCCAGCACCTTGGTGCCCGACTCGGACTCGGCGGACTCGAAGACCCGCTTGATCGCGTCCTTCGCGCCCACGGACGCGGCACGCAGCTCGGCCACGTCGTCCTCATCCGCGCGGCCGTCCGCACGGTCCTCCTGGACGTTCTTGCCCGTGCCGTCCACCGTGACCTGGTGGGCGTTACCGTCCGCGATCAGGTCCACCTCAAACTTGTCCGCGCGGCGGTCGTAGTCGATCTCCACCACGTCACCACCCTGGTGCTGGGCCAGCGCGGAGTCAACGGCGGCCAGCGCGGCCGCCTGCCCGCCGTTGACGGCCGGGCCGGACGCCGAACCGCTCGGGCTCGCGCTGCCGGACGCGCTGCTCATGGGCGAGGCGCTCTCGGACGGCGAGGCGCTGTCCGTGGCGGACGCGGTGTCGGACGGGGATGCACCGGTCGCGTCGGGCGTGGCCGCGTCCTGCGTGGTGCCGGTGGCCGCCGCGGTGGCGTCCCCGGCGCCCTGGGTCGCGTCGTTCTGCGCGGGGGCCTGGTTCTGGGTGGTGTTCCCGCAGCCCACGAGCAACGAGGCGCTCAGCAGTGCGGCGGAACCGAGGGTCAGGATCTTCTGGGGTCGCTTCATGGTCCCGAGTATCGCCCGCCCCGGGGGACCGGGTCGAGGGTCCGTCGGTAGAAGTCGCAGTGTGTTGACCACCCGCGCTGCACCGCGGTACGCCGCGACGCGCCGGGCCGGCCACCGCGTCCTGCCCGGCCGGGCGCGCTCCCAGCGGGATCACGCGCGCTGTCACCGCCCACTCAGCCTGTCCGGCTACTATTCTGAACACTGTCCATGACCGTGTGTACCGCCGCCCCCTGCGGTCGCACGCCGCGCAGCGCCACTGGCTGACCGAGGAAGGAGGCGGGATGGGTTTCTGGACCGGGCTGGAGAACGGGATCGAGAAGGTGGTCCGCACCGCCTTCACCGCGGGTTCTCGCAAGCGGGTCGAGGCCGTGGAGATCGCAAGCGCCCTGCGCCGTGAACTGGACCAGGAGTCCTTCACCGTTCCCGCGGGCCGCACCATGGCACCCAACGTCTTCACCGTGGAGTTCTCCGACGACGACTTCCCCCGGGCCCAGGAATGGGGCGTCCAACTGGCCGAGGAACTGTGCGACGTCGTCATCCGCCACGCGCGCTCGCAGGCCTATACCCTGCAGGGCGCGGTGCGCGTGAGCTTCACGCGCCAGTCCGAACTCGAGGCCGGCCACTTCGACATCCTGTCCTCGTTCGAGCGCACGAGCACACCGGAGGTTCCCGCGGACGCCGGGACCTCCGCGCGCGCACCCCAACCCCCGGCGCCCGCCCCGCACGCCCGCCCGCGCGATGACCAAGCCGCTCATTCGGCCGACGACAACGCTGCGGGCCACGTTCCCGGCGGCTATCACGACCCGGTCGACGACCAGGCCGGGTTGCAACCGGTGCCCGTGATCCAGGTGGGCGCCGAACGTTTCACGCTCAACGCGGACCGCGTGAGCGTGGGCCGCTCCGCGCAGGCGGACGTGACCGTGGAGGACACGGGGGTCTCCCGCGAGCACCTCGAAATCCGGCGCCAAGGGGACCATTTCCTGGCTGTGGACCTCGGTTCCACGAACGGTTCCTATGTAGACGGCCAGCGGATCCAGGGCAGGGCCCAGCTCGTGGACGGTTCCGTGATCACCGTGGGGCGCACCAGGTTGACCTTCCGACTGATGCTCCCGAGGGAGAGGCGCTGACGTGTCCGAACTGACCGTGACCCTGCTGCGCTACGGATTCCTGGCGCTGCTGTGGATCTTCATCGCCGCCGTGGTCTTCTCCCAGGCGCGTGACCTGACCGTGGGCGGCAAGGCCCGCGCGGCCGTGCGCGGTGGCCGCGAGAAACTGCGTGACGCCCGCGCACGGGAACCCCGCCAGGAGGCACCCCAGAACCCCCGCCCCGCCGCCCCCACCACCGGGGGTGCGCGTACGCGCGCGCAACAGCTCGTGGTCGTGGACGGCCCGCTCGCCGGGCGTAGCTTCCAACTGGGATCGGCCCCCGTGATGCTGGGCCGTTCCGCAGAGGCCACCATCCCGCTCGAGGACGACTACGCCTCGGGGCGCCACGCCCGCCTGTTCGCGCAGGGATCCAAGTGGTTCCTGGAGGATCTCGGGTCCACGAACGGCACCTACCTGCAGGACCAGCGACTGTCCCGCGCCACCGTGGTGGACCCGGGCGCCCGGTTCCGGGTGGGGCGCACCGTGATGGAACTGAGGCCGTAGCCCATGCCCATTGCTTTCCGATATGCTGCTCGCTCCGACGTGGGCCGGGCCCGTTCCAAGAACGACGACTCCGCCTACGCCGGCCGCTACCTGGCCGTCGTCGCGGACGGGATGGGTGGTCACGTGGGGGGTGACGTCGCCTCGGCCTCCGCGGTGATCGACCTGACCCACCTGGACCACGCCGGCTACGACGGCGACGCCGAGACCGTGCTCGCGGACGAGATCCAGAACGCCAACCAGAACCTCGCGAAACTCGTGCAGTCCAATCCACGGTTGGGCGGGATGGGCACCACCGTGACGTCCCTGCTGATCGACGGGGACGTGATCTGCGTGGCGCACATCGGGGACTCCCGCGCGTACCGGTTGTCCGAGGCCGAGGGTTTCGAGCAGGTCACTACCGACCACACGTTCGTCCAGCGGCTGATCGACGAGGGCCGGTTGCAGCCCGAGGAGGCCGAGACCCACCCCCACAAGAACGTGCTCATGCGGGTGCTCGGTGACGTGGACGCCTCCCCCGAACTCGAGGTGCGCACCGTGCGCCCGGCCGTGGGTGAGCGCTGGTTGCTGTGCTCCGACGGCCTCAACGCGGTGGTGAACGCTCAGACCATCGAGAACGTGATGCGCTCCACGGGGGATCTGAACCAGATCGTGAACTCTCTCGTGGAACTGACCCTGGACCGCGGGGCCCCGGACAACGTGACCGTGGTTGTGGTGCAGGTGGACGAGATCCCCCAGGGCAGCGAGGCCCACCCCATGACCGGGGAGAGCCAGGGGACCGTACCGGATCAGTCCCGCACGTCGGACGAGCAACTCATGAGCGAGTCCGAGGTGGAGCACTGGGACGGACCCATGGACTCCCCCGTGGCCGGCGGCGGCACCGACTACCGCGAACCCGGCTACCCCCACACCACATCGCAGCCCACCCAGTCCTCGGCCTCCGTGCTGCGCCGGGACCTGGCCGAGCGTCCCCACCTGCTCGTGGGTGCCGCGGCGAACGCGACCCAGACGGGGCGCATCCCTACCGTCTCGGACTCGGCGATCCAGCGCCGCGCCACGATGCTCGCGACCTCCACGCTGGACGTGACCACCGATCCCGCCGAGGTACGCAGCCTGTTGCGTCGCAAGGGTGACGACCCCGCGCGCGGGACCAAACGCCGTCGTGCGGCGTGGATCGTGGGCGTCGTCGTGCTCGCCCTCGCCCTGCTGCTCGGCGGGTGGGGTGCGCGCGCGTGGACCTCGTCCCAGTACTACGTGGGTGAGGACCGGGGTCACGTGGCCGTGTTCCAGGGGGTCTCGCAGTCCCTGGGTCCCATTTCGCTGAGCGAGTTGAGCGCGACCACCGAGATCCCCGTGGACTCCCTGTCCCAGTACGCGCAGGACCGCGTGCGCGCCACGATCCCCGCGGGCAGCCGCGAGGAGGCCGAACAGATCGTCGCGGACCTGGAGTCCTCGCGCGGACCCGAACCCCGCCCCACGGGCCGGGTGACGGTCACGACCCCCACACCGAACCCGTCCGCGAGCGCGTCGCCGAGTGGCTCGGCCACCCCGCGCACGTCCCCCGGGGGTGAGAACCGATGAGTTCGACCGTGAACGCCGCGCCCGAGCGCGGCACAGAGGCTCCCGTGCGCCCCAGGCCGCGGCGGATCACCGAGTTGCTGTTGCTGCTCGTGGCCCTGGCGATCGGCGTGGGCGCCAACATCCTGGTGGATCCCGAACGCGCCCAAGCGGATCCCCGCCACATCATCATGAGCGGCACCGTGCTGGGCGTGGGCGCCCTGCTGGTGCACGTGGTGCTGTGGATCCGGGCGCGCTACGCGGACCCCTACCTGCTCCCGCTGGCCGTGGCGCTCAACGGGCTCGGGCTGGCGATGATCCACCGCATCGACCTGTCCACCAACCAGAGTGCCGCCAACACCCAGGTGGTGTGGACCGGCGTGGCCATGCTCGCGTGCTGCGTGGTGCTGTGGTTGCTCAAGGACCACCGGCGACTGCGCAACGTCACGTACATCATGTTGCTGCTCTCCGCCGTGCTCCTGCTGCTGCCCATGATCCCGGGCCTCGGCGTGGAGATCAACGGCGCCCGACTGTGGATCTCGGTGGCCGGGCGAACGTTCCAGCCCGGTGAGATCGCCAAGATCACGCTGGCCATCTTCTTCGCGGGCTACCTCTCGACCAACCGGGACCTGATCCTGCTGGCTGGGCGCAAGATCGGCCCCGTGCGCCTGCCGCGGTTCCGGGACATCGCCCCCATGCTCGCGGCGTGGGTGATCGCGATCGGCGTGCTGGTGCTGCAGAAGGACATGGGTACCGCCATCATGTTCTTCGGCCTGTTCCTGGCCATGGTCTACCTGGCCACGGGACGCCTGGGCTGGATCGTGTTGGGCGTGCTGCTCATGGCCGTGGGAGGTTTCGCCGCGAGCCGCATGTTCTCCCACGTGGCCCTGCGCCTGGACGCGTGGCTGGACGCCTTCAACCCGGACGTCTACAACCGCTCCCCCGGTGGCTCGGCGCAGATCGTGCAGGGACTGTTCGGTCTGGCCTCCGGCGGACTGTTCGGTCAGGGCCTGGGTCAGGGGCGCCCGGACCTGGTCTCCTATTCCAATTCGGACATGATCATCACGGCGTTCGGTGAGGAGCTCGGGCTGATCGGGCTCGGCGCGATCCTGGTGATGTTCCTGCTCTTCGCGACCCGCGGGTTGCGCGCGGCCCTGGGTACCCGTGATGCGTTCGGCAAGCTGTTGGCCGCGGGCCTGTCCTCGCTCATGGTGCTGCAGTTGCTCGTGGTGATCGGCGGTGTCACGCGGTTGCTGCCGCTGACCGGTCTGACCACCCCGTTCATGTCCGCCGGTGGCTCGTCCCTGCTGTCCAACTGGATCATCGTGGCGATCCTGCTGGCCATCTCCCACAGCGCGCGGCGCCCCGTGGTCACCGGCCCCGCCACGGACGAGGACCTCGCGACCTTCGAGCGCCGCCTCCGCGCCCGCGAGGAACGCCGCGACGACGAGCGCACCCGCACCGACGGCGCCGACGCCGCCCCGGGCCGGGAGCCGGCCACGGAGCCCACCCCGTCGCTGTCGCGGACCACGTCCGTATCCCACGACGCCGCGGCGTCCCCGGGCGCGGCGGAATCGGCATCCGCGACCGAGGCGATCTCGCGGATCACGCATCGCTCGAGCGGTTTCGCCGGCTACGGTGCCACGCGCGCCTCCCGGAGCGACCGCACCGGGGGTGACGCGGCGTCGTCGTCCGGTGAACGCGGCGCATCCGGTGGCAACGCGCACGATCAGGAAGGGGGGACCCGGTGAACAAGGCGATCCGGCGCATGTGGCTCATGGCCGTGGCCATCATGGTGGTGCTACTACTGACACTGACGTACGTGCAGTTCTTCGCGGCCAACGCCCTCCAGGCCAACCCGTGGAACAACCGCACGCTGTATGAACAGTTCGGCCGGGACCGCGGCTCGATCCTCGTGGGCGGGAAGGAGATCGCTCGCTCCGTGCCCGCGGACGGCGACTTCGCGCACCAGCGCGTCTATTCGGACTCCCCCCTGTACGCGAACCTCACCGGGTACTTCTCCCTGGTCTACGGGGCCACGGGACTCGAATCCGCCATGGGTGACCAGCTCTCGGGCGCGTCCGACGACCAGTTCTACGACCGCGTGGTGTCCCTGTTCTCCGGGAACCAACCCAAGGGCGCCTCGGTGGAGCTGACCCTGGACCCCGAGCTGCAGCGCATCGCGTACAACGCACTGGAGGGTCACAACGGCTCCATCGTGGCCGTGGACCCCAAGACCGGCGAGATCAAGGCCATGGTCTCCCGCAAGAGCTACGACGCGAACGCCCTGTCCTCGCACGACACGAACCAGGTGGTCGCCGCAGCCCAGTCCCTGAACGCGGACCCGGACAAGCCGCTCGTGAACCGCGCGATCAGCGGGGACCTGTACTCCCCCGGTTCCACGTTCAAGATCATCGACACCGTGGCCGCGCTGGAGTCCGGAAAGTACACGACCGACACCACGCTGCCGAACCCCAACGAGCTCCCGCTCCCGGACACGACAGTTAGCCTGCCCAACTACCGCCAGGGCGGGTGTGCCGCGCGCTCCCAGGTGGACCTGCGCTTCGCGCTCGAGCAGTCCTGCAACACCCCGTTCGCGCACATCGCCATGGACCTGGGCCAGGACAAGATCCGCCAGACCGCGCAGAACTTCGGCTACGGCCAGAACCTGGACATCCCGCTGCAGGTCACCCCGTCCGTGTTCCCCGAGGACATGAACCAGGCCCAGCTCGCCCTGTCCTCGATCGGACAGTACGACGTCCGCACCACCCCGCTGCAGGTGGCCATGGCCTCCGCGGCTATAGCCAACGACGGTGTGATGATGCGTCCCAGCCTCATCAAGGCCGTGCGCTCCTCGGACCTGTCCGTGATCGACCAGTTCCAGGCCGAGCAGCTGCGCCGCTCCACGGACGCGGAGACCGCGGGCACCGTCAAGGACCTGATGACCTCCGTGGTCAGTAACGGCATCGCGTCCGGCGCGGCCGTGCCCGGCGTGCAGGTGGCCGGGAAGACCGGCACGGCGGAGATCGGCAGGGACGGATTGAACGATTCGTGGTTCACTGGATTCGCGCCCGCCGACGACCCCCAGTTGGCGGTGGCCGTGGTGGTCGAGGACGTGGACGTCACCACAGGGTCTTCCCTGACCAGCCCCAGTGCCCGGCAACTCTTCGAGGCGGTGTTGAACAAGTGAGACCATCGTCGAACACCACCCTGGGCGGTCGTTACGCCCTGACGGAACGAATTGCCATCGGCGGCATGGGCGAGGTGTGGAAGGCCAAGGATCAGGTCCTGGGTCGGATCGTCGCGGTGAAGATCCTCAAGGACGAGTACAACGGGGATCCCACGTTCCTGCAGCGTTTCCGGGCGGAGGCCCGTCACACCGCCCTGCTCAACCACCCGGGTGTGGCCAACGTCTTCGACTACGGCGAGGACGAGGGCTCCGCGTTCCTGGTCATGGAACTCGTGCCCGGCGAACCGCTGTCCAACATCATCGACCGGCAGAAGTCGTTGGACCCGGACACGGTCTTGAACTACATCGGCCAGACCGCCCGCGCCCTGGCCGCCGCGCACGCGCAAGGGCTCGTGCACCGGGACGTGAAGCCCGGCAACCTGATCATCACCCCGGACAACCGCGTCAAGGTCACCGACTTCGGCATCGCCCGGCTGGCGGACCAGGTGCCGCTCACGGCCACCGGCCAGGTCATGGGCACGGCCCAGTACCTGGCCCCCGAGCAGGCCACCGGTCAGACCGCCACGGGCTCCTCGGACATCTACTCCCTGGGGATCATCGGCTACGAACTGCTCGCCGGCCGGCGCCCCTTCACGGGGGAATCCCAGATCGCGATCGCCCTGGCCCAGGTCAACGACAACCCTCCCGCGCTGCCGGACTCCATCCCGGACCCGGTGCGCGCCCTCATCATGTCCATGCTCGCCAAGGACCCGGAGGAACGCCCGGAGAACGCGGGCAAGCTCGCCAACGCCGTGGATGCGCTGCGCCGCGGGGACGTCACGGCCGCGGTCACGATGGTCCCGGGGATGCAGCCATTCCTGTCCCAGGACTTCTCCGACGAGCAACCCACCGAGGCCATCGCACCGGTCTCGGGACCGAGCACCCGGCCCATGTCCGGGACGGCCGCCGCGGGAGTGACCGGTTCGGCCGCGGCCGCGGCCCAGCCGGACCCCAAGTACAGCGCCCACCCCTCTACCGCACAGTTCGACGCCGTGAACCGGCCACCGAGCTCGCAGCGCGGTTCCACCCCGCAGGGTGAGCGGCGCAAGACGTCCGTGTGGGCGTGGTTGTTGCCGCTGCTCGCACTTCTGGTGGCCCTGGCCGTGGCCGGGGTGTACTTCTTCTCCTCGCGGGACGATTCCGGCTCCCCCGCACCGGGCACCGTCACGTCCTCCACCGTGAGCCCCACCGCGAACACCGTGGTGTTGCCCGCCAACATGGTGGGCCGCGACGCGGACCAGGTCGCCTCCGAGATCACCGCCATGGGCGTGAACGTGGACAAGCGGCTGCAGCAGGGCACGGGTCAGGCGGAGAACACCGTGGTCTCCGTGGAACCCGCGGCCGGTTCGCGGGTGAAAGTCGGTTCCACCGTGGTGATGTACGTCGCGTGGACCCCGGGTGCCCAGACGACCCCGGGGGCCGGGACCGGGGGCACCGGTGCCACGCAGTCACCGCAGCAACAGCCCGAGCAGAACCAGAACACCCAGGCACCGCAACAGACCGCTCCCACCAACGGCGGGGGCAACGGCGCCGGTAACGGCGACGGCGCGGACAACGGCGGGGCCGGTAACGGAGCCACCAACGGCGCCGGGGAGACCGGCCAGAACGGGGCGAACACCCAGGCGGACACCGGTGCCCAGGGGACCACGGATCAGAGCGCCCGCTCCGAGGCAGGATCCGGGCAGTCCAACCCCGTGCAGGGCACCGGTGACGGGGCGCTCGCGGCTCCGAGCGCTCCCGGCAGCGGCGCGGGCGGCTGACACGCATGGGGACGTCGGGACTGCCGGATCTGATCAACGACCGGTACGAGGTCGGTGAGGTCATCGGCCGCGGTGGCATGGCCACGGTGCACGTGGGACAGGACGTTCGCCTGGGCCGCCGCGTGGCCATCAAGATCCTGCGTCCGGAACTGGCCGCGGATGAGACGTTCCACGAGCGGTTCCAGCGCGAGGCCCACGCCGTGGCGTCCCTCAACCACCACTCGATCGTGGCCATCTACGACACCGGGGAAATCCGCCCCCAGGGCCCGGACGGTGTCCTGCGCCCCTACATCGTCATGGAATACGTCCCCGGGCGCACACTGCGGGAACTCATGCACGGGCCGGGGGTCACTCCGGAACAGGCCATCGAGTACATGCTCGGCATCATGGACGCCCTGTCCTTCAGCCACCGCGCGGGGATCGTGCACCGGGACATCAAACCCGCCAACGTCAAGGTCACCCCGGACGGCAGCGTCAAGGTCATGGACTTCGGGATCGCGCGTGCCGTGGAGGACACGCAGGCCGCGCTGACCCAGTCCCAGGCCGTGCTCGGCACCGCACAGTACCTTTCCCCCGAACAGGCCAGCGGGGCCGCGGTGGATCCCCGTTCGGACCTGTACTCCGCCGCGTGCGTGCTCTTCGAGTTGCTGACCGGGCGCGCGCCGTTCGTGGGGGAATCCTCCGTGGCGATCGCCGCGCAGCACGTTCGGGACGCGCCGCCCGCGCCGTCGGCGGTGAACCCGCAGTTGCCGCCCGCCGTGGACCGGTTCATGGAGCGCGCCCTCGCCAAGGACCCGCGGGACCGGTTCGTGGATGCCGGGCAGATGCGCCGGGCCCTGCGTGAACTGGGCGGGCAACTGCCCGGCAATCTCGGGGCCACACAGCCCATCGACGTCACCCACACCGTCGATTCCCACACCAAGACCCTGCCCGCGGTGGGTGCCGGTGCCCCGGCCGCCGCCGTGACCGCCGCGGGGCGCAGCGAGGATGCCGAGCCCACCGTCTCCGCACAGTACGGCGGGTTCGACGACGACGCCGCGGCCGACGACCCAGCGCCCGTCGCCGCCCCCGCGTCCGCCTCCGCGCCGTACGAACAGCGCCGTCGCAGGCCCCTGTGGGTCGTGCCCGTGGTGCTGCTGCTCGTGCTCGCGCTGCTGGTCGGCGGAACCGTGCTGGGCGTGCGGTGGTGGCAGGACCAGCAGGTCGAACAGGTCGCGCAGGTGAGCGTCCCCCAGGTCACGGGGATGGACAGCACCACGGCGGAGAACACCCTGCGGGACGCGGGGCTGAACCCCACGTTCACCACGCAGCACAGTGACAGCGTGCCGGACAAGCACGTGATCAGCATGAGCCCCGCCGCGGGGACCCAGGTGGACCAGGGGTCCTCGGTGGCCGTCGTGGTCTCCGAGGGGCCCGAGAACGTGACCGTGCCCAACGATCTCGTGGGCCAATCCTTGGACTACGCCCGCCAGTCCCTGCAGCAGGCCGGCCTCACGGCGGGCCCGGTCAGCACGGTCAACAGCGCCACCGCGCCCCACAACGTGGTGCTCTCGACCGATCCCGGACAGGGCGCCTCGGTGGCCCGGGACAGCGCGGTCAAACTGCAGGTGTCCACGGGCAAGGTCACGGTCCCGGACGTCGTCGGCCGCAGCCGCGCGGAGGCCGAACAGGCCTTGCGGGCGGACGACGTGCGGCTCAACTACGACGTGGAGATCCGCGAGACCGAGGATGCTGAGGCTGGCACGGTGCTGCGGCAGTCCGCTCCCGCGGGGTCCTCCGTGAGCCAGGGGTCCACGATCACGCTCACGGTGGCCCGGAAGGTGACGCCCACGCCGAGCCCCACCCCGTCCCCGACGAACGAGGACGAGCCCACGGCGGAACCCACGACTCCCGCCGAACCCACGGATGCCGCACCGCAACCCACGCAGCCCCAGCCCACGAGTCGCCCCACCGCATCCCGCGGGGGCGACGGCTGAGATCGGCCGGGCCTTACTGTGCGGGGCCTTGTTTCGACGGACCTCGCTCCGACGGAGTGTGCGGTCCGGGTGCCTCTGACGGAACTGGTTCTCAGGCGGTCATGAGCGGGGACAACCCCGCGGCCGCCGCGGCGGCACCGTGCTGGCCCACTTCCTCGAGCCAGTTGCCGAGCATGAGGTAGCCACCCTCCGTGAGCACGGACTCGGGGTGGAACTGCACACCGTGCAGCGGGGCGGAGCGGTGCTTGAGACCCATGACCACCTGCCCGTCGTCGGTGGTCGCGGTGACCTTGAGGCAGTCCGGGACGGTGTCCGCGGCCACGGCGAGCGAGTGGTACCGGGTCGCGGTGAACGGCGACGGGACCGAGGCGAAGACGCTGTCCCCGTGGTGCACCAACTGGGACGTCTTGCCGTGCATGAGCTGTTGGGCGTGGCCCACGTGAGCGCCGTAGACCTCACCGAGCGCCTGGTGGCCCAGGCACACGCCGAGCAACGGTGTCCTGGTGTGCTCCGCCCAGCGGATCAGGTCCGCGCACACGCCGGCGTCCGCGGGGGCACCGGGGCCGGGGGACAGCAGGACACCCTGGTGTTCACCGGCGAGAGCGGTGGCCGCGGCGACGTCCAGGTCGTCGTTGCGCACCACGGTCGTCTGGGCCCCCAATTGCTGCAGATACCCCACCAAGGTATAGACAAAGCTGTCGTAGTTATCCACGACGAGAATCTTCACAGACACTCAAGAACTCCTGCGCGTTCACCAATTGACAGAACTCGCGCCAGTCTACGCCCGCTCGGGCGGATAGACTGAACGCCGATCTCGCGGCAGGAACCGGTCCCCGCCGCACCCGCGGGCCGCCACGGCCGCGCACCCACCCCCGGGTCACGCCCGGACGTGGTGCCCACGCAGCAGGAGGAAAGAACGCCAGTGTCTGAGCCCAAGAAGCGCTTCGGTCGATCCCGTAAGTCGCAGGACGACACACAGGACTTCGCCCTCACGGAACGGGACCGCGAACTCGCCGCCCTCGCGGCGGAGATCCTTCCCCGCAACAGCGCCGCCGCGTCCTTCGAGCGTTCTGCCGCGCGCAAATCCGGGTCCTCGGCCGTCTCCACCAAGGATGCGGCGACCGACCACGGTCTCGCCGACGACGCCGCTGCGCCCGGTACCGGGGATGCGTCCGGTGACCCGGCTGTGCCCGCTGGCAAGACGACGTCCGTCGGTAAGGGCCGGGCAGGGAAGAAGCGGGCGGCCGCGGCATCCGTGTCCGCTTCCGGGACCGCTGTAGCGAACGAATCCGGCATGAAAGGGGCCCGGGCCGGTACGTCCGGAGCGGACGCGTCCGGCGAGGCCGGGTCCACCGACGAGCCGGGCGTCGGCACGTCCGATACGAGCGAGGACGCGGAGACGCCCGCGGCGCGCAAGAAGCTGCAGCGGGACGAGCGACGTCGTGCGGCGAAGGCCGCCAAGGCGGAGAAGCGCGAGCGCCGGTCCACCGACTACCAGCCCACGCCGCTGTGGTACAAGGTGGTCATGATCGGGTTGATGATCCTGGGGCTGTTGTGGATCATCACCTACTACCTGTTCCAGGGCATGGTGCCCATCCCCGGGATCAGCGTGTGGAATCTGGTGATCGGGCTCGGGTTCATGCTGGCGGGGCTCATCATGACCACCAGATGGCGTTGACCCTGCCACCGATCCGCACTCGCGCCCCGCAGGAGGCCTCGTGAACACTTCCCCTCACCCCTCGTCACCCGATGACGGGCGGGGCGGCGGGCCCCCCGATCGGAACTTCCCGGACGACGACGCCGCTCCGGGGCCCCTGTCCGAGGCGTCGTCGCGCCGAGGCGCGAACGGAACCCGCCGCGAGGGGTACCGGATCAACCCCGCGCGTATGGAGGTGCGGGTGCGGCGCATCGCGCTCGTGGGACTCGTGCTCGTGCCGCTGATCTACTTCATCGTGCAGTCGTTGCGCTAGCCGCGCTCCTGCCCCGCGGAACGCAAGTGCCCCATCGGTCGGACAACCGGTGGGGCACTGTTCACGTGGGGAGCGAGTCGCTCGGGCGCGAGATGCTCAGGTGCGAGTCGTTCAGTTGGCGGACTCCGGAGCGGTGAACTCCACGTCCAGGTCGATGCGCACCTTGTCGGAGACCATGACCCCGCCGGCCTCGAGGGCGGCGTTCCAGGTCACGTTGAACTCCTTGCGGGAGATCGAGGTGGAGGCGGTGAAGCCCGCGCGGGTGGTGCCGAAGGCGTCCACGGCCACGCCGTTGAACTCGGCGTCTAGCTTCACGGGCTTGGTCACGCCACGCAGGGTGAGCTCGCCGGTCACGGTGCCCTCACCGTCGTTGAGCTCCAGGCCGGTGATCTTGTAGGTCATCTGCGGGTGGTTCTCCACGTCGAAGAACTCGGCCGAGCGCACGTGGTTGTCGCGGGTCTCGTTCTTGGTGTCTACGGAGTTCATCCCCACGGCCACCTGGCCGTTGGACTGCGAAGCGTCCTCGGCCACGTTGAGTTCACCGGAGACGTCGCTGAACACGCCGCGCACCTTGGAGATACCTGCGTGGCGGACGGAGAACGCGACCTCCGTGTGGGCGGGGTCCAGGGTCCAGGTTCCGGGGGTCATACCTTCGAGCGTGGTCATTCGTTTCTCCTTGGCATCGGGCGGGCCGTCGTCGGGCGGCCCAATTGGTTGCTTCGGAAACTAATTTACGACCCGCTGTTTGATGCGTCAACCTATTCTGGAGAAAACTTTGGGTGAACAGCGTCACACACGGCACGGCGAAGGCCCGCCCGTCAGAGGTGCAGGTCCAGCACCGAGCTGTCGCTGAGGCCGTGGAACTGCCGCTGGTGGTACACAAGCGGGCTGCCCGAGCCCTCTTCACCCAGGACCTCCACGACGGCGGCATTGAACACGAGCGCCGGCCCGGCCTTGATCCGCGCGAGCGGGATGGCCCTCAGCACGCGGCGCACCCCGAGCAAGCGGGGCTCGCCTGTGGACAGCGTGGTCCACTCCATGTCGTCCCCGAAACGGGGTGCACCCGAAATGGCGAAGGATCGTGCGAGTTCCACGTTGTCCGAATCCAGGAAATGCACCACGAAGGAATCGGCCGTTGCCACGACGGCCGCTGAACCGCGCTTGGCCTGCAGTGAGAAGCCGAGGATCGGGGGGTCGGCGGAGATGGAGGAGACGGAGGACGCCGTGAGGCCCACGGGGCCTTCCGGCCCGGCGACCGTGATGATCGCGATGCCCGCGGGATGCTGACCGAACGCGGACTTGAACCCTTCCGTCAGGCGCGGATCGCTGTGCAGCGCCTCCGTGGGGGCCACGAGGTCCACGGCATGTGCGGCGACCCGTTCTGCCTCACCTCCGGATGCCGGGACACCGTCCAACCCCTGGCCGGGGTCGGGGGTCTCGGGATCTGCTGAGGTGTTCTGGCTGACGCGGTCCGGCATGGTGGGTCCTCTCACACGGCTGTGTTCCCGGATCGGCGGTCCGGCCGCCGTTATCCGGACAGGCTAAATCCTGCCAGGCATCTCATGTCCAACACATGATTTCGTAGTCCACATTCTGGGCCACACGGCGCAATGAGACGTCACATTGGGGGGACACCACCACTGCGCACCGTGCGACGAGCGATCCCCCACTTCTCACCGTACGCCCACCCGCGGCCGGGATCACCCGATGCTCTTGTACTCCCTCGCGAAATGGATCAGGGGACGGTCCGCGGCACCCGCGTCCACCCCTCGGCCCATGGCCGTGACACGCCCCACGACCACCAGGTGGGTTGCCGCGGTGTGGGTGGACACGGTGTCCAGCTCGAACCAGCTCAGGCACCCGTCGATCACAGGCGTCCCCGTGCGCTCGGTGCGGTGGAACGGGACGGTGTCCAGCAGTCCGTCCACGGGGTTGCCCGGACTCGCGAGCCAATTCGCCACGGAGCGCTGATCCGCGTTCAGCAGGGACAGGGCCCAGGATCCGGAGCCCTCCACGGCCTCGCACATCCGCCCCATGTCGTACAGGCACACGAGCATGGTGGGCGGATCGTAGGAGACGTCCGCGAACGCCGTGACGGTGATCGCGTGGTCCTTGCCCCGGTAGCGCGAGCACACCACGCCCACCCCCACCGCGTGATCGGCGGCCAGGGTGCGATAGCGCTCCACCTGCACGCCCGTGGGGCTGGGATCCAGGGTCTCGTTCTGCATGACCCCAGTGTGTCATCGCGCCCGTCGCGGCCCCGGGTCCGAGCGGGGCACCGGTTCTCGTGGCCGAGCCGCGCGCAGACCCTCGCGTTCGAGCGGGGCGCCCGACCCCGTCTGCCGACAGACGGGGTCGCTCTCAGCACGTCAGCGCGCTCGCCGGTGTCCACCCGTCATGCGTAGCGTGATGTTCAACCGCCCGCCGTTCTTCAACCCCAGGTGCAGGCCACCCGTGCCGGGGAACACTTTGGGCACGCCGTGGAACGCGTACCGGGAGGGTCCGCCGAACACGAACAGGTCCCCCGAGCGCAGTTCCACGTCCCGGTACGGAGCCGTGCGGGTCTCGGTGTTGCCGAAGCGGAACGTGCATGTGTCCCCCAGGGACAGGGACACGATGGGCGCCGCCGAGAACTCGTCCTTGTCCTGGTGCATCCCCATGTGCGCGGCGCCGTCGTAGTAGTTGACCAGCGCGGAGTCGGGGACGAAACCGCGGACGACGTCCTCGACTTCGGGGACGCCCACATCTCCCGCGTCCACCACCCCGTACGCGTCCGCCACGGCCCGCGCACCCAGGTCCACGAGCCAGTCCGGCAGGGCCGCGACCTCCGCTCCCCCGGTGGCCCCGTAGCGGTAGGGGGTCCGATTCGCGCCGAGCATGACCGACTGCACGGACATCCGACCGCCGCCCGGCATCACCTGGTGACGCATGGGGGCCGAGCGCACCCAGTCACGGCACGCGGCCACGAGATCGTGCTGCCGGGCGACGGGGAGCCAATCGGGAACGTGCACGGCCCCGGGCGCGAGCACGGTGGGCTCGCGGGGGACGGTGAACAGCTCGGTGACCTCGTACTCGGCCATGCCCGTGAGCCTATGACCGACCCCCGACACCCACAACGCGCGCCGCCAGGCGCCGGCTGGGGCGATCCGAGCAGGGCGCCCCGAGAACTGAACCGGCAAGTCCGGGTCCGGTGGTGGCCCCGAGTCTGCCGGTAGGCGCTCCCTCATCCCGCTCCCCCGCTCATCCCCTCCCACCCCGGGCAACCCGTTCAGCACACCCGGGAGAGCAGCGGCCCGCGGAATATCGGGCCCCGTGAGCCCGTTATTCCTACAGCAAGTTTTCTCTGGAAA
This sequence comes from Kocuria sp. CPCC 205261, assembly GCF_040981025.1. Classification (NCBI taxonomy): domain Bacteria; kingdom Bacillati; phylum Actinomycetota; class Actinomycetes; order Micrococcales; family Micrococcaceae; genus Kocuria; species Kocuria sp. CPCC 205261. Next base: position 20,875 of record NZ_JAVKPU010000008.1, on the reverse strand, counting down.
GGGTTTCATTCATGGCACTGCCCCTATCGGTCATCGACTTCGCCACCGTGCGCGAGAACCAATCGGTGGGTGAGAGTTTCGCGGATTCCGTGACCCTTGCCCGGCACGCGGAGCGGTTGGGATACACGCGGGTCTGGTACGCGGAGCACCACAACATGCCCACGATCGCGTCCTCCGCACCGGCAGTGTTGATCGCCCACGTGGCCGCGCACACGGAACGCATCAGGCTCGGTTCGGGCGGCGTCATGCTGCCCAATCACTCCCCGCTCACGATCGCGGAACAGTTCGGCACCCTCGCGGAGCTGCATCCCGGCCGGATCGACCTGGGGCTCGGCCGCGCCCCGGGGACGGATCCGCGCACGCTGCGCGCACTGCGTCGTTCCCCCGAATCCGCCGAGAGCTTCCCCCAGGACGTCAAGGAACTGCGGGGCTACCTGACCGGCAACTCACTCATCCCGGGCGTGCAGGCGATGCCGGGTGCGGGGACCGACGTGCCGCTGACCATCCTGGGCTCGTCCCTGTTCGGGGCCCAGTTGGCCGCGGCCTACGGGCTGCCCTATGCGTTCGCATCGCACTTCGCGCCGGACGCCCTCGTGGACGCCGTGGCCGCTTATCGGTCCCAGTTCCAGCCGTCCGAACAGCTCGCGGAGCCGTACGTGATCGCCGCGGTGAACGTGATCATTTCCGAGGACGCGCAGGACGCCGCCCGTCAGCGGGAAGCGACCCAGCGCTCCCGGGTCAAGGCCATGGTGGGCCGCGGCCGGGAGTTCACGGACGAGGAGATGGACATGGTCATGGCCTCCCCCGCTGCCGCCCAGATCCTGCACATGATCAGTTACACCGGCGCGGGCACCCCGGACACCGTGGTGGACTACCTGCACCGGTTCGCAGAACACGCTGATGCGGACGAGCTGATGATCTCCCCCACCGCCACGCGCCAACCGGACGTCCTCACAGCCATGGAGTTGCTCGCCGACAACTGGAACTGAGCGCCGGGCATCCCCGGGTACATCCATGCCCCGATAAAGCGCCCGGATCGCGATTCCGAGGCATTATCGGGACTCAGATGTTCGCCCGCCATTCCGCCCGTGAGCGGCACCCGCGAGCCGCCCGATCAGACGAGACGCGAGAGGAAGGCACCCAGAGCGGCGTCGTACTCCGAGGGGTTCTCCATGTTGGGCGTGTGCCCGCTCGCGGGGACCACCGCGAGCTCACCGTGGCGCAGCAGCTCGCTCATGGCCTGGCCCGCGCCGTTGTCGAACGCGTCCGAGTCCCCCACGATCACGAGCGCGGGCTTCTCCCACGCGCGCAGCGTCTCGGTGAAGTCGTTGCGTTCGGCGCGCCCGCGCATGGCCGCGGTGGAGCCCTCGAGCGGGGCGGCCCGGATCATCTCGCGCACGCGCTCGGCGACCTCCGGCAGCCGCTCCACGTTCTCCTCCGCGATCATCTTGGACAGCACGTTCTGCGCGTAGGTCTCCATGCCGTCCCGCACGATCCCGTCCGCCGCCACATGACGACGCCGCCGCCCCGCCGCGTCCTCGGACGTGGGCACCGTGTCGTTGATGATCAGCGCGCTCACCCGTTCGGGGCACGACGCGGCGATCTGCATGGCCACCTGCCCGGACATCGAGAAGCCCAACAGGATCACGGTCTCCAGGCCGAGCTCGTCCAGCAGCGCGACGATGTCCGCGGCGAACTCCTCGGTGTACACGATCCCCTCGGTGACCTGGGACTCGCCGAACCCGCGCAGGTCCGGGGCGATCACGCGCCAACCCTGCTCCGCGAGAGTCGTGACCTGCCCGTCCCACATGGAGCGGTCGTACGCGTGGCCGTGCAGCAGCACGACGGACTCGCCCCGGCCCTCGTCCGTGTAGGCCAGCTCGGTGTCGTTGACGTGGGCGGTGTGCGTGGTGAATGTCGATCGGCTCATGGGGCCATGATGTCAGGTGGGGTGGGCCCGGGAGCGGGTGATGTCAGGGATTCAGTCCACGCACCGCCCGCACGACACAGCCCGCACACGACGACGTCGCCCACCCCCGGAAAGGGAGCGAGCGGCGTCGTACCGGGAGCTCAGATCTCCGCGTACCGCACCACCGCGCGGCTCGCGATACCGGCGATCAGTGTGACGACCACGAGGCCGAGCGGGATGCCCCACCGTCCGAGCTCGTTCGCGAGGTTCAACCACAAGTCCGGCCAGGCCACGATCGCGGCGAGCAGACCCAGTGCCACGAGCACCACGGCCACGATCGAGATCACGGTCCAGATCACCCCGGCCGCGCGGTAGATCCCGCCGAAACTCATGCCCGCAAAGAGGCTCATGAGACTCAGCAGGAACAATGTCACGGCCACGATCAGGGGGTTGCCGTCACCCAGGGCGTGAATGGTGAGGAAACTGATCCCCAGCCCGAACCCGGTCGCGGCCTCCGCGGCCAGAATCACGAGACCCGCGGCCGCGACCACCAGGGACGTGATCACGAAACCCATGGCCGTGCCCGCCCAGAAGTTCCGGCGGGTGCTGCCGAACGCGAGCGCGCCGGCGAAACCCCGGTTGGCGGTCAGCGCGCCGTGGGAGATCAGGAAGCCCGGGAGGGCCCAGAACACGGCCAGGTTGGCTTGGAATCCGTCCTGGACCGGCTGCGGTAGGGGCAGACCGGTGCGGATGCCGATGATCAGCCCGATCACGACCGTGAGGATCGCGACCAGGACCAGGATGGCCGGGGCCACCACGAAGGAGTTGAGTCGGTTGGTCAGGTACAGCGCGAGGTTCCGGCGGGCGTACTGCATCACACACTCATTTCTGCGTCGTCGGTGCCGCGCATGCCCCGCGCGGCCACGAGTTCCTGCAAGGTGACGGGTTCCAACGAGACATTGGCGGCGTCCGCGCGGCGCCGGTCCTCAGCGGTCGCGGTGCCGTCCACGGTGACGGAGAGGATGTTGCCGAGTCGGTACTCGCGCAGGACCCTGCGAGCGCCCACGACGTCCCGGACCACGGGTTCGAGTCCGCGCAGCACGAACGCGCTGTCCCGGGCGTCGTCGATGTCCGCGTCCACCGTGACCCGGCCGTCCTCGATCATGACCACGTTCTCGAGCAGGTCGGACACCTCGTCGATCAGGTGCGTGGAGAGGATCACGGTGCGCGGGTGTTCGGCCATGGCGCGGGCGAACTCCTCGTAGAACAGGGCGCGGTGCCCGGGGTCGAGCCCCAGGTACGGCTCGTCCATGAAGGTGAACGGCGCCCGCGCGGCCAGCGAGATGACGATCGCCAGCGCGCTGCGCTGCCCGCGGGAGAGCTTGGTGGTGCGCGTGCTCATCGGCAGCTTGAACCGGGGCGCCAGGCGCTCGGCCAGGTCGGTGTCCCACGTGGGGTAGAACGTGGGCAGGATGCGCAGCAGGGAGGCCGGGGTGTCGTCGTCGTGGAACTTCTGGTCCTCGTGGACGAAGCACGTGCGTTCGAGCAACCGCGCGTTCTCCCGCGGATCCTCACCGTCGATCAGCACCTCACCGGAGCTGCGGAACGTGTGATTGAGGATCACGGACATCAGCGTGGTCTTACCCACGCCGTTGGCCCCGAGCAGCCCGTGCACCCGATCGGGCGCGAAATCCACGGTGATGTCCCGCAGCACGTGTTTCTTGCCGAAGGACTTGTTCAGGTTCCTGATCCGGATCCCCTGCCCCGGCGCGCTCTCACGGTGATCCGTGTGTCGTACGGGAGAACTCATGGCGAGACCTTTCTGATGAGTGCGACCATGTCGTCGAGTGTGAGTCCGAGCCTCCGGGCCTCGGCCACGGCGGGTTGGATGAAGTCTTCATGGAACGCCTCCCGGCGCTGCGCTCGCAGGATGTCCGGGCCATCCGCGGCCACGAACGTCCCGATCCCACGACGCCGCTCCACGACTCCCTGATCCACCAAGCGTCCCAGAGCTTTCCCCGCCGTCGCGGGGTTGATGCGGTAGAACGCGGCGAGTTCGTTGGTGGATGGCACCGCGGAATCCACCGGGTAGTTGCCCTGGAGGATGTCGTCCGCGATCTGGTCGGCCAGGACCATGAAGATCGGGCGACCGTCTTGTTTGGGTGTCATGGAGAACTTCCAGCTCCTTGGTTCATTACTCTACTAATGAACCACATAACCGGCGAGGCGGTCAAGGGTTCACGGATCGGATCAGGACGAGAACGACGACGCCGCCCGCCCCCGTGAGGGGACGAGCGGCGTCGAGCGACCGGCCGGGGTCAGACCGGGCGCACCGCGGCCCACCAGATGAGCAGCATGGTCACCAGGAAACCGGTGAGGTAGTTCAACCACAGGAAGGTCTTCCATCCCGCGTTGGCCCGCCCGGAATCGGTGTCCGTGACACCGCTGAAGCGCAGCACGTTGAGCAGGTACGGCACCGCGAGCAGTGCGGCGAGCTGGCCTGGCCACTCGGTGAACATCATGAGCCCACCCGCCAGGGCGTACAGCAGCGCGGCCACCCACACGGTGGGCCGGGCCCCGAGCACCGTGGCCACGGACGCGAGTCCGCCCTCCCGGTCCGGGACCACGTCCTGGACCGCGCCGAACATCTGGGAGGCCATGCCCCACAGGAAGAACCCGATGAGCAGCGCCCACAGTCCCGGTGTGAACGTGGCGCCCGCCAGCGTCAGGCCGTAGACCGCGGGCGAGACGAAGTGGGTGGCACTCGTCATCGCGTCCACGAACGGGCGTTCCTTGAACCGCAGCCCGGCCCACGAGTACGCCACCACGGCGAACAGCGAGACCGCGAGTACCGCGATGGACACCCAGTTGCCCGTGGCCACCGCGTAGCCCAGGAGCACCAGGACGAAGGGCACCGGGACCAGGCACGAGGCCAGCAACACGGGGCGTTGCGCGGCACGGTCCACCACGGCACCCTCCACGCCGCCCTTGCGGGGATTGCGCAGATCGGACTCGTAGTCGAAGACGTCGTTGATGCCGTACATGGCCAGGTTGTAGGGCACCAGGAAGAACACCGTGCCGAGCACCACGAGCCACCACGGGATGCCCCTGGTCAGCAGCACCGCCGCGGTGAACGGGTACGCGGTGTTCACCCAGCTCAGGGGGCGCGAGGCCCAGAAGAGCTTACTCAGCACGGACTCCCCTTTCCTCAGCCTCCGGCGTTCGGGCACCGCGAGCGCCGCGTCCGTCGTGCGACCCGCGTCCGTCGCCGGCACGACGTTCTTCACGGGCACCGCGTTCTTGGCGGACACCACCGAGCAACAACCACAGCGCCGGCAGCAGGAGCACCCCCGCGAACGGGTACGCGAAGTCCTCGAGCGGGGCCAGTCCGATCTGCACGCCGGAGATGTTGTGCTCCGTGTAGGTCATGATCCCGGCGGCGATCATGAGGTTGTCGAAGATCGCGGTGAGCACCCCGAGCAGCACGAAGGACGCCACCAGGGATCCCCAGAACAGCCCCCGCGGCCGCCGCACGAGCACGGCCACGAGCAGCACCACCGCCGAGATGCCCAAGAAGATGAAGTTCACGCTCCAGTACGTCACGCTCCGTGACCTCCTCGCAGTTCGGACGACGCCGCCGCGGTGCCCCGCCGGTCGCGCAGCCACCGCCACAGCACGGGTGCCCCGAGCACGTAGATCATGGTCTGGTAGCACAGGAATGCCAGGAAGAAGACCTCTTCGAGGGGCAGTTCGGGGGCCACCAAGATCCCCAGGGTCAGCGAGTTCTCGCCGTGCCAGAACAGCCCGTTGACGATCCCCACAACGTCCCACGCGAGGAAGAACAGGACCCCCACGACGAGCACGAGCCACGCCCGCAGTTTGTGCCCCGACCAGAAGTAGAGGTTCCACCGCCGGTCGATCAGCGCGTAGCACCCCAGGAACACGAGCAGCATGAGCAAATACATCAGGACACCCCGCTGTCCTCGCGGATGGCGTCCCACACCACCTGGGATGAGATCAAGCACATGGGCACGCCGATCCCCGGGCGCACCGAGGACCCCGCGTAGAACAGGCCCCGGATCCCGGGATCGGTCACACCGGGGCGCAGCATCGCTGACTGACCGAGCGTGTGACCGGGGCCCAGGAGGGAACCGCGCCACGCGTTGAACTGGGCGACGAAGTCCCCCGGCCCGTACGTGCGCCGCACCACGACCCGGGACTCGAGATCCGGGATCTTCGCCCAGCGGGCCAGTTGCGCCACGGCCGCGTCCGCGACCCGCTCGACCTGTTCCGAACCCGGTTCGTGGCGTTCCGGCGTGCTGATCCCGCCGCGACCCCACTCGGGGACGGCCGGTGCGGGCACCAGGATGAAGAGGTTCTCGTCCCCCTCGGGCGCAGTGGCGGGGTCCGTGGCCGACGTCATGGACACGTAGATCGAGGTCTCCTCCGCGAGCTCCCGCCCGGTACCGATGCGCGCGAAGTTGTCGTCCCAGTCCGCCGTGAACAGCAGGTTGTGGTGGGCCAATTGCGGCAATTTCCCCCGCACGCCCAGGCACACGAGCACCCCGGACGGCCCCGGGTCCCGGCGCTTCCACCGCGATTCCGGGGCCCGGTACCGCTCGGGCAGCAACCTGGTCTGGATGTGGTGCAGGTCCGTGGCACCCACCACGAGATCGGCGGGCACGGTGGTCTCCGCACCGTCGGCCGCCGTCCGCGGCGCATTCGAGGCCGATGACGTCGCACGGTAACGTACGCCGCGCACGGAGCCGGCCGAGCGACGTCGTGAACGGGCGGCAGCCACCTGGGAACGCACGGAGCGCGGTGCCCGCTCGACGTCGATCCCCGTGACGGTCGCCCCGGTCACGATCTCGACCCCGGCCGCGCGCACCAGCTCGGCCATCGCGTCCACGAGCGCGCTGAACCCACCCACGGGGTACTGCACTCCGTCCGTGAGATCGAGGTGACTCATGAGGTGGTACATGGCCGGAGCACTCGAGGGCGAGGCGCCCAGGAACACCGCGGGGTACCCCAGGATCTGGCGTTCCCGCGGATCGGTGAACCGCTGGTCGATGTAGCCCTTCATGGACCGGGTCAGCAGTGTGCCGAGCCGCGGGAGGTTCTTGAGCACCTGCGGGGTCATGAGCTCACGGGGGTGCGCGAAATCCGTGTAGAGAAAGTACTTCTTGGCGAGCTCGTAGACCTCCGCGCCGGAGTCCAGGTACATGCGCAGCGCACGGGAGGATCCCGGGTCCAGTTGCTCGAACAGTTCCTCCGCGTGCCCGCTGACCACGTCCGTCGGTGGCTCGTCCAGGTGCTCCTCGAAGAACGTGCGGTAGCCCGGGCTCAGGGTGCGCAGGTCCAGTTCTGCTGCGGCGCTGGAGCCCATGAGCCGGAACCACCGGTCGATGACCTCCGGCATGAGGTACCAGCTGGGGCCGGTGTCGAACGAGAAGCCCTCCGCGGACCACCGCCCGGAGCGCCCACCCAGGATGTCCTGTTGTTCCAGAAGGGTCACGCGGTGCCCGTCCTGGGCGAGCAGCCCCGCCGTGGCCAGGCCCGCGAAACCGCCGCCGATCACCACCGTCCGTGTCATCGTGTCACCACCGAATCCGAGAGGGAGCGCGCCGCGATCCGCAGTTTCACCGCGGTGGGCACGCTGATGCGTTGTCTGGTCAGTTCCCGCGCGGGGACGCGTTCGATCCGCCGGGACAGTTCCGCGAACAGTCCGTGCGCAATCAGGACTGCCCGGCGAGCGCGCCGGTCCAGGGCCAGGATCCCGGGCATCGCGGCGTCGAGATCCGCATTGAGGTCCGCGAGCAGCTGCGCCTTCTGGGTCTCGTCCAAGTGGGCGGGGTCCGCGCCCGGGAAATACGTGCGACCGAGCTGGTCGTGGTCCGCCCCGAGGTCACGCAGGAAATTCACCTTCTGGAAGGCCGCTCCCAGCCGACGGGCCGTGGCCCGCAGCATGTCCCGCTGCTCAGGGGTGTCCGCCCGTGTGCCGGGCATGTCCATGAACACCTCGAGGCACATGAGTCCCACGACCTCCGCGGAACCGTAGATGTACGACTCGAGCGACGCGCCGTCGTGCTCGGCCACGTCCAGGTCGGCGCGCATGGACGCGAAGAACGGTTCGGTCAGCTCCCGCCCGAAACCGTGACGGCGGGCGACGTCCGCGAAGCCGTGGATCACCAGGTCCGTGGCGAATCCCGTGGCCAGGGCCGAGTTCACAGCCGCTTCGTACCCGTCCAGGGCGGTGCGCACGCGGGCGGCTTCGAGGCCCGCGGCGCCCGCGGTGCCGTCCACGACCTCATCCGCGACGCGTACAAGCGCGTAGATCCCCGCAATGTCCCGGCGCACGGCGGGCGGCAGAGTGCGGCACGCCAGCGAGAAGGAGGTGGAGTACCGGCCGATGACCGACCCGGAGGCCGCGAGGGCCGTGGCGGTATACAGGCGAAGCGACGAGAGGGGCGGCGCGTCCGAATCCGGCATGGGGGTCCTCACTACGAGTGTCTGTTCAGGACGTGGTGGCACAGCGCGACGAGCTGATCGCGCTGCGCCGCGGGCAGGGGCAGTTCGTCCAGGGTGGTCCGGGCGCGGTCCACGAGATCCGTGGCCAGTTCCACGGCCACGTCCTTGGCGCCGGAGGCCGTGAGCGCTTCCCGCGCGTGATGCACCGTGGTGCGTTCCGCCGCGAGGTCCCTGAGGACCCGGCGGACCGTGGGTACCCCCATCCCGTGGGCGGTGAGCACGGTGGCCTTGCCCGAACGTAGATCCGCGTCCACCGATTTGCCGGTCAGTCCCGGGTCACCGAACGTCCCCAGGACGTCGTCCACCACCTGGTACCCCACGCCCAGCATGGCGCCGGCCTGGGCCAGCCGCTCCGCGACGTCCGCGGGAGCACCCGCGAGCAGTGCGCCGGCCCGCAGCGGGGCCTCGAACGAATACGTGGCGGTCTTGAGCCGCTCCATGTCCAGGATGTCCTGCACCCCGGGGTGCTCGGCGCCGAAGCGATGCAGGGACAACAGCACGTCATCCAGCTCCCCGGCCGCGGAGGCGGTCACGGCGTCGAACACCACGTCCGCCACGGCGCGACACCGCGCGAGGTCCGATGCGCACGTGGTCGCGAGCCGCAGTGCCCCCGCCAACAACAGGTCCCCCGCGAGGATCGCCGCCGAGGCCCCCGCGTGTTCCGCTTCGTGCTCGGGTGCGCCGGCGCGGGCCGCGTCACGGCGGAACAGCTCTCCCACCGTGGGCATGCCCCGGCGCAGCCAGTCGCGGTCCACCACGTCGTCGTGGACCAGCAGGGCCGCGTGCAGCATCTCGAACGACGCCGCCAGGCGCACGCACTCGGGGTCCGGCACCTCTGTCTCCCGGTCGCCCGCCGTGTGGTTCCCGTCTCCGGCCGCATCGCGCACACCCGGCGTCTCCTCGGCATCCCCGGCGTCCGGCGCGACGAGCGGGTCAGGCGCGCTCGATCCATCCCCCGCGCCCCCGGCGAAGGAGGACCACGCGATCCACGTCAGTCGCGGCCGGATGAGCTTGCCGCCCACCATATGCTCGCGCACCCGCTCCCACAGCACCCCGAAACCCGGGCTCGTGGGAACTCGATTCGCGGGGGCCGCGAAGAACGCGTCCAGCTCTTCCCCCACGGCGGTGCGGAAACGGCACCAGGCGGCGTCGTCGACGGGGGCGACACTCGGGGAGGCCCCAGGATCGGCAACGGACGGGATCCCGGGAGCCGCTCGGTGGGATTCACGGGACCGGGCGGTGCGTACGCGTTCGGTCATGACCCACCCGCCCCGGGATCGTCCTGGGACGCCTGGTCCGCGCGCCCGCGCAAGTCTTCCAAGTACTCCTCCAGACGGGACTCGGTACCTCTCAGAAACCGGAGGACGGCCTCACGCCCGGGCTCATCCAGGGCGTCGAGCTCGTCCTCGACCATCCCGATTACCGGCACGACGTGCTCCCGGGTCCGCTCCCTGGACGAGGTCACCGCGCGCACAGTCATCCGGCGTCGATCCCCCTCCACGGGCTCCCGGACCACGTGACCCGCGCGCACCAGTCGGTCCACCACCGCGGTCGCGGAGGCCGTCGTGAGGTGCAGCGCGTGAGCCAGTTCCGTGGGCCCCATGGAATGGACTATGAGCATGGCCATGGCCGCGTAATCGGTTCCCTTGAGCCCCAAGATGCGGCGGATCTCGTACGCGATCTCCGCGTTGAGCACGACCACCCGGCGCAGCGCACGCGACTGCGGGCTCACCGGCCCGTACCACGTTGCACTGCTCTCCATCGCGTCCCTCGCGTTGTGGATAACTAGACAATCTAGTAAACATCATGCTGCACGTGCGGGGGACGTGTCCAACCATGTCACGCGGGTGGAAAACGTTGTCCGCACCTGCCTTGTAGCAGTCATCGGCCGAGAACGCCCTGTCCTCAGCGGGTGATGGACGCGCCCCGTAGTGTCACATCAGACTGCGCAGGGCCCGTAGGACCGCCCCGCCGTAACCACCGTCGAACCTGATCGCATGCACCAGCAGCGGCGGCAACTGGTACCACGGCACCCGGTCGTGCCAGCCGTCCGCGAGGGGGTAGGCGTCGTCGTACGCCGCGAAGCATTCCCGCCCGAAACCGCCGAAGAGCTGCATCATGGCCAGGTCGTACTCGCGGTGTCCGTAGAACGAGGACGGATCGATGAGCCAGTTCGTCCCGTTGCGATCCACCACGCGGTTGCCTGCCCACAGGTCACCGTGCAGCAGGCTCGGGGGTTCGGGAGGGCCCGCGAGTTCGTCCGCTCGCGGCGCCAAGCGCGCCAGCAGGTCCGACGCCGCGGGGTCCAGGTGTCCCGCGTCGATCGCCGCGCGCAGCAACGGCTCGATGCGGCGGTGTAACAGGAAGTCGGCCCAGTCGTCCGTGGGCGTGAGATCCACCGGGAACGAGCCGATGCGTTCCGGCAGCTCCGCCGAGAGCCACCCGACGTGCGGGGCTCGCGCGCGGTGGATGGCCGCGAGACCAGCACCCATGCTGCGTTCCGTGGCACGGTCCTGCCGTCCGGGACCCTCGTCGATCCACTCGAGCACCAGGGCCTCATCGCCCACGTGATGCACCCTGGGCACCCGCACCTCGGCGGGGGCGACGGCGCGCAGCGCCTCGAGTCCCGCCGCCTCCAACGCCAACACACCCGCCGGGGCACCCGGCATGGTCTTGGCGAACAGGGGCCCGTCCGGGGTCTCGAGCCAGTAGGCGCGGGCGGTGTCCCCGCCGCTCAGGGGACGGGCATCGCTCACGCGCAGGTCCGCGACAATCTCACCGGGAAGCTCATCGATGGTGGCCATGCGTCTTGTCTACACCATGCCGCACTGCGCACCACCCCGGACGACTCGGTGGCCACAGTGGAACGCGTGGTGGACGGGGACACCCTGGACGCCACGATCGCGGGGAAGTCCACGCGGGTGCGGCTGCTGAACATCAATACCCCGGAGGTCGCGCGGGACGGTCAGCCCGGCGAGTGCCTCGCGGACGAGGCCACGGCCAAGCTTGAGGACCTACTGCCCAAGGGATCCACGATCCACCTGGACTACGACGTGGAACGCACGGACCGCTACGGCCGCACCCTCGCCCGAGTGACCCGCGACGACGACGGGTTGAACGTCAACCAGGCACTCGTCAAGGCGGGCCTGGCAACGCCCATGACCGTGGGCGCCAACAGCACGTACCGGCGAGAGATGGACAGCGCGTACAACGTCGCCCAGGCCATGCAGGTCGGTTTCTTCGACCCGAAGCAGGACTGCGCGCCGCCGGGGGAATCCGCATCCCCCGGCACCACAACTCCGAGCACCGCGAGCCCGAGCGCGACGCCGAGTCCCACCTCGTCCTCCACGCCCACTCCCACGCCGACGCTCGAGGCGCCTCCCGCGGTCGTGGAGGACGAGGTCGCCGTGGGCGATCCGGCACCCCAACCCAATCCCGCTCCGCAACCGAACTACAACTACAACCCCGCCCCCGCGCAGCCCGCGGCACCTCAGCTACCGGCCGCGCCCCGGGTACCTGCTGCCCCGCAGCTGCCGGCGGCACCCCACGTGCCCCCGGCTCCCGAGAGTGATGGCGGTTATCCCGGTTACACCGGCCCCCGGTGCTACGAACCGGGAGGAAAGGTCTGGCACCCATGCTGAGTTGCTGATGACACGCCAAGGCGCGCCCACCCGGTCGGTTGACCGGGTGGGCGTCCCTGTTTTTCGCCGCGCTTTGGTCACGCGGGTGCACCGGCGAGCCGCCGGATGCACGGCGGCCCGAACTCAGGGTTCGTGACGACCGGGGTTGGCGGTCGCGCTGCGCAAGGGGGACGGCGTCGTCGTCGGAGCGGGTGCCTGCGAGGACGCGGACCCGCCCGCGGCCGGCGCCGCGGCTATCGAGCGCGAGACCCAGTTCTCGGGTCCCAACTCGGGCATCTTCATGTCCTGCACGTCGTGGGGCAGGATGACCACGGCAGGGCCCAGGTGCCCCCGTGCGGTCCATTCAGCCCGCTTGGGAAGACGAGCGCGGCGGGAGGCCGGCGGTTCCGTCATCGTTCGTGGGCCTCGTCACGAGGCTGTGCTACGCTCGCTCGTAACAAAGGATCATGAGTCCCGGTGCGAAGCTCTGGCTAACCGGGCGGCAACCCTCCAGCTGTAGTGGGGTGCCCCAGATGAGGATCCGGCCGCCGCGCAACCGCGTGGTCGGCAAGTACGGCGCTCGGAGCTCATCCTCCGGCGTCCTAACGCCGGAGGATTTTTTATATGCCCGCACCCCTCGCAGCGTCAGAACCCGCGCCCGTGACTGGCCCGCCCACGAGGACGTCCTGGCTGGTCCGGCGCCCGCGCCGCTCCACGCTTGTCTCGTTCGAAGTGTTCCCGCCGCGGCCCACCGCGGACCCGGACACTGTGTGGCGCAACATCGACGCCATGGCCCAGGCCGGGCCGGATTTCTTCTCGGTCACCCACGGTCACGCCGGCCATCACGGCGTCTCCCGCGAGGCGCTGCGCCACCTGCGCCGCACGACCAAGACCCCGGTCATGGCGCACTTCACGTGCGGTGGCACGGACCGCGCGGGTCTTGAGCGCGCCGTGGACCAGTTGCTGGACGACGGCGTTCGCGACCTCCTCGCGCTGCGCGGCGACCCGCCCCTGGGTACCGGGGAATGGCGGACCCCAGCGGGTGGCCTGGGCCGGGCCTCCCAACTGGTGGAGCTGATCCGGGACGTCGAACGACGTCGCTTCGGCACCGGGTTCCGCCCGGGTCAGCGACCGCTGTCCGTGTCGGTGGCGTGCTACCCGTCCCCCGCACGAGGCCGCGACTTCGAGGCGGATCTCGCGTCCCTGTGGGACAAGCAGGAGGCCGGCGCGGACTACGCGATCACGCAGGTGCTCTACGAACCCGAGGACTACGCCACGTTCCTGGAACGCGCGCGCTCGGAGGGCATCCACATCCCCGTGGTCGCCGGGCTCATGCCGCTGAGCAACCCTCAAAGGTTGCAGCGCATGACCGAGATCACCGGGGTCCGGGTCCCGGAACGCCTCACCCGGTTCCTGCGCGCCGACACTCCCGAGGAACTGCGCCACCGAGGGGTCGCGGCCACCCTGTCCCTGATCGACGACCTCATGGATCTGGGCTGCGCCGGTTTCCACCTGTACACGTTCAACCGCCCCGAGGCGGCGCTGACCATCCTGGAGCACCTGCGGGTCCGGGATGCCGCACGCGAATACCGAGGCCGCAGCCCCGCGGCCTGACCTCCGCACCAGCCCCGACCGACCCGTGAACCGATCGTGTTGGCTTCGACCGCCACATCCGGGCAGGCCGAAAACCGTTCGTAGCGGCACCACCCACGCTGACGTTCCCCTTACCCCGCCGCGCCGGAGCACACCCGTTGCCGCGGCTCATCACACCCCCTAACCGCCATACCCCACACCAGCTCCGAGGAGTTCCCATGAGCACCCAGCCCGTCCCGTTCCCCGCCGCCACGATCCTGGGCTACCCCCGCATCGGCCCCGACCGCGAGCTCAAGCGCGCACTCGAGTCCTATTGGAAGGACCCGCAACAGCACCCCGCCACCACCGTGCTGGACACCCTCGCCCGGTTGCGTGAGCGCACCGCCACGCGATTGTCCGAACTCGGCCTCACCACGGATCACGCGGTGCCGTCCGAGGGGTTCGCGGTGGACCACGTCCTGGACACGTCCCTGGCGCTAGGCGCGGTTCCCGCGCGGTTCATCGCGGACGGCTACGAGCCCGCCGCCCCGGACACGCCCCGCGGGATCGAGCTGATCACGGCGTTGTCCCGCGGCACCGATCGGTTGGAGCCGCTCGAGATGACCAAGTGGTTCGACACCAACTACCACTACTACGTACCCGAGATCGGCCCGGACACCCCGTTGCGTGCGAACCCCGAGAGCCTCGTGTCCCGCTACCGGACCACCCTCGGGACCACCGGGATCACCACCCGCCCGGTCCTCGTGGGCCCCGTGAGCCTGCTCTTGCTCTCACGCCCCGAGACCACCGATGCCGTCGCAAGTCACCCCCTGCAGCGCCTCGACGACGTCGTGGCCGAATACGCCGCGATCCTGCGAGCCCTGGCTGAGGCCGGCGTCGAATGGGTGCAACTCGACGAGCCGGCCCTCGCCGCGGACGGGTGGAGCGTGGAACGCACCGAACTCGTGGCCGCCCTCGAGAGCGCCTACACCCAACTTTCGAACGAGCAACAGCGCCCCGCGATCCTCGTGACCGTGGGCTACGGCGATGCCGGCGAGGACGCCCAGCTCGCCCTGGCCCACACGAACGTCGACGCCCTGGCCATCGACCTCGACCGCGGGGACGTCCCCGGCAAGAAGGCACTCGAGGCATGGGGCGAACGCCCCGTCGTGGGCGGCGTCGTGGGCGGACGCACCGTGTGGCGCACCGACCTCGCGCGCGCCGTCGAGACCCTGGACCGGCTGCGCGCCGCGGCCCGCGGGCCGGTGGCCGTGGGCACCGCGACGCCGCTGCTGCACGTCCCGCACGACGTCGCCCGCGAGACCGCACTGGATCCGGACGTCACCAGCTGGGTCGCGTTCGCGGACCAGAAGGTGACCGAGGTGGTCGGGCTCGCGCGCGGCGTCGAGCACGGCTGGGATGCCATCCGGGACACCCTGGACGAGGACGCCACGATCCGCGCGGCCCGCGCCGAGCACCCGGCAACTCACAAGGCCGAGATCCGCGAGCGCACCGCCGCGGTGCAGGACGCGGACCGCCAGCGCGCGGACGCCGAACAGCGCCGCGCTGCCCAGCGCGAACGTCTGCGCTTGCCCGTGCTGCCCACCACGACCATCGGATCCTTCCCGCAGACGCCGCAGATCCGCAAGACCCGGGCGGACCACCGCGCGGGGCGGATCACGGAGGCCGAGTACACGGACGCGATCCGCGCGGAGATCGCCCACACGGTGCGCGTCCAGGAGGAACTGGGGCTCGACGTCCTAGTGCACGGCGAACCCGAGCGCAACGACATGGTGCAGTACTTCGCGGAGGGCCTGGACGGTTTCGTGACCACGCAGCACGGCTGGGTGCAGTCCTATGGATCGCGCTGCACGCGCCCGTCGATCCTGTTCGGGGACGTCTCGCGCCCCGCGCCGATCACGGTGGACTGGACCTCGTACGCGGCGTCCCTGACCGAGCGCCCCGTCAAGGGCATGTTGACCGGGCCGGTCACGATCCTCGCGTGGTCCTTCGTGCGCGACGACGCTCCGGCCGCCGAGGTCGCCGACCAGGTCGCACTCGCCCTGCGGGACGAGATCGCGGATCTCGAGCGCGCGGGAACGCCCGTGATCCAGGTGGACGAGCCCGCGCTGCGCGAGCTGCTGCCGCTGCGGGCGGCCGAGCGCCCGGCGTACCTCGAGTGGTCCGTGGGGGCGTTCCGCCTGGCCACGGGCGGGGCGGCCACGGACACCCAGATCCACACCCACCTGTGCTATTCGGAGTTCGAGACCGTCCTGGACGCGATCGACGCCCTGGACGCGGACGTCACCACGCTCGAGGCGTCCCGCTCCGGTTCGGGCATCGTGACCGGGCTCGCGGCATCCGACTTCCCTCGGGACGTGGGTCCCGGCGTGTGGGACATCCACTCGCCCCGGGTCCCCACGTTCGAGGAGCTCGCGGGGCGCATCCGCCACGCGGCGCACGAGATCGGCGCCGAGCGCGTGTGGGTTAACCCCGACTGCGGGTTGAAGACCCGCGGCTGGCCCGAGACCGAGGCCGCACTGGACCGGCTGGTCGCCGCGACGGTCACCGTGCGCGCGGAACTCTCCGCCGACGACGCCGCTCGGACGGCCGGCGCGCCCGCAGGTGCACCGGCGAACGTGGACCCGAACGACGCGACGACCGTGTCCGGGAGCGTCACTGTCGCCGCGTCGTCGACCCCTGCCGCGGATACTCCGGCGCAGCGCTGATTCACCCGTAGGAAACGTCCACCCGGTGGCCGCCGCCGCGCGGCCACCGGGTGGACCGAGGAAGGAAGAAGACCATGACCGCAGCCACCCCCGCTCCGCTGGGCACGCCCATCGTCCGGCCCATCCACCACAGTGCCGCGTACGCGTTCGAGACCCTGGCCGACGCCCGCGAGGTCTTCGCCCAGCGCGCGAGCGGTTTCACCTACGCCCGCACGGGTAATCCGAACGTCGCGGCGCTCGAGGCCGAGGTCGCGCGGCTGGAGGGAGGGGAATGCGCGGTCGCGACGTCGTCGGGACAAGCCGCGGTGAGCCTCGCTTTGCTCACGCTGACCGGGCCCGCGAAGGACGCGCACGTCGTCGTCTCCTCGCGGATCTACGGCGGGACGGTGGACCTGCTCACGGACACCCTCGCGGACACGGGCCTGGAGGTCACGTTCGCGGATCCCCGCGAACCGCAGCAGTGGGAGGATGCCCTGCGCCCCGGCACGCGCGTGTTCTTCCTCGAATCCGTGGCCAATCCGCTCACGGAACTGCCTGAACTCGAGGCGATCGCGGAGATCGCGCACCGCAACGGTGTGGTCGTGATCGTGGACAACACCGTGGCCACGCCGCACCTCTACACTCCCGGGCGCCACGGTGCGGACCTCGTGGTGCACTCGGCCACCAAGTACCTCTCGGGACACGGCGGGCCCCTGGGCGGTGTGCTCGTGGACACCGGGTCCTTCGACCCCACCGAGGACCCCGAACGGTGGCCGTGGCTGACCCGCAAGCACCACCGTTGGGGGGACCGTTCCCCCGTGGAGGTCTTCGGTGCCCGGCGTGCGCTGCTGGGTGTGGCCCGGTGCAAGTACCTCAACGACCTGGGCCCGTGCATGGGCGCGACCACGGCCCACGAGATCCTGCAGGGCATCACGACCCTGGGTGTGCGCGTGGAACGCCAGTCCGCCACGGCGGAGCGACTCGCCCTCACCCTGGCCGAGCATCCCGCGGTGGAGCGTGTCCACCACCCCCGCTTCGGGGATCCGCGACAGCAACAGCTGCGGGAGACCGGAGGCTACCGCGGGGTGGGCGGCGTGTTCTCGATCGACCTCAAGGGAACCCCGGAACAGGTCGAGCATGCCGTGAACTCGCTGCGTCTGATCAAACTCGCGGCCAACATCGGTGACGTCCGCACCCTCGTGGCGCACCCCGCGAGCATGACCCACTGCCGCCTCACGCCCGAGCAGTTCCGCGCGAGCGGGATCACCGAACGGACCCTGCGCGTGAGCGTGGGGCTCGAGGACGAAGCCGATCTCACGGCCGATCTCTTCCAAGCCCTGTCGGTCATCGCCCCCGCGCACGCACCGCAGCCCCGCTCGGCATCGACCACCGCGGCCCACTGAGCTGCCCGCACCCCCCGAAGGAGACCACCCCATGATCCGCACCGACACCCGCCTGCCTGGACTCGCCACGCGCGCCATCCACGACGGCCAACAGCCCGACCCGACCACCGGCGCCGTGGTCCCGCCCATTTACCAGACCTCCACGTTCGTCCAGGACGGCGTGAACCAGTTCCGCACCGGGGGCCACGAATACAGCCGCGGTTCCAATCCCACACGCAACGGTTTCGAGGAACAGCTCGCCTCCCTCGAGCAGGGCACCCGGGCCTTCGCGTTCGCCTCCGGGATGGCCGCGGAGGACGCCTTGTTGCGCGCGGTCCTTGCCCCGGGGGATCACATCGTGCTCGCCTCGGACGTCTACGGCGGCACGTTCCGCCTCGTGGACCAGGTGCTGTCCAAGTGGGGTATCGAGCACGGCTTCGTGCCGTCCGCCTCCGCGTCCGACGCCGCGGAGACCGTCCTCCCCGGACGCACCAAGGTCCTGTGGCTCGAGACGCCGTCCAACCCGTTGTTGCGCGTCGCGGACATCGCCGCGTGGGCGCAGGTCGCCGACGACGCCGACGCCCTCCTCGTCGTGGACAACACCTTCGCGTCCCCCGCCCTGCAGAACCCGCTCGTGCTCGGCGCCCACGTGGTCGTGCATTCCACGACCAAGTACATCGGCGGGCACTCGGACGTGCTCGGCGGTGCCGTGGTCGTGGGTGACACCGAGTGGCGGGGTCAGCCGCTGTCCGAGCTCATCGGGTTCCAGCAGTTCGCCGGGGGCGCGGTGGCCGGCCCGTTCGACTCGTTCCTCGCGGCCCGGGGGTTGAAGACCCTCCCGCTGCGCATGGAACGGCACTGCTCGAATGCGCTGGAGGTAGCCCGCTTCCTGCGCTCACGCTCCGACGTCCTGGAGGTCAACTACCCCGGTCTCGAGGAACACCCGCAGCACGAGCTGGCTGCACAAACCCTCACCGGCGGATTCGGCGGCATCATCTCGTTCCGGCCCGCCGGGGGCATCGAGGCCGCCCACGCGTTCGTGCGCGAAACCGAGATCTACAACCTCTCGGTGAGCCTGGGGGGTGTAGAGTCCCTCGCGTGCGTGCCCCATAGCATGACCCACGGTTCCCGGGTGGGCACCCCGTACGAGGTTCCCGAGGATCTGGTGCGCCTGTCCGTGGGGATCGAGGACATCGAGGATCACCTGGCGGACCTGGACCGGGCGCTCGGCGCAGCCAGGTGAACCGGTCCTGACCCGGAAGAGGGACGCGTCGACCCGGACCCGGGACAGGGGACCGTCGATCTTGGCCCGGGACAGGGGACCGTCGATCTTGGCCCGGGACAGGGGACCGTCGATCTTGGCCCGGGCAGGTGGCCCCCGAGAATGCAGCCGTCGGCCACCTGCCCGGTGCAACTGACCGAAACGACCTGCGCAGGCCGCCCCAGAGGCAGACGCGCGGGATCCTCGGAGTCAGTCCCCGCGCAGCCCCGCGATACTCAGCTTTTTCATCTCCAGCATGCGTTACCCGCGTTGATGAGGACCACGTGGTAGTCCCCGATCCGCAGATCCGCGGTGAGCAGTTCGCCGGCGAACGTCTGCTGGAAATCGGGCACCCCCTCCGACGGATACCGGGACGAACCGGCGAGCGTGCAGTCCGGCAGGGCGTTCCGGTAGAACGCGACTGCCTCCTCCGCGGCGCCCTGGCACCACACATGCGGGATGATCTTTTCTGCATGGGATCCCACCTCGGGGTCGGTGATCGGTGCGGGGTCGCTCCGGGCGGGGAAGCGCGAAGCGTCACTTACCCCGCAGGATGCGGTGCCAATAGATCCAAGGAAGGCCCCAGCGGTCGAGGAGGAACGTGGACCTGCGTTCCTTCCGCGGGTCGAACACCTTGCTGCTGGGCTTGGGGGTGCCGTCCGCGGTGAACTCCGCCAGCACCAGCGTGCGGCGGGAGACGGTGAACGGACTCACGGTGTACCCGGAGTACCGGGCAGTGGCGGGCTGCCCGCGCAGCGCGGACAGGACGTTCTGCGCGACGACCGGTGTCTGCTTCCGCAGCGCACCACCGGAACTGGAGCCCGGGGTGGCCGCGATGTCCCCGAGTGCCCAGACGTTCTCGTACTGACGATGACGCAGCGTCCCGGGATCCACGTCCACGAACCCGCGCGCTCCCTCGGTGGAAAGGCCGCAATCCACCAGCCAGTCCGGGGCGATGTGCGGGGGCGTGAGGTGCAGGAAGTCGTACGAGATGTCCTCCGTGACACCGTCGGATTCGATCGTGATCGCGCTCGTCCCCGAGTCCACCGACCGGACACGGGTGCGCGTGCGTAGCTCGATCCCGTAGTCGTCAATCGCCCGTTGTAGTTCATCGTCCACCACGGGGACGCCGAAGATCGTGTCTTCCGGGACGGTGAGGACCACCCGCATGTCGTCCAGTACACCGCGGCTGCGCCACAGATCGCACGCCATGTAAAGAATCTTCTGGGCAGCCCCCGCACACGGGCACGTGGTGTCGGGCATCGTGAACACAGCGGTCCCCGAGGTGGCGGCGTCCACGAGTCGCCACGTCTTCGGGGCGAGATCGAACAGATAGTTAGTGGACGCGTTCTCGGACAGGACGGCCTCAGCCGATCCCGGGATGAAGTCCCAGTCGGGACGCGAGCCGGCGGCGAGCACGAGCTGGTCGTAGCCGATCGTCGCGCCGCTGCCCAGGGTCACCGAGGAGAGTTCGGGATGGACCCGTGTCACGACGTCGCGCACCCAGGTGGATCCCTCCGGCATGACTTTGCTTTGCTCCCGCCGTGCATCGCCCAGGGTCGCCAGGCCGGCTCCCACGTAGGACAAGAGCGGGCGGTAGAAATGCTCCGAGCGGGGCTCAACGATCACGACGTCGCTCTCGCCCTTGCGATTCAGGCGCGAGGCCAGGGCGATCCCGCCATTGCCACCGCCCACCACGACGACGCGCGCTCGGTTCGGAGGCTTCACAGCTGCTTCAACGACCATAGCCCCAGACACTACAGCGTTCCGGCGTGTTAAATGGTGGGAGGCCGCGCCCCCTAAGGGGGTGCGGCCTCGACCACTTCTTTCTTTCATGTTAATCCCGGCGGTGTCTTACTCTCCCACACCCTTCCGAGTGCAGTACCATCAGCGCT